>JAYWIC010000181.1:0-7441 GCA_043789195.1 Arenimonas sp. | reverse complement strand
TTCACAGCGTTATTCAATGTGGTTATAACAAAGTCATGCACCGTTTCTATGTGTTTTTTACCAGCGTTTGGGTGCTACTGGGAATGTGGATCGTATTGGCACTCGGTATCTTGAAATGACTGAAGAACTCGACCCTGAAATCAAACGTCTACGCTGGCGTTGCCGTCGCGGTATGCGTGAACTGGATCAGTTGATGCTGCGGTATCTGGATCAGCGATTCCAGCAAGCCCCTACCCATGAGCGTGATGTTTTCCTACGTTTGCTCGATTGCGAAGACGATAAGCTGTGGGCCTGGTTTATGGGGCGCGAGCCGCCCGGGGACGCAGCACTGAATGATCTTATCCAAACCATTACGGCATTGCCGCCTTGATTGGCGGCCGTCTAAATATCTTCAAGTGACGCTGTTGGTATTGATGCTTCTGGCGATTTTATCGGCAGCAATCAGCGCACTAGCTTGGTATTTTACTATTCCGCTTTGTTGGCTGCTGATCTACGGGACAGCACTTAAAATCAGCAAACTACGCCTGAGCCCTTCTTGCAGCCTGTTTTGGCGGGCGGGTGATGATCAGGTCAGCTTGAACTTTGATCACCTTGCAGAGTCCTTAACGCAGCCAAGATGTCATCAACAAGGACCATTGTGGATAATAAGTGCCCTGGATGGCTCCCGGCAGAATCGCTATTTTGTATTCCTGCCAGACAACATCACCTGCAGCGAGCGAAGATCGCTACGTTTGGTAGCAGCTACGCCCTTAACCTTGGATTGAAATGTTTCAACCTTTAGCCTTAGCCATTGGACTGCGTTATTTGCGAGCAAAGCGTCGCAACGGATACATCTCCTTTATTTCTTTTGCCTCGATCCTCGGAATTATTGTCGGCGTGATGACATTAATCACGACACTCGCTGTCATGACCGGCTTCCAGGAAGAATTGCGAAACCGGATTTTAGGCACGGTATCGCATGCAACCATTTCCGGATTCGACGGCCCGCTGGAGGATTGGCAAAAAGCGGTGAAGATCGCCGAAGCCGACAAGCGCGTATTAGGCGCAGCGCCTTATGTGGAACGTGAAGCCTGGCTGCAGGCACTGGAAGACCAGGGCGCCATGATTCGCGGCATATTGCCGGATCAGGAGCCGAAAGTGTCCGACCTCGACAAAAAAATGAAGGAAGGAAAACTCACGGATTTGAAACCCGGAGAGTTCAACATCATTTTAGGCACCGAACTTGCCCAGTATTTGGGTGTGCGCATCGGTGACAAAGTCACCATGCTCATAGCGGAACGCAATGCGACGCCAGTGGGTATTTTGCCGAAAATGCGACGCTTCAATGTCGTTGGCATTTTCGAAGCAGGTGCACAGGAATATGACTTTGGCCTGGCACTGGTCCATATGCAGGACATGCAGCGCATGGGCCGCATGGATGACCGCGTTACCGGCGTACGTTTGCGTCTTACCGATATGTTCAACGCGTGGGAAGTTGCGAGAGATTTGACCGACCAGATGAAAGGTGATTTCCGGGTGCGCGATTGGTCCGGCGATCACGCCAATTTTTTTCGCGCCTTGAAGATGGAAAAAACCATGATTTTCATCGTGGTGTCGCTGGTAATACTAGTGGCTGCCTTCACTCTGGTCTCCTCACTCGTCATGGTGGTGCAAGACAAGCAATCGGACATCGCCATCCTGCGCACTCTTGGTCTGTCCCCGGCCAGCGTCATGCAAATATTCATGATTCAAGGAATGGTCATTGGTTTGATGGGGATTGGTATTGGTGTCCTGCTCGGCGTGCTGTTATCACTCAACCTTTCACACATCGTTAAGTTTATCGAAAGTATCACTGGCAGCGAGTTAATGCCTTCCGATGTCTATTACATCAGTGGGGTACCAACGCATGTTGTGGCGAGCGATATTTGTTTGATCGCGGGTGTCGCGTTCGTCATGTGTTTATTGGCGACTATCTATCCTGCCTGGCGCGCATCGCGTACTGACCCGGCATCGGCACTTCGTTATGAGTAATCCCATGTCAAACATCGTGCTGGAGGCCAAAGGCCTGGGTAAAACCTACTCGGAAGGTAATCTGACCACCCCTGTATTCGATAACTTGAAGCTTTCGGTCACGGCTGGCGAAACCGTGGCGATTGTTGGTGCTTCGGGGGCAGGTAAAAGTACTTTGCTGCATTTACTCGGCGGCCTGGACTCTGCGACCTCCGGCGAAGTGATCGTGGCAGGTCAAATCATTTCCCGATTATCGGAAACCGCCCGCGGTGATTTACGAAACAGGGCGTTGGGTTTTGTCTATCAATTTCATCACTTGTTGCCGGAGTTTACGGCGCTTGAAAACGTGATGATGCCCTTGCTTATTCGCGGAGAAAAAGTCTCGCTTGCAAAAAAAGAGGCGCAGGTTTTACTCGAACGCGTCGGGCTGTCGCATCGTCTGCATCACAAACCGGGTGAACTTTCAGGTGGTGAA
The DNA here is from genome assembly GCA_043789195.1 of Arenimonas sp. GTDB lineage: Bacteria > Pseudomonadota > Gammaproteobacteria > Xanthomonadales > Xanthomonadaceae > Arenimonas. Next base: position 4,977 of record JAYWIC010000181.1, on the reverse strand, counting down.
CGACAACGCTGTGCCGTTGCAAGGGCGCTCGTCACGAAACCAGCCTGCGTGTTGGGTGACGAGCCCACTGGCAATCTGGATGAAAAAACGGCAGCGGGCGTCTTCGATTTATTGCTCGAGCTCAATCGCGAACAAGGCACCGCTTTAGTGTTAGTGACTCATGACCGGCGTCTGGCGACAAAACTGGGACGTACGCTGGAGTTGACGCAAGGGCAACTCAGCGACCTGACACATAGCGACTAATGAAGCTGCACCATGAAGGGCGACCATAGTGGATCGCCCCTACAAATCATCCGGGTTCAATACAAAAATGCCACCCGTGGGCTTGTCGGTGGCGGCATTTTTATTGCTAGGCATTTGCTGGGTTCAAAACTGGGACAATTTGCTTCCGTTGTGGTTGTCGGTCATCAGTGCTTTTGCGGGTGCATGGTGCTGGTGGAAAAACGAAAACTATCTTCGCTGTCTCTCGGTCTTTTTATTGGGTGTGGCGCTTGCGAATCTCCATGGCGACTGGGCTCTGTCGCAAAGGTTGTCCGAAAGTATCGAAGTCACGGTGACGGGGCAAGTTGAAGGCCTTCCATTACATGATCAAGACAGTGTTCGATTCGAATTTCGCATCCATGAAAGTACCAATGAAAAACTTATCGGTAAAAAAATCAGATTAAGCTGGTATGGAGACGCCCCCGGATTACAAGCAGGCAGTCACTGGAAAATGCAGGTCCGGCTTAGAGCGCCCCGTGGCCTGCTAAATCCCGGTGGTTTTGACTTTGAACGGCGAGCCATCGAACAAAATATTGCTGCTACCGGCAATGTCAAAAGCAATGGCTTTCATAAACGCCTGAAAAAAGGCGAGGGGATTGATCACTGGCGTGAGTCGATCTCGCAAAAGATTCAAGCCCAAGTTCCCAATGACCAATCACGCTTCGTACAAGCACTGGCACTAGGGGACACACGGCAATTGAGCGATGAGGATTGGCAAACGCTTCGTGCCACGGGACTAACGCACCTGATCGCCATCTCGGGCTTTCATGTCGGGCTCGTGGCGGGATTCGCCGCGCTTTGTTGCTACTTGTTTTATTTTCTGTTTCCACGGCTCGGCAGAATTTGGCCACGACAGCAAAGCATGGCGTTGTCTGCCATGCTGCTGGCGTTTTCCTACACGGCCTTGGCAGGTTTTGCCTTGCCGACGTGGCGAACATTTCTGATGATTGCCGTCGTCGCCGTGGCAAAACTTTCCAGAAGACCCATTCGAATTTCACAATCGCTGGCTTTGGCGCTCATCGCAATATTGATATATGACCCGTTAGCCGTTTTAGCTCCCGGTTTCTGGCTCAGTTTCGTGGGCGTTGCCTGGTTAGTCTGGTGCTTGCCGTCCAATACCGGGCAGGCAGGCTTGACTCGGTGGCAACAGATAAAAATGTTTTTCCAGTCCCAATGGATTGCCTTGCTGGGCCTGCTGCCACTGTCGATATGGTTCTTTGGTGAAACCTCGCTGTTGGGCCCGATAACCAATCTTGTCGGCATTCCCTGGATTAGTTTGATCGTCGTGCCACTGGCATTGCTTGGGCTTTTGTTTTCATCGGTACATCTGGGCACGGCCGCTTTTTTCTGGCAGTTGAGTGCTGGTGCAATGCAATTGCTTTGGTGGTGTCTGGATAAAGTCAGTGCCTGGCCACAGGCATTGGTGTGGTTGCCAGAGCCGAATTTAGTGAATTTGTCACTGGCAATGGCTGGCGCGTTCATTTTGCTGCTGCCCAAAGCGATGCCCGGAAAATGGCTGGCCATATTCCTGTTTTTGCCTTTGCTATTCCCCAATCTGGATTCTCCTCGATACAACGAAGTGGACATTGCCGTCATCGATGTAGGGCAAGGTTTGTCTGTGTTGGTGACGACAAGCAATCATGCCTTGCTCTATGATGCCGGCCCAGCAAAGCTGGGCGGGTTCGATGCCGGCCAGTCAGTCGTTGTTCCTGCCTTGCACGCCGTCGGTATCGGGCATCTGGATCAAATCATCATCAGCCATGGCGATAGCGATCATGCCGGTGGTCTGGCTTCGGTTCAAAAAGCCTACCCGGCGGCCACCGTTATCGCATCGGAGGGTTCGCTGAAAACAAAAATCTCCCCATGCCTGAGAGAGGAAAAGTGGCAATGGGATGGGGTAAATTTCGAATTTCTGCACCCGCCGGCCTTTTTCCCTTATTTGGCGAATGAAAGCTCCTGTGTGTTACGCATTGAAGCGGGGGGCCGTGTTGCGCTCCTGACGGGCGATATCGGCAAACAAATCGAATACCGATTGGTCAAGGAACAGGCAGTCAGAATTGATGCCGATCTGTTACTGGTGCCCCACCATGGTAGTGAAACTTCATCAAGCCCTGACTTTCTTGATGCCGTTAGCCCCTCTGTCGCATTGATTGCCAGCGGAGCAGATAACCGATTTGGCCATCCCAGAGCCAGCGTACTGGATCGCTATCAACAGCGCCGCATTGAATTGGCGACAAGCCCGCGGCATGGTTGGATGCGCACTCGCATGAACAAAAATGGACTGGATTGGCGTGCTATTCGACGCCAAGACGCTGCACGATATTGGCATGCCCCGCAACGTGCCGAGTCAGGCTATTCTATTAGGCAGTAATCACGGATAGGTGAATGGATGTTTGAGCTGATTAAATCTGGCGGCCCGGTGATGATTCCCATCATCTTGCTGGCGATCATCGCAATGGCCATCGTTGTCGAAAGATTCTGGAGCCTGCGCCGCAAGGAAGTCTTCCCGCCCGGTCTGGGTGTCGAAGTTCGCGAATGGGCGCGTGACCGTGAACTGGACGCAAAGCATATTGAAGTTTTACGTCGCAATTCGCCACTGGGCGAATTACTCGCCGCTGCGCTCGATATGCGTCACAAGCCTCGTGAAATGATGAAAGAGCGGGTTGAAGATGTCGGTCGTCACGTCGTGCACCAGTTAGAGAAGTTCCTGAACACCCTGGGCACGATTGCCGGTGTTGCGCCATTGCTCGGCTTGCTGGGCACGGTGCTGGGGATCATCCAAATGTTCATGATGATTCTGAAAACAGGCGTGGGCGATGCCAATCAGCTGGCCGGTGGTATTGGGCAGGCTTTGGTCAGCACGGCGGGCGGCATTATTTTGGCGATTCCTACTTTGATGTTTTACCGTTATTTCCGCGGACTGATCAATGAATATGTCATTGACATGGAAAAGCAGGCCATCGCTCTGATGGATGTTCTCGACAACCGGATTTCCGACCTGCCACCCGGGGATGATCAGGCGTGAAGCTTAAATCCCGACTGGATGATAGTGAACCCGAACTCAATCTGATTCCATTGATCGATGTCATTTTCGTATTGATTGTCTTTTTCGTCGCGACCACGACTTTCAACCAGCGCAGTACGATGAAGTTACAGTTACCGACGGCTCAGGCAGTTGCCAAGCAAGATCCGGGTGAGCCCTTGAATCTTATCGTTGATTCGCAAGGGCGTTATTTCATTGGCGATAACGAAGTGCTGCGAACCGATGTTCAGTCACTCAAGGAAGCCATCGTTGCTGTCGCAGGGCAAGATCGCAGCATGCCGGTAGTGCTCCGTGCCGATGCCCGGACCCCGCATCAATCCGTGATTACCGCCATGGATGCACTGGGTCAGTTGGGTTTTGTAAAATTATCCATTGCCACCACGCCAGACAAGAAAAAACAACAATGACGGTATCTGTAAAAAAAGAAGCCACGCCCTGGCAAATTTACAAACGCTTGCTCGGGTATGCAAAACAGTATCGGTTCTATTTGTTCCTGGGTTTTTTCGGGATGACCGTAGAAGCCTTGTGCGCCGCCTATTTCACCTGGCTGATGAAACCCATCGTTGATGAAACCATCATCGCGCAAAACCCGGAAGTGCAACTGACGCTTCCCTTGGCCATTGTCGGATTATTTCTCGTCCGTGGCATGGCAACTTTCATTACCGATTACGGCATGGCCCGTTCGGGCAGAAGCGTGGTCCGCGATTTGCGTACGGCGGTTCTGAAAAAATATCTGCATATTTCAAGCTCCCGCTTCGACAACGAACCGGTGCCAATGATGGTGTCGCGTTTGAATTACGATACCGAATCTGTCAATCAATCGACCAGTGAGGCCATCAAGGTCGTCGTCACCGACACACTCAGTATCATCGGCCAGCTGGCTGTCATGCTTTTTTACAGCCCGATCGTGACGCTGACCATGGTCGTGGTGGCACCTTTGATTGCCAGTATTTCGGCCTACGTGAGTCGTCGTTACCGCCGCTTGAATCGTAGCATTCAAGAAGGCGTCGCCAATCTGGCGCATAGCGCCGAAGAAACCCTGGCGGCACAGCAGGAAGTCAAAATTTACGGCGCACAGACCAAGGCCAATGAAAGTTACACCGCGCTGGCAAATAAAAATCTCAGGCTCAGCTTGAAAGTCGAAGTGACGCGTGCATCGGCTTCCTCGGCAGTGCAATTACTTGCCGCGATTGCATTGGCCATTATTTTGATTGTTGCCGGACGTGAAGCCGCCGCCAATAACCTGACAGCCGGTGCTTTTGTCGCGATTATTCTGGCCATGATGGCGATGCTACCTTCGCTTAAACGCATTACCAATGTGCAAAGCCCGATTCAACGAGGTATTGCCGCCGCCGAGCGTCTGTTTGCCGTACTCGATGAACCCGAAGAGCCAGATACTGGCACGGTGGAGTTATCCCGTGCCGGCGGTACTATCGAATTTCGCAATGTGTCGATGCGATATTCAAATCAGGCCAGTCAAGCCTTGAACGATGTCAGCTTTGTCGCGAAACCCGGCACGGTAACCGCTATTGTCGGCAGGTCAGGCAGTGGCAAATCCACGCTTATCCGATTATTGCCACGTTTTTATGAACCTACCCACGGGCAAATTCTTCTGGATGGCGTGCCGATTTCCGAGTACCGCCTACGAGATTTGCGTCGCCAGATCGCACTGG
>JAYWIC010000180.1:0-30587 GCA_043789195.1 Arenimonas sp. | reverse complement strand
CGCTAATTGCGCAGTTAACAGGCATTACTACTGTGAGTAACTTTCGATCGGCAGACATTGCAGCAGGAGGTCAAGGAGCACCCTTAGTCCCGATAGTTGATGCCTGCCTGCTGGCCGAATCGAACCTCCGTCTCTGCATCCAAAATCTGGGCGGAATTGGCAATGTTACCTATCTTCCGGCCAGGGGAAAGGGGGGAGACAAGGATGAATTTGAGATTTCTAGTTTTGGGAATGGGATCTTAGGTTGGGATACAGGCCCGGCAAATTCCCTGTTAGATTTGGCAGTCGAGCACTTCTCTGATGGAACTAAGACGATCGACGAAGGTGGAGCTTGGGCAGCTCAAGGAACTCCCTGTCAAGCTTTAGTCGAGGATTGGCTCGCCGAGGAGTTTTTCCGCCAACCACCGCCGAAATCTACTGGGCGAGAGTTATTTGGTGTAGACTATTTTGGCCGGTGTTTGGTCGAAGCCTCAGCTTATGACCTCAGTCCTGCTGACGTGCTGGCTACTCTGACAGAACTGACTGTTGCCTCGATCGTTCACAGTTACCAAACTTTTTTGCCGGCTGTCGGTTGTTGCAACCCCTTCCGCATCGAAATTGGCCGATCTAAACCCACGCTGGATATGCGGCTGTTCAAGCAGGGAAAACCATTCCGGGAAAATTTTAGTGTCCAGTGAATCCAGCAGGAAACTGGCACGACGATAGAGCGCACCGCCGGAAACCGCACCGAGAAAATGACCGATCAAACTACGCGCCGTTTCGGCAGAAAACAGTACCGGATAATTGCCGGTATCGATGCTGCGCGGATTCAGTCGTCGCAAGGTTCGCTCTGCGGCTTGCTTACCGATGGCACTGGCCGCCTCGAGATCGGAATAACGCAACGCGCTGGAATACCAGTAGTCGCGTTGCATGGCATCGTTGGCACCGGCAATTAGCGAACAACTGAGCGAGAAATGCGTGCTGCGTTCGGCACCCATAAACCCGTGGCTGTTGGCATAGACGGCAACGCTGTCGCCATGGCTCATGCTGGCGCCGTCGGAGTTTGAAATGCGGCGATCAAATTCGCGTCCCGCCGATTCTGTTTGCAATGCCATTTCAACGGCTTGATCGGCAGAAATGGCATGCGGATGCCATAAATCCAGATCATGAAAAACCTTCGCCATTCGATCGGCATCCGCCAACCCCGAGGCCGTATCTTTTTCGGTGAATTGGGCAATGGCACAGGCTTGCTCGACTGTGGATTTCAGACTGGATAACTGGATGTCGGCAGTACTGGCGGTGCCTTTGCATTGATTGAAATACACCGTCACGGCAACGCCGCGGTCCTGCGTACGTTCAACCGTTTCCACCTCTCCCACGCGCACATTGACCGAAAGCCCGCTGTCTTCGCTCAGGGAAACTTCGGCCTGATCGGCGCCCTGCTGTTTGCACAGAGCCAGTACCTGCTCGGCTAATTCACTTAAATAATCGGCATGGCTGCCCTGTGACTGGGGTTTTGATTTGTCGATAACAGTATTCATCCGCATACTATGCAGGATTAAGGCACCCACGAGAACCCACATGCGCGGCGTTGATGAAGAAACCGGCGAATATCTAGGCCCGAGCCGTAGCGAAGAACGCCGGGAAGCACTCGCCGTTCTGGAACTGGCAAGCAAGATGATCGAGCAAAACGAATCCCGCATTCATGCGCTGCCGATGAGTGCCGAGTTAATCGCACTCACCCTCGAGTCGAAGAAAATCACTGCGCAGATTGCCCGTAAGCGCCAAATGCAATTTCTTGCCAAACAACTGCGTCGTCAGGAGGAAGAAGTGCTGGTCGCCATTCGCGAGGCACTGGATTTCGACAAGAACAAGGCACGTCAGGAAACCGCGTCCCTGCACCGGGTTGAAGCCTGGCGCGACCGGCTGATTAATGAAGGTGATGCAGCACTTGCCGAACTATTAAATGAATACCCGACGGCCGACCGGCAACATCTTCGTCAATTGGCTCGCAATGCCAAGGAAGAAAAGCTGAAAAATAAACCGCCGCATGCCTTTCGTGATTTATTTCGCGACTTGCGCGAGTTGATGAATGAAGATCATCATGACGATGAGTTGTCCTAAGAATCCTGATCCTGTGGGAGCTGGTTTACCAGCGATGCTCTGTTTCAGATTGTCGTACTCTGAAAAACCTAATCGCTGGTAAACCAGCTCCCACAAAAATAGCTTGGCAATTTTTTAAGCCTGCGTACCGCCCACCGTCATCGCATCGATTTTCAATGTTGGCTGACCGACACCCACTGGCACGCTTTGACCGTCTTTACCGCAAACACCCACACCGGCGTCGAGTTTCAAATCGTTACCGATCATGCTGACGCGGTTCATGGTTTCCGGGCCATTTCCGATCAAGGTGGCTCCTTTCACCGGACGGGTAATTTTTCCGTTTTCGATCAGATACGCTTCACTGGCAGAAAACACGAATTTGCCGGAGGTAATATCGACCTGGCCACCACCGAAGTTCGGCGCATACAAACCTTTTTTTACCGACGCAATAATTTCTTCCGGCACATAATTGCCGCCCAGCATGTAGGTATTGGTCATGCGCGGCATGGTCATATTGGCGAAACTTTCGCGACGGCCATTGCCGGTCGGGGCAACACCCATCAACCGCGCGTTCAAGCTGTCTTGCATGTAACCGCGCAGAATGCCGTCCTCGATCAGCGTGGTGCACTGTGTTGGCGTGCCTTCATCATCGACGTTCAATGAACCGCGCCGTCCCGACAAAGTGCCGTCATCGACAATGGTGACGCCAGGTGCCGCAACGCGCTCACCAATTCTTCCGGCGTAAACCGAAGTGCCCTTACGGTTGAAATCGCCTTCAAGCCCGTGCCCAACCGCTTCATGCAAGAGTACGCCCGGCCAACCCGGGCCCAATACGACAGTCATCGTGCCTGCCGGTGCATCATCGGCATCAAGATTGACCAGGGCTTGTCGAAGCGCTTCTTTCGCGATGTCCTGCGGGCGCGAATTGGAAAATAATTCGTCGTAGGCAAAGCGTCCGCCGCCGCCGGCATAACCGGATTCGCGACGTCCGTTTTCTTCGACGATCACCTGGACATTGAAGCGCACCAGCGGTCGAATATCCGATGCGAGAATTCCGTCGCTACGGGCAATCAAAACGGTATCCACCGCACCGGCCAAACTGACGATGACTTGCTTTACACGCGGATCCTGTGCACGAATGAAGACATCGATTTCGCGAAGGATGCTGATTTTTTCTTCCGGCCGCATCATTTCAATCGGATCGATCGGGGCATACAGTTCACGGCCGGGCACGATAATTCGCTGGCCCGCATTCGATTGCGAACCATCGCGACTGATGGCGCGTGCGGCGCTTGCTGACTGAAGCAACGCCTCGCTACGAATATCGTCGGAATAGGCAAAACCGGTTTTTTCACCGCTGATCGCACGCACGCCAACGCCCTGTTCAATGGAATGCGCACCGTCTTTCACGATGCCGTCTTCCACCGTCCAGTTTTCACGACGACTATGCTGGAAATACAAATCGCCGAAATCCACGCCCGGTCCCATTAATGCGGTAAACGCGGCATCGAGATCCGATAGCGCCATATTGGTAGGGGTCAGTAAACGGGATTGAACCAGACTCAGGGAATTACTCATTTAAAAGCTCACTTTGATATTGACGGGTCTTGCTTGGTTTGTTTGTCTGCATTTGCGGATTTGGCCGGCCCTTTTTCGACGACATCGATCTTGGGTTTTTTCCAGGGCCCGGTAACGTGGTAAACGGTGCGGGCCGTTTGCTTCAAGGGTTTCTGCAACATGGCTTGCGCGGCAACCCCCACGGCAGCACCGGCGGGGCCACCGGTCAACATACCAATGGCGGGAAGAATGCCGCCGGCTTTTGGCAGCACTTCAATTCGCTGGTCGTATTCCTGTTTGCGAACATCAGCCGTACCCCTGATGTTGATTTCAGCGGCAGGTCCGTTGATATGCAAATTTTTTGTGGTGGCCAAACCATCGGAAAAAACAATGTCGCCCTTCATGGTGTTGAACGAAAAGCCTTTTGAAAAAAAATCGCTGAAGTCCAGTGTTAGTCGACGCGGAATTTCGGCAAGACTGATCAATCCCAAAATTCGCCCGGAACCGCCCGGCTCGACATCCAGCAATCGGCCTTCGCCCACTTCCACTTTCAAGTTACCGTTCAAGTTTGCCAAGCTTATGGCACCCGGCGAGCCTGGCCAGGACGCACTCATGGCTGCCTTGGTCTTGCCATTCTGCACCATGCCGACAAAGCCCATTGCGTCCATCATTTTGCCAAGACTGTCGGTAGTAAAATCCAGCTTGAGAGTAGACCGTGTGCCTGTGGCAAGCTTCACCCAATCACCTGCGGCATTGATACTGAAATTTTTCGACTTCGTGATGAAGCGATCGATGCGCATGCCATTGGCCATTTGCGTCGTTTGCAAATCGGCCTTGCCAAGTAACGATGTGCCGACACGTAAATCGTCGATGCTGAACCTGAGCGACGGTATTTTCGATGGATCGCTTTCCACCTGCGGCTTGGCCGTAGCGATTTCCGCTGCCGGCGTTGTCGCCGTGGCTGTCGCAGTAGTGGCAGCACCCTGCATGTGCAGCAGGCTGAAACGACCCTGCACATCGTTTTTTGCGTCGCTGGCAATATCGACAATGCCTTCGATGCCGGTACCATTGATTTGCAGACGCGTGCCGGCGGCCGTTTTATTTAAAGATAGTTTGCTGTTATTGAAAGGCTGGTCGAGGAAGACGAGTTTGTCGGCCGACAAATTGACCTCATTCAAGCCCGATGTCCCTTCACCGCCACTGGCAAATGCCATCCAACCGGCCGCGTCGAGCACGCCGACCTTGCCGGTTGCCAACAATCCTTTTGCCGGCAAGTTAGTGCCTGCCTCGCCACCAAATTGCAGAATGCCGTTCATCGAAGCATTGGCTTTCTGGGCCGCACGCATATGCAACACATTGCCCAATCGCAAGTTGATAAAGCCCTGTTCGAGCGGTAGGGCAGAACTGATTTGCAAGGAAATGCTTTGCGAAGCGGTTTTGTTTAACGGTGCCGGCAAATCGAGCCGCGTCCCTATCAAATCGGAACTCAGGCTGAGTTGCGATGCCGGTGTTTTTCCATTTTCGGTATTCGGAATATCAACGCGCACCGACCAATTGCTGCTGCCTTCAAGATAGGGCTTCAACCAGGCCACGTTTTCATATCGACTGAGCAAGCTTTGGCTCGACAAATTACCATCAAGCGCGGCAATGGCAGCCAGCTTGGCATCGTGGGTATCACTACCCACCGACAAGTTGAATACGGCAGGCCGTTTGTCAAAAAGCACCTTGAGATTTTCCGTAGCGAAACCCGACTGGCTGAAACGGGTTCTACCCGATACTTCGGTAAAAGCGATATTCCATCTTGAATCGGTCAAGGTGGCATTTTTCAGATCCAGTGTTCCGGACATTTTGTCAGCGCCAAGTGTCTTCACTAATGGCAACTGAAGATTCAGGCTGACATCCGCCAGTCCTTTTGCCGTGCCCGCCCTGATGTGTTCACCGTATTTTTTTTGCAGAGGACTGGCAAGCACAAGACTACGCAAATTTTCGGCTTTGCCATTGGCGAGAATGTCCAGAACCAGCCATGGCTTGGCAAAATCCTCGATGCCGCCGGTAACTTTGCTGACCTTGTTGTTCATCAGTTGGCCGGTACCAGCCAGTTCAAAACCGGGGCCGTCGAACACGACGTCAATATCCAGCGGCTGTGCAACCGGCCACTCAGGATGGAATTTGATCTGTGCATTTCTGATCCGTGCACGCGCATCAAAAACGCCTTCCTTGTTGCGGAATGGCCAGTCGTTCAAATCGCCATTTACCACGATTCTGCCGTTCAGCACGTCGCCTTTTATCAAGGCACTATCCAGCCAGCGAATCGTTGCCGGCGGCATTTTATGCATGATCCAAAACTTCTTCGCCTGGGTAAAACTTACCGGCTGCAAATCGGCCGCCATATCCAGAGTCGGCGCCGTGCCATCGCCCTGGAAGCCAATCTGGAAACGTGTTTTGACACCGATATCCGGACTGGAAATTTGCAGCGCACTGGTACCCACTATCCAGCTTTCACCATCGCGCCAGAATGCCAAACTGCCGTTGAGCGCGAGATCGAGATTCTGTCTGAAGCCCGCCGGCCAAAGGAATTTGAAAGGCTTGTTTTCAATATCGAACACGCCGCCCTGTCCGTCCATTTGCAATCGGCCATTCAACCCGTGCAAACCGGGATTACTACCGACCGGCTCTATATTCAGATCATGGATGTTGACCGACCCTTTCCAAGGGCCGTGACGCGACCCCTCCAGATTCACATGACTCAAGCGTGCGGTAGGTGTTGCCTGTACCAGCCATTGACGGAGGTTTTTCGGCAATTGGTCGGTCAATGACAGAAGTGTAAACGCCGGCTGCAAATCTATCTGCGGTGCACGCAAAATGATTTTTTTACCGCCGGCAATCATCAAGCCATCGAGAGAGGCTACTTTCTTATTGCGATGAAACCGCAATTTAGGTGCGGTAAATTGCCAGCCGTCTTTATGCTCTGCCCATTTGGCACTGACTTCAAGACGATCAAAAACCGCATCCGCTGAAATCGCCCTGGTATTTTCAAGCGTGACCAGATTGCTGGAAACAATCTGGATTTTTTCCAGATCAGCTTCTACTTGCAGACTCGTCACGCGCTGACTTTTCAGAGTCGCCCAGACGTTGGCTTCGCCGATACCACTCTTCAAACGGATACCGGTCGCTTTCAACAACGGCGACCAGTCTTTCATGTCGATGCTTTCTCCACCTACCCAGACTGTTCCATCGTAGTGTTCACGCGATAGATCCAGCACGGCACTCATCGGTGCGCCTTTGGTCGACGCCCAGGCAGAAACGCCAATATTCAATCGCTTGTTGGATACCCGCACACGCAGGTCCACCCTCGGAATATCGACATTCAACTGGTACAGCGGTGCTCGGATACCGAGTGCAGCCTGTTCGATTTGCAGCTCTCCAAAACCTTCCAGTTTTTCCAGCGGATCGATATTGGGATCGGTCTGCCCCGGCAAGCCTTTCAGACTCCAGCGGCGGTCTTCGGTCTGGATCAGTTGCAGGGATAATTGATTGATCTTCAATTCGGTCAGCGGTTCGCCCGGCAATAATCCGGAATATATCGCAATCAACAAATTCGCATGGCCAACCTTCAGTGTTTGATCACCTTCACCGACACGCAAATCACGCAAGGTAAATACCGGCCCGCGACGCGTCCACTGCCCCTGTGCACTGGAAAAGTTGACGCTTTCGCCAATGCGCTCGCTCAACCATACTCGGATTTGCTCGGGATGTTTTTCTACCCATGGCAGCGCCTGGTTCAGCAAGCCCACCAAGACTGCAAATAAAATCAGCAACACCAAGGCGCTGTAGCCGATGATCCGGCGTGCGTGGCGAAAGCGGCGTTTCATTGCAGTGATCATGAGTTACAGCAGCACCACGTCGAATTGTTCCTGCGAATATTGGTCATCGGACTGGAAGCGAATACTCTTCGCGAGAAACTCTTCCAGTTCGGCAACGGCGCTAGATTCTTCATCGGTGATTTTTGTGACCACGACCGGGGAGGCAATCACCAGCAATTGCGACGCTTCAAACTGGCGAACCGCACGCGTAATCTCGCGGAAAATTTCGTAAATAATCGTTTCCGACGTTTTCAGGCTGCCGCGTCCGCCACATTCATGACACGGCTCGCACAATTGCCGTTCCAGACTTTCGGTCGTGCGTTTGCGCGTCATCTCGACCAAGCCCAACGGCGAGAAATCATACACCGTGGTTTTGGCATGATCGCGCAGCAATCCTTTTTCGAGTGTGCGCAATACCTGGCGCTTATGTTCATCGTCGGTCATGTCGATAAAATCGATGATGATGATGCCACCGAGATTACGCAGGCGTAATTGGCGTGCCACCGATTGCGACGCTTCCAGATTTGTGCGGTAAACGGTTTCCTCCAGATTTCTCTGGCCAAGAAACGAACCGGTATTGACGTCAATGGTGGTCATCGCTTCGGTTTGATCGATGACCAGATAGCCGCCGGATTTAAGTGGCACTTCTTTTTGCATGGCACGCTGAATTTCATCTTCTACTCCATACAAATCGAAAATAGGCCTCTCACCGGCGTAATGCTCCACTCGCTCTACCCAATCGGGCATGAATTGCTGGACAAACTTGACCAGACGCTCGTAGGACTCGCGCGAATCCACGCGCACCTTGTCGACATCTTTGCGCATCAAGTCGCGCACTGCGCGCAAGGGCAAGGACAAGTCCTCATAGATGCGCTGACCCACCACGCTGCCTGCGCTGGCTTCCTGGATGATTTTCCAGGCACGACGCAGGTAATCGACATCTTCGGCCAAAGACTCAGTCGCCTGACTATCGGCATTGGTCCGCACGATATAGCCCACACCCGAACCATTGACCAATTCACTCATCAGGGTTTTCAGACGTGCGCGTTCCAGTTCGTCTTCGATACGCGCCGATACACCAATCACTTTTGAATACGGCAACAACACCAGGAATCGCGAAGGAATACTGATTTGCGTTGTCAGTCGGGCACCTTTGCTGCCGATGGGATCTTTCAGCACCTGCACGATGATGTCCTGGCCTTCATGCACAAGTGACGTAATTAATGGCGGCGGCACCGAAATCGCCGGAGCAGCGGGCTCTTCGCTTTCTTCAGGCGACACCTGCGGCAAGCGCATGATGTCCGATGCGTGCAAAAACGCTGCACGCTCGAGACCAATATCCACAAACGCCGCCTGCATACCGGGCATCACACGTTGGACTCGGCCTTTGTAAATATTACCCACCACGCCACGCTTGGAAGTGCGTTCGATATGCAGTTCCTGCAGCATGCCGTTTTCGACCACTGCCACACGGGTTTCACGCGGCGTGACGTTGATCAGTATTTCTTCGCTCATACGATAATTCCAAATTTTTTAAGTAATTGCGAAGTTTCGAACAAGGGCAAACCCATCACGCAGGAATGGCTTCCCTGTAAATTTTCAATAAAACTGGCGGCACGGCCCTGGATGGCGTAAGCACCGGCCTTGCCGAAACATTCTTTCGATTCGACATAACGAAAAATTTCTTCATCCTCCAGATGCTTGAAACGAACCAGCGATTCACTGATCGCATGCTGTTCGTTACCGGCATCGAGAATCCAGACAGCAGAAATCACCCGATGGGTTTTCCCGGAAAGCTCGCGCAACATGCGCACAGCATCATCGGCATCGACTGGCTTGCCGTACACCACGTCATCCAGCACGACTTCCGTGTCTGCACCCAATACCAGCGCTGTGGGATTTGACATCACCTGCAACAGTCCAGCGCCAGCTTTTTCACGGGCAACACGGCTGACGTAGTCGATGGGCGGTTCACCGGGAAGTCGCTCTTCCGGCACGTTGACCTCAAGCACGCCGAACTGCACTCCGATTTGATCCAGCAGTTCGCGGCGACGAGGGGATTGTGAGGCTAAATAAAGCATCTGCTAAGGATAGCCGCATATGCGCCAGACGGGCAGTCTGTAGGACCAATGTCGCACGTAAATAACGCGAATAAGAGATAATGGCGGCATTAGGAGAGCATTATGCGATTGATGATGATGATGACGGCCACCCTTTGCCTGTGTGTGGCAGGGGTTGTGAGCCAATCATCGGCACAGGCCGATGACAATACCCAAAGCAGACCCCAAAAGCCTTATCTGGTTCCCGCCGAAACCCCGACCAAATGGTTTACTCAAGGCGCCAGTAAGGCTATCAAACTTGGCTCTTCAAACGCCAAGGCAAAAAATATCATCTTGTTCGTAGGTGACGGCATGAGCCTGCCCACCGTGGCGGCCTCGCGAATTTATGAAGGCCAGAGCAAAGGTCAGAGCGGCGAAGAAAATTTGCTGAGCTTCGAAACCATGCCTTATACCGGACTTTCGAAAACCTATAATACGGACAGCCAGACACCTGACTCTGCGGGCACCATGACCGCGATGATTACCGGCGTGAAAACAAAGATGGGTTTTTTAAGTATCGACCAATACGCCGGAAGGGCCGATTGCGCCAGCGCCAAAAACGGCCACCTGATGACAGCAGTGGAATTATCCGAGCTCGCCGGGATGTCGACTGGCGTGGTGACTACCACTTCGATTACGCATGCCACGCCTGCTGCTACCTTCGCCCATACACCTGAAAGAGTCTGGGAAAATGACGGGGATTTGCCGTTTATTGCAAAAGCCGAAGGATGTCGTGATATCGCGCAGCAATTGATTGATTTTAATATCGGTGATGGCATTGAAGTCATGCTCGGCGGTGGCCGCCAACATTTTCTTGCCGCAGGCGCTGACGATCCGGAATACACAGAGTTTTTTGGTGCCCGACTCGACAACAGGAACCTGATTGCAGAGTGGCGAAATAAATCGTCTGACAATCAATTTATCTGGAACAAGGCCCAATTTGATTCTTTGAACCTGAAAAAAACAAAACACCTGCTCGGCCTTTTCGAACCCAGTCATATGAACTATGAAGCGGATCGCAGCAAGGACCGATCCGGCGAGCCTAGCCTCGCAGAAATGACGAAAACCGCCATTGGCGTTTTGCAAAACAATCCAAACGGTTTTTTTCTGATGGTTGAAGGCGGACGCATCGATCATGCCCACCACTCAGGCAATGCGTTTCGCGCACTGAAAGATACCGTGGCGTTTTCAGACGCGGTTCGCACGGCGATGGAAATGACTTCAGAAAAAGACACTCTGATCCTCGTTACGGCCGACCATTCGCACACCATGACATTTTCAGGCTACCCGGCGCGCGGCAACCCCATCCTGGGCAAGGTCGTTGGCCCCAGTGGCGAACTCCCCGCCAACGGTTATCCTCTGGATGCTCTGGGCTTGCCATATACAACGCTCGGCTATGCCAATGGCCCAGGCTATATCGGTGCCAGCGACCAACAACCGGAAGGCCTAAAGAAATTTCCACATCAGGTTTCAGGTGTGCAAACGGCAGACGGAAGACCGGATTTAAGCGGTGTCGATACCGAAGACCCCGACTTCATGCAGGAAACCGCTATCCCGCTTGCCAGTGAAACCCATGGTGGCGAGGACGTCGGCATCTGGGCACGAGGCCCGGGGGCGAGCGCTGTGCGCGGGACAATCGAACAGAATGTTATTTTTCATCTGCTGACGCAAGCCAATCCACGCCTGCGAAAACTCATCTGCAAGATGAGTGTCTGTTATAAATCGGTACCCACTACGCAACCGAAATTGCCACCAATAAAATAATTACGCGCGATGGTACGGATGATTGGTGATCAGGCTTTGCGCGCGATAAAGTTGTTCGGCCAACACGAGACGTACCAGCATGTGCGGCAGTGTCAATGGACCGAGCGACCAGCTTTCGCTGGCGGATGACATCACGTCCGGCGAATGCCCTTCCGGGCCACCAATCAAAAAAACCAGATCACGACCTTGTTGACGCCAAAATTCAAGCCTCTGGGCGAGTTGTTCGGAAGAATGCAGTTTGCCACGGCCGTCGAGAGCGATGATGTAAGCGTTTTTTGAAGTGGCCGCAATAACGCGCTGGCCTTCTTCGAAAGTCGCACGTACGGCATCGCGACCCTTACCGCGAATGCCGGGCGCGATCTCTACCAGATCCAGCGGCAAGCCATGCGATAGGCGTTTTTGGTACTCGGCAAAACCTTCGGCAACCCAGCTGGGTGCACGTTCACCAACGGCGATAAGTTTGGCTTTCATTGATGAGTGCTTATCGCCAGCTCTGTTTGTACTTCGCTGCGCTCATTACACAGAGCGGGCTCCTACAAAAACAATTAGGTTTCGTCGTCGGGCGGTTGATCGCCGACCGTCCACAAACGTTCAAGCGCATAGAACTCGCGCACGCGCGGCAGCATGACGTGAACGATAACATCGCCCAAATCGACTAATACCCATTCGGCCTCACGTTCGCCTTCGACACCCAATGGCATCACACCGCATTTTTTCGCGAACTGCACGACTTCGTCGGCAATCGATTTGACATGGCGGGTAGAGGTGCCCGAAACAACGACGAGGTAGTCGGCAATGGAGGTTTTGCCGCGCACATCGATTTCGATCGAATCTTTGGCTTTCATTTCTTCAAGTGCAGCATGCACCTGCTTCAATATCTCTTCCGGTGCGGGCGCCGGGGTCGGCATTTTGGTTTTGATTACGTGGGCTTGTGAGCTCAAAGCACTATCTCGTGGCGGGTGAATGGTGATGATTATAAGGCTTTCGGGTACAGACCATGCTCTAGAATATATGCCTGAACCGCCGGGTTCAGGCCAATCGGAGGCGCTCCGGCCGCTAAAGCTTGGCGAATGGCACTCGCAGACTCGCTACGCAAAGGGCTTGAAAGCGTAAAAACCCGCCCGAACGGACTCGTTTTAAGCTGTTCGGGCGAATAGCAAAGACGCTCTTTTATCGAGAAATTAGGCGATTGCATCGAATAGCCGGGCCGCACTGCGACCACGAAATGCGCTAAATCAAACAGGGATTCCCATTCGTGCCAGGTGTGTAATTGGGCAAAAGCATCGGCGCCGATGAGCCAGGCAATCGGTTCTTCCGCACTCAGTTCAGCGCGCAACTCACGAAGCGTATCAACGGTGTAGGAAGGCTTTTCGCGCTGCAATTCGCGAAGATCAAGAAAAAAATGCGGCGAGCCGGCAACGGCAATTTCCAGCATATCGGCCCGTTGAACTGCCGTCGCCGATGGTCTTTGCCTGTGTGGCGGGTCCGCCGAGGGAATGAAATACACATCGGCGTCGCAAGTTTGTCGGGCGAAATCGGCGACCGCGATATGGCCGTCATGCACCGGATCAAAAGTGCCGCCGTAGCACAATCGCAAATTCATTGTGTCGTCAGGCCACGCGCCTTGGGTTCCGCAACGGCAATCAGCAGGCGCTCGAACATTAACCAGGCATCGCCACTATCACGCCCTTTCGCCACGCGATCTATCTTGCCGCATTCGGCGACGAAAATTTCCCAGCGACCCGCCTTGTGACGGTCCATCGCGCGTTTATACAAGGCTTGCTTGCTATCCCAGATGCGCGCTTCGCGCATCGCATTCATGACATTGCCGCCGGTCGCCTGCACGCGCGCGAGCTGGCAGATTTTCAGCACATCCATCGCCACCATCGGCATCAAACCGGGCACTTGTTCGCCTTCGGCTTTTAACGCCGACAAAATTTTCGCGACACGTGCAGCATCGCCCGAGAGTGCCGTTTCCAACAAACGGAAAACATCGAAGCGTGACGAGTCGGCCACAAAACGATTCATTTCTTCCGCTTCTATTTTGGAATTGGGTGCCAGCAAGGCCAGCTTGTCTATTTCCTGCGCGGCAGCGAGCAAATTGCCTTCGACCCGATCACTCAAGACTTGGATCGCCGCGTTACTGGCCTGCAAACCGCGACTACGCAAACGACGCTGCAACCAGTCTTCGCGCTCGTGTTCCTTTAACGGCCAGATCGGCAATACGTGGCCAACACGGGCGATGGCGTCGGCCCATTTCCCGGCGTGACTTTTACTCCAGTCCTGACAGGTAATCAGCAACACGGTGTCATCGGGCGGACGACTGCAGAAATTCTGGATTTCTTCACTGCCGTTCTTGCCGGGTTTGCCGGTCGGCAAACGCAAATCGAACAGTCGACGGGTGGCAAACAAACTTAAATTCGCCATACCACCGGTGAGCAACTGCCAATCAAAATTATTATCGGCATCGAGCACTTCGCGCTCGCTGTAGCCTTCGGCTTTTGCTTTTGTCCTTACCGCATCGGCTGCTTCCTGGACCAGCAAAGGCTCGCTGCCTGCAATCAAATAGACCGGTTTCAGTGGTTCGGAAGCCAGTTGTTTTTCGAAGGAGTTGAACTTTAATTCCATTGTTGGCCGATTATTATTTTTTCTGACGAAGCATGATGTCGACACGGCGAATGATGGCAGCCTGCATATCACGGCGCAGTTCACGCTGGATGACTTCCTGCTCGGCCGGATTACCGATCGCCACATTGATGTCGTAGGTGTATTCGCGCGAGAGCTCGATGGCCTGCTTTTCAAGCAATACCGTGCCGTCGGCGGCGGTCAAATCAAAATCCACCTTATAGCGTGTGATGTATTCACGCACCTGGGCAGACTCGTCGATGGATAGCGGGCTATTCATCCATTTTTCGGCATGCACTTTCAGGATGGCGGCACCGGCACCGGCATCGGCAGTCGTTTTATTTGCATTCGCACGGTCAACGGCAGTTTGCAGACCATCGGTCAACGCGCTGTAGCTATCATTATTGGTCACTCGAATGGCACCGACCGAATCCGAGATCGGATAGCTGCCACGCGGATGAAAACCGCATGCCGTGAGGCCGACAAGTAACACACTGGCAAAAATTATCCGTTTCATTTTTTCCTGCTCCTTGTGACTTTGCCGGATGGCTCAGCCCACCACGATATTGACGATTTTACCCGGCACGATGATGATTTTCTTCACCGTCTGAGTTTCGATATGTTTTTCGACGTTGGGTTCGATCATCGCCAATCGCTCAATCTCTACTTTTGGCGTAGTCACCGATACCTCAATCGTCGCGCGCAATTTGCCATTCACCTGGACGGCCAACTTCACGCTGTCGCGCGTCAATGCATCGACATCCGCCTTTGGAAAGGCAATATCCTCCAACGTTGCTTCCGCATGACCCAACGCCTGCCACAGGGCATGTGATGTATGGGGCGTAATCGGATTGAGCAACAAGGCAACGGCTTCGCAGGCCTCCTGTTTCAAGGCACGGCCATTGGCGCTGTGATCATCGAATTTTGAAAGCGCATTCATGAATTCCATCACGGCGGCAATCGCGGTATTGAAGGTATAACGCCGACCGTAGTCGTCGGCCACTTTCTGGATAGTTTCGTGCAATTGGCGGCGCATGTTTTTTTGTTCGGCCGTTAATTGCGAGAAATCCATTTTTTCGGTCTTGCCTTCTGCCACATGTTTTTGCACCTGCACCCAGACGCGACGCAGGAAGCGCGCCATGCCTTCGACGCCCTGTTCGTTCCAGTCGAGACTTTGCTCGGGTGGTGCGGCAAACATCGAGAACAGGCGCACGGTATCGGCGCCGAATTTATCGACCATGATTTGCGGATCAACGCCGTTGTTTTTCGACTTCGACATTTTTTCGGTGCCGCCGATATGCAATGGCTGGCCATCCGAAATTAATTTCGCGCCAATCACGCGACCTTTTTCATCGAGCGTAGTTTCGACATCGGCGGGATTGAACCAGTCTTTCGCACCATGTGAATCTTCCCGATAAAAAGTATCGGCAATCACCATGCCCTGACACAGCAGATTCGTGGCCGGCTCATCGGTTTTTACCAGACCGGCATCGCGCATCAGCTTGTGATAAAAACGGAAATACATCAGATGCATGATCGCGTGTTCGATACCGCCGATGTATTGATCGACGGGCAACCAGTAGTTCGCACGCTCATCGACCAGATCATTCGCGCCCGGCGAGGTGTAGCGTGCGTAGTACCAGCTCGACTCCATGAAGGTATCGAAGGTATCGGTTTCGCGCTCCGCTGCACCACCGCATTGCGGGCAGGTGGTTTTACGCCATTCAGGATTCGATTTAATCGGCGAATTCGTGCCCGAAAATGCGACGTCTTCCGGCAACACTACCGGCAATTGATCCTCCGGCACCGGCACTGCCTGGCACGTCGGACAATAGATCATCGGAATCGGACAACCCCAGTAACGCTGGCGGCTGACGCCCCAATCACGCAACCGGAAATTGACGCGGCGATTGCCTTTCGACATCGAGGCAAGAATGTCGGCGATCTTGTTGAAGGCGTCTTTGAAATTCAGACCGTCAATGGCACCGGAATGCAACACGCGCATATCGGCATGGGTTTTATCCGAATACCAATCCTGCCATTGGTTTGCGTCATAGGTTTCGTTCGCAATTCCGATGACCTGCTTAATCGGCAATGCATATTTATGTGCGAATTCGAAATCGCGTTCGTCATGCCCCGGCACCGCCATCACGGCACCGGTGCCATAATTCATCAAGACGAAGTTGGCGACCCATACCGGTACCTTTTCACCGCTGATCGGATGAATGGCGAATACGCCGGTTGCACAGCCTTTTTTCTCCTGCGTTTCCAGATCGGCTTCAGCCACGCCGCCACGTTTGCATTCGTCGATAAACGCCGCCAATGCCGGATGCGTTTTCGCGGCCTGCAAGGCCAACGGATGTTCGGCGGCGACTGCCACATACGTGACGCCCATCAGAGTGTCGGGGCGCGTCGTAAAAACGGTGAGCGTGTGTGCGCCTTCAACGGCGAAATTAATTTCCAGGCCTTCACTACGACCAATCCAGTTACGTTGCATGGTCTTGACCGATTCGGGCCAGCCGTCCAACGTATCAAGGCCATCGAGCAATTCTTGGGCGTAATCGGTAATTTTCAGGAACCATTGCGGAATTTCACGCTTTTCCACCAGCGCACCACTGCGCCAACCGCGACCATCGATGACTTGCTCGTTCGCCAACACAGTGTGATCCACCGGGTCCCAGTTCACCACCGAATTTTTACGGTAGACAATGCCTTTCTTGAAGAGGCGGGTGAACATGGCTTGTTCGTGCTTGTAGTAATCGGGTTTGCAGGTTGCGAACTCGCGGGTCCAGTCGATGGCATACCCGAGTGCTTTCAATTGATCACGCATGTGATCAATATTTTTGTAAGTCCAGAGTGCAGGCGCAGTCTTGTTTTTTATCGCGGCATTTTCCGCCGGCAAGCCGAAAGCATCCCAACCCATGGGCTGCAATACGTTGAAACCGCACATACGGCGATAGCGGCTGATCACATCGCCAATCGTGTAGTTGCGAACGTGCCCCATATGCAAGGCGCCGGAAGGATAAGGCAGCATCGAAAGACAGAAATACTTCGGCTTGGCGGAGTCTTCTTTCACTTCGAAGGCACGGGTCTGCTGCCAAAATTGCTGCGCAGCGGCTTCTAGAGCCTTGGGGGTATAGGCGTATGGGTCTTGTACGTCGGACATGGGCTCAAAGGTATCGAGAATCAGGCGCTTAGAGTACCACTTGCGTCCCATTTGACTCGAGAGCCTTCTGCTAATATCGAGCAACTTTTAAGGAGTCCACCATGCGCCCCACCCTTTTTGCCGTCTTGATTGCTGTCGCCCTGCCTGCCCAAGCTGCTGATTTGAAAGCGCTCCAGTGCGGCAACGTATTTGATTCGAAATCTGCAAAACTTATCGGCGCTCAGACGATTGTTATTGAAAAAAACACAATCAAATCGCTGAGCCCGGGCAAAGTGGCGGTAGACGGCGCGCAGATCGTGGACCTTTCGCAAATGACCTGCATGCCGGGTTTTATTGATATGCATGTGCATCTGGGGCAACAGTCCAGTCCGCAAAGTTATTCGGAAGGCTTTCGTCTGGACGATATCGATTTCGCATTTCGGGCAGTGGGTTACGCCGATAAAACCTTGCAGGCAGGCTTCACGTCGGTCCGCGACCATGGCGGTGAAATTAGCCTGCATCTACGCGATGCCATCAACCAAGGCAACATCAAGGGCCCGCGTATTTATGCGGCCGGAAAATCCATTGCGACCACCGGTGGTCATGCCGACCCCACCAATGGTCTCAATAGCGAGCTGTCTCATCTAGTCGGGCCACCGGGGCCGACGGAAGGGGTGATCAACAGCATCGATGACGCAAGGCAGGCGGTACGTCAACGCTATAAAGACGGTTCCGATGTCATCAAGATTACCGCGACAGCCGGCGTGTTGAGTTATGCCAAAAGCGGTGACGCACCCCAGTTCACCGTCGAAGAGGTCCGCGCCATCGTCGACACCGCGAAAGACTACGGATACACCGTGGCCGCCCATGCACACGGCAAGGAAGGCATGAAGCGCGCCATTCTTGGTGGCGTCACGAGCATCGAGCACGGCACCTACATGGATGAGGAAATTTTCAAACTGATGAAAGAACGCGGCACCTGGTATGTGCCAACGATCACCGCCGGGAAATTTGTGGCGGAGAAAGCGAAAATCGACGGCTACTATCCCGACATCGTTCGACCAAAAGCAGCCCGCATCGGCTCACTGATCCAGACCACCTTCACCAATGCCTACAAGGCCGGCGTGAAAATCGCTTTTGGCACCGACATGGGCGTCGGCCCGCACGGCGACAATGCCAGTGAATTTATCTACATGACCGATGCCGGCATGCCGAACAATGTCGCCCTGCAAACCGCTACTTACAATGCGGGGCAAATCCTCGCGCCGAATGAATTGGGCCAGATACAAGCCGGATTCAAGGCTGACGTGGTGGCCGTCGCCGGCAATCCGCTAACGGATATCGGCCTCACCAAAAAAATTGCTTTTGTAATGAAGGACGGCGTGGTTTACAAAAATGTGGCGCCATGACTTGTCATTGAAATCATTAGCCACACCTTTCCGGTATCCATTCTTAGAAAATAAAATACATGACAACCGATAATTTTGTTTTTGACGCGGCTTTGGCCAGCTTTGAACAGGACGTTATTCTCAAATCGAAAGAGGTCCCAGTCCTGGTGGATTTCTGGGCAGAATGGTGCGGGCCGTGCAAGGCGCTCGGCCCCATCCTCGAAAAACTGGCCGCCGAATTCAACGGTGGTTTTTTGCTGGCCAAAGTCGATGTGGACAAGGAACAACAGCTTGCCGGGTATTTCCAGGTCAAGTCGATACCGACGGTGATGTTGTTGAAAAACGGACAAATCGTCGATGGCTTTCCCGGTGCACTACCGGAAAATCAATTGCGTGAATTTCTCAAGCATCATGAAGTCGTCGCGAAAGAAGCACTGCCGGAAACCCCCGAAGAAATTATTCCCGACAAGATTGACCTGGAACTGGATGTTGCTGATTTACGGGCCGCCATCCAGGCGGAGCCCGACAAGGCCGAATTGAAACTGGATTTAATGCTGGCACTGCTTAAAACCGGTGGTTTTGCGGAGGCCGAAAAAATTCTCGATGCCTTGCCGGCCAATCTGGCCATTGATGATCGCGCAATCAAGGCAAAGGCTAGACTCGCGTTTGCCGGGATACTCAAAGAGGCACCGCCGGCATCGGTGCTCGAACGAGCGATACTCGCCAATCCCGATGATTGCCGTGCGCGACATTATCTTGGTGTGCGCTATCTGATTGAAGGCCAAGCCGAAGCCGGGCTGGAGCAATTTCTGGAAATGCTGAAACGCAACAAGACATTCGAAGATGGCTTGCCGCGCAAAGTACTGATCGATGCTTTCCGGATTATTGAAGACGAAGATCTGGTCGGCCAATATCGCCGAAAGATGGCATCCCTGCTTTTTTGATGTAGGTCGGGCCCTGGCTCGATGCTCTGATGTTCAACGTGATCCCCGATGTCGGGCCAGGGCCCGACCTACATAAATCTTCAATTTGCAGAAATCGATTATGAAAGCTTCACGCCTGCGCTTGGTCATGAATATCTGGTTCCCGTTCCTGTTCAGCGGAATTCACATTACAAAATTCAGCGAAGATTTTCGTTATGTGAAGGTTGAATTGCGAAGCCGTTGGTACAACAAGAATTATGTCGGGACGCATTTTGGCGGCAGCCTGTTTGCAATGACCGACCCGTTCTGGATGATCATGATCCTGCGCACGATCGGCAAGCAATACGTAGTCTGGGATAAAGCGGCTGAAATTGAATTCGTCAAGCCCGGGCGCGGCGTGGTGAGTGTCGAATTCAAACTGGAAGAAAGCATGCTTGATGAGCTGCGCAATGCTGCTGCCGGTAACGAAAAAGTGCTGCGCTGGTTTGAAATGGAAATCAAGGATAGTGAAGGCGCCTTGGTGGCGAAAATTCGAAAACTCATTTATGTCCGGCTAAAACTGCCAAAAAATGCCGAATAGATGGCTATAAAGTGTGAAACACGACACATTTTAACTTTTATTAACATTTCTGTTCACCTTAGCGTCGCAGCGCAGTATGCTGATGGGCCCTGACATCTGATGCCATCGGTCCTATGCAACAAGAAGAGCTTTCCCCAGAAGAACTCTCTGCATTACTCACCAGCTATATGCCGGATATTCCCGGCTATCGGGTGTTGCGACGCATAGGCAAGGGCGGAATGTCGCAGGTCTATCTGGGCGTGCAGGAATCGCTGGATCGCCAAGTCGCTATTAAAGTCATGTCGCCCGAAGCGCTGGCCGACGAAGTGAGCAAGCAACGTTTCGAACAGGAAGCCCGCACGATCGCCAAACTTGAGCATCCCTGCATCGTTGGCATCCACGAAGTGGGTCGCAGCCACCAGGGCTTGATGTATTACGTGCTGCCCTATCTGGCGAAGGGCCATCTTGGCCAACGCGATTTCACCAATGACGAAGCACGTACTTTTGAAGTTTTGCGTGCATTGCTATCCGCACTGGAATACGCGCATGCCCGGGGCATCGTGCATCGCGACGTCAAAGCGGAAAACGTGTTGTTCGACAACGCCGACCGCCCATTGCTGACCGATTTCGGCATTGCATTATCGAAAAAAGATAATACCCGCATCACTACCGCCGGCTTGGCGGTAGGTAGCGGCGGTTACATGGCACCCGAACAGGCGCGCGGCGAAGCAGTCGATGGTCGTGCCGATTTGTACAGCGTTGGCGTGCTTGCTTATGAACTCGTCACCGGACGTTTGCCCTATCTAGCCAACGACCCCCTCGCCCTGGCTTTGATGCATGCGCAAGACCCCATCCCGCGTTTATCGGCAGATAAAAAACATTGGCAGGGTTTTATCGATCGTGCGATGGCTAAAATTCCGGAAAACCGTTTCCGCAATGCCCAGCAAATGCTCAGTGCACTGAATCAATTATCGGAAACCACGGCACGGCAAAAAAATCCGCAAGCGACCGCCGTCGATAAAAAAACGAAATCGCTGGGCAGCCAGCAATGGTGGATTCCCGCCCTGCTTTCCCTCGCCGGCATCGGCTTGATTGGCTTTGGACTGAACACTTGGTTACACCGTGACAAAACGCCGGCCGAAAAAAACGATTTTTACGTGGCGGAAGAAAAAACCGTTGCTCCCGTGCCTGCCGTTGTCACTACCCCGCCAGCACCGGTTGCCCCCACTCCAAAGCCAGAACCCCTGGCCGTGGAAACAAAACCCGCTCCATTGCCACCTGTGCCCGAGGTTCCCGCCGTCATCTCGCCATTTGCCAAGGTGAAGGCCAGTGTCGTTGTCACGGCACTCGATTACGACCCGACCGTTCCCGGTGCCAAATTCATTGCCAACGCGAACAAGCAGATCAAGCAAAACCGACTTAGCGCTCCACCCGGCGACAACGCGATCGACTCTCTGCTCGCGGCTCGCAAAGCTGCTCCCACCAATCCTGCTGTCGCTGCATTGAGTGATGTGGTCATCGATGGCCTGGCAAAAAACCTTAACGATGCACTAAAGACGCGTAACGATGAGTCCGCTAAAACCATTTATCAGCGCGCTGAAAAATTCGCCACCGATTCGGACCGCAAAAAAGGCAAGTCTTGGCTGGCTTTGCGCAACGCCCTGCCCGCATTGCTCGTGGCACGCCTCGAAAAAGATACAAACGAATTGAACCGCGATGGCATTACCAACACCAAGGCATTGGCAACCAAATTCTCCATCGACGTCAATTTGCTGGAACCGGCATGGTCCAAAGCCAATGCCCTGCCTCAAATTCGCGTAGGTGACATCCTCAAGGCGGCCGGCCCCAGCATGGTACTGAGCAGCGCGCCAAGCGCAGGCCGCGCGGGTTTGGCAGTCATGCGTGAAGAAGTTTCGAAAGGCGAATACAGCGCATTTGTCGCTGCCACCAATCGTGCCGCGCCTGTCTGTCGAAATGCATTTGCCTCGATATTCTCGGGAAAAATTTCCTGGGATAAACCCGGTTTCAACCAGAGCAACGAACATCCCGTGGTTTGCGTAAGCCATGACGATGCAAGAGCCTATGCTCAATGGCTAAGTAAACGCAGCGGCGTGAATTATCGATTGCCGACGCAAAGCGAATGGCGCTCGGTCGCCGCCTATCGGGCTGGCGACCCTTGCCGTGCCGGCGTTATTTCTTGCGGCAACAAAGGCACGGCCGCTGGCAGCGGCACACCGGCCAGCCCGCTGGGCATCTACGATTTGCAGGGCAATGCCAGCGAATGGCTGGGCGATGGTGCAGGAAGCGGCAAATACATCGTTGCCGGGCTGAGCTGGCGAGATGCATCGAGTGCTTCATCCACACGTACCAGCAATCAAAATGGTGATCGCGGCTACGACGATGTCGGTTTCAGATTGGTTCGCGAAATCAGCCTGAGTGATCTGGTGAAGTAATCGCGCAACCGTAAGGGCGTGCCCCCTGGCCGCCCTGCCATCCATAAGAATTGCACCCAAGGCAATCACGGGGGAATGCCCTTACAATAGCGCATGAAAAAAATTCAGCGACTCTTTATTACCGGCCTGCTAACACTCACGCCTATTTGGCTGGTGTGGATCGTATTTAAATTCATTTTCGGTTTGCTCTCGGGTATGAGCCAACCGATCATCCAGCCGATCACCACCAATCTTGCTGCCGCTTCTCCGGAACTTCTAGGATGGCTAAGTGCGCCCTGGGTACAAACCGGTGCCGCCCTCGCATTCACTTTGTCTTTCATTCTTGCCGTTGGCTGGCTGGCGCGACGCGTCATTGGGCAACGCATGATTGTCTGGTTTGAAGTATTAATGAATTCGATTCCGCTGGTAAAAACCATTTATGGAAGTGCCCGCCAGCTGCTCGATTTATTGCAGAAAAAGCCCGATGGCACGCAGCGCGTCGTATTGATCGATTTCCCGCATCGCGACATGAAATCGATTGGCTTTGTGACACGCACTTTGCTTGATGAAGTCACCGGCAAGGAAATCGCGGCCGTGTATGTTCCGACAACGCCCAATCCCACTTCGGGCTATCTGGAACTGGTTCCCGTCGAATTGATTACGCCGACCGACTGGACAGTTGACCAGGCAATGGCATTCATCATTTCCGGCGGTGCCATGAGCCCCGAAAAAATCCCGTTCTCGCGTCCAGACCCGAAGGCATGAGCTCATGATTGGCGATCTACGTTCGCAAAAATTATTCATCATTCTTGCAACGTTTTTTGTCGTCAATGCAGTGCTGGCTGAATTTATCGGTGTGAAGATTTTTGCACTCGAAGATACTCTTGGACTCAATGCATTCGAATGGAATTTATTCGGCCAAAGCGGCTCGTTAAATTTTACCGCTGGCACCTTATTGTGGCCGATCATTTTCATCATGACCGACACCGTCAATGAATATTATGGTCGCCGTGGCGTGCGCTTTATCAGCTGGCTTGCCGTCTTCCTGATTATCTACGGTTTTATTTTTGCCTACGCGGCCATTCACCTGGCACCCGCCAGTTGGTGGGTGGGTGCGAGTGCCGCACAAGGTGTTCCAGACCAACAGGCAGCCTTCGCCGCCATTTTCGGCCAAGGCCTGTGGACGATTGCGGGATCGGTGGTGGCCTTTTTGCTGGGGCAATTAATCGATGTCAGCGTCTTCCACAAAATCCGACGAATCACCGGCGAGAAAAAAGCCTGGTTGCGTGCGACCGGTTCCACGGCGGTATCGCAATTGGTCGACAGCTTTGTCGTGCTTTATATCGCCTTCGTACTCGGCCCGCAGAAATGGTCGATGGATCTTTTTTACGCCGTTGGTACGCTTAACTATATTTACAAAATGTGCGCGGCGATCGCCTTGATTCCGTTGCTGTATATCGCCCGCGGCCTGATTCGTTCCTATCTGGGTGAAAGCCAGGCCCGGCACCTGCGCGAACAAGCCGCGCGCGAATAGGCGTAAGTCGGGCGCCGGCCCGACTTGGGCATCTTCGCCATCTGACAAAAGCGTCGGGCCCTGGCCCGACTTGGGCATCTTCGCCATCTCTGTCAAAAGCGTCGGGTCAGGGCCCGACCAACGCCGAGCAGCATGACTTCTAGCCCACGTCAAACCGGGCCGACTGGTCCATGCTCTCCAGACCTATTGGAGACCATGAATGAAACTTCGACACCTCAGCCTAGCAATTGCCCTGACCCTTCCTTTTAGCGCAACGACGCTGCTTGCCGCTCCCTCCGCTGCCAAGTCGATGCAAGTCGCTCCCAGCAAGTCAGAGCAGCTTGAACAACTGTATGTCGATTTCTGGGAAGACTCGCTTAAACGCAACCCCTTGCAGGCAACATTTGTCGGCGATAGCCGTTATAACGATCAACTGCCGAATTTTTATGCGCCCGAATTTCGCGATGAAAACATTGCATTCACCAAAGAGTGGCTGAAAAAGTTTGAAGCTATCGATGCCAATGATGTTACTGGTCAAACACGGCTCTCCTACGACATCATGGTGCGCAGCCTGAAACTGGATCTGGAAGGCAGCCAATTTCGTACCGACCTAATGCCGCTAAACCAGTTTTTCAACGTCGTAGGCCTGTTCACGCAATTAGGTTCCGGCAGCAGCGCCCAACCTTTCAAAACCGTTGAAGACTATGACAATTGGCTGAAGCGCGCCGGCAAGATGCCTGAATTAATGTTGCAGATGCAAACCAATATGCGCGAAGGTGTCAAAATCGGCATGGTGCAACCGAAAGTGTTGATGATAAAAGTACTCCCGCAACTCGACGGTATGGCGAAGAACACGATCGAGGAAAGCGTTTTCTGGCAACCGATTAAAAACATGCCGGCCACTTTTTCCGCGGCTGACAAAGCCCGCCTGACCGAACAATATCGCGACCTGATCAGCAAGCAAATCAATCCTTCCATCAAATCGCTACGCGCATTCGTCAATGACGTTTACCTGCCCGCCTGCCGCGACAGCGTTGGCATGCAAGCCTTGCCCGATGGCCAGGCCATTTATGCCTTCAATACGAAAGTTTCAACGACCACCGATCAGACACCAACACAAATACACGACATCGGCCTGTCTGAAGTGGCACGCATCCAAGGTGAAATGCGCGGCATCATGGCCGCGACAAATTTCAAGGGCAGCTTGCAGGATTTCTTCCACTTCCTGGATACCGATAAGCAATTTGAATTCAAGGATGAGAAAGCCCTGCTCGACGCCTATAACGCTCTGCGTGTAAAAGTCGACAGAAAAATCCCGGAATTTTTCTCGGTGTTACCGAAAGCGGGTTTTGAAATTCGTCCAACCGAATCCTTCCGCGCGGCGTCGGCCGCCGGTGGTGATTATCAGGGACCAAGCGAAGACGGCACCCGCCCCGGTGTTTTCTACGTCAACACTCACGATCTACCCACGCGTAAAACCTGGGATTCCGAAGACCTGTACTTACATGAAGCCATTCCGGGCCACCACTTCCAGATTGCCTTGCAGCAGGAATTGACCGGCATTCCTAAGTTCCGCCGCTTTGGCGGGGATACCGCGTATATCGAAGGCTGGGGCCTGTATTCGGAAACCATCGGCAAGGAATTAGGCGTGTTCACCGACCCGTACATGTACTTCGGCGGTCTGCAAGGCGAACTCTGGCGTGCCATTCGTCTGGTCGTCGATACCGGCTTGCATGACAAGGGCTGGAGCCGCGAACAGGTGATCAAATACATGCGTGACAATTCTGCCGTATCGGAAACCGATGCAATCGCGGAAGCCGAACGCTACATGGCAATTCCAGGCCAGGCACTCGCGTATAAAACCGGTCAGCTGAAAATTACCGAATTGCGTGCGCGTTCAAAAGCCGCGCTAGGTGATAAATTCGACGTCCGCGAATTCCATCATGAAATCCTGCGAGACGGTTCTTTGCCGTTGTCGGTACTGGATGCAAAAATTGATCGATGGATCGCCAGCAAGAAAAAATAAAAATTAACCGCCTTGAAAAAACGCCCCGGATTCGGGGCGTTTTTTTATACCTCGATTTCCATGCCAGGCTTTGCAAGATGCACCTTATTTGCAAATTTTTTCTGCATCACTTCTTGCATGGCGATACGCGCATCATCCTCACCATGCACCAATACTACAGGTGGATGTTTTTCCAGACTGCCATACCATTCCAGCAACCCTGCCTGATCAGCATGGGCCGACAGGCCGCCGATGGTATGGCGTTGCGCATTGACGCTGATTTCTTCATTGAAGATTCGTACTTCCATCGCACCGTCGACCAGCCGGCGACCCAGCGTGCCGTGCGCCTGATAACCCACGAAAACGACATGGTGTTTCTTGTTGCCAAGATGATTGCGCAAATGATGCCGGATACGACCGCCATTGCACATGCCGGAACCGGCAATGATGATGGCGCCGCGTTTCACATCGGAGATGGCTTTTGACTGGACAACTTCAGGTGTGAAATGCAAGTTCGGCATTTTGAATGGCCGCACTTTGCCCTGCCAGACTTTTTTTGCTTCCGCATCGAATAAATCTTCATGCTGATCCAGCACCGCCGACACTTTTACTGCCATCGGGCTATCGAGAAATATTTTCCAGCGTTGTAAATCCCACTGGTCATAGTGTTTGGCGAACCAATACAGCAATTCCTGGCTGCGACCAACGGCGAATGCCGGAATCAGCACATTGCCTCCATCCCGCCAGGCCTGTTCGAAAATCTCGCCAAGCTCGGCAATGGTCGCTTCGCGTGAACGATGCAATCGCCCGCCATAGGTCGATTCCATCAGCACCAGATCGGCTTTTGTATGGATTGCCGGATCACACAGAATCGGCGTGTTTTTGGGTCCAAGATCGCCTGAGAACAAAAGAGACTTGCCTTCGGATTCAACCGTCACCGACGCCGAACCCAGAATATGTCCGGCATCGCGCAAGGTCACTTTCACATCGGGAAAAATATCTACCGGCTCGTCATAGGCCATGACTTTGACGTGTTTCAATACGCTGGCAACGTCCGCCTTGGTGAAAAGTGGACGATGATTTTGATGGCCCTCGCGCCGATGCTTGTTGTCGCGCTCGGCATCCATTTGTGCGAGTGATGCAGCATCTTCCAGCAATATTTTCAGCAGATCTGCCGTGGCGGCCTGCGTGTAAATCGGCCCGCGATAACCGCGACTCACCAGCAAGGGCAATCGTCCACAATGATCGATATGGGCGTGGCTGAGTACCACCGCATCAATGGCGTCAATGGCAAACGGAAATTCCAGCTCATTGCGTTCTTCGTCTTCATCGCTACCCTGGATCATCCCGCAATCGAGCAAAATCATTTTGCCGTTGGCGTGGACTTCATGGCATGACCCGGTCACTTCGCCGGCGGCACCGTGGAATCGTACTCTCATAGTCAATACCTGCTTGAAGGAATAAGAACAGGGTAGTCCAAACCCCTTGCAATGTTTAGACCATTTGCCTGTAGATTAGGGTAACGGTTCAGCCATCATCGAGATTCAAAAGCAGAATGACCGGGAATACTGCCAGTATTCGTTTGCTTGAATATCTTCGATCGTCCATGCTTTGCCAATCGTTCGTTATTCAGGGGAATAATTTGATGCGTAAACTCTTGTTTCTCGCCATTTCCTGCACCCCAATGGCCGTTTTAGCCGACAGTGGTAGCGACTCGCTAGGCGGTTCTATCAATGCTATTTGTGCGGGGACAACACCGGGTTCCGCCTTGTTTACCCGTTGTCAGGAACTTGCCGCATCCCCCAACTCGCTGGCCGAGAGTCTGCTGGCGCAGGGGCAAGGCCTGGAAGAATTGCCCGGTCAGGGACGTGCGAGCACGCGAAGCGAGACAAGCGAGCAAACAGCAAGCAAAGAGTTCGCTGATGGCTGGTCCATTTTTGCCAGTCTTGATCTGGGAAATCTCGATCGTCGCGTCAGCGAAAATGAAGCTGCATTCGATGGCCGGGCAGATCGATTGACGGTTGGCGTGAACTATCAAGCGAATCCAAAATGGCTGCTCGGCCTGGCACTCAATCACACGCGCGAAAGTCTCGACTTTACTGGGTCCGGCAGTCAAAACGATTCCCGGATGAATGGCGGATTATTTACCTCCAGCTTCAATCCAAACGAACATTTTTTCTTCGATGGCTATTTTGGCAGCTTCAAGGGCAGCACCGACAACCTGCGTAATATTCAATATAGCTTTGAATCACCCGTTGGCACGACACTCGATTTTTCAAGCCGGGCATTCGGTACAGCCGATGTAGATCGGAAGGTATCGGGAATCAGCGGTGGCTGGCTCTGGAATAAAAATGCCTGGTCCGGCGGAATTAATCTTGGGATGGATCAATCAAAAACCACACTGGAAGCCTATACCGAAACTGGCGGCGATGGCTTTGCCCTGGAAATTCCGACCCGCAAGATCAAGTCGAGAACGGGCAGCCTAAGCTTCAGTATTGCGAAAACATTCTCGCAAAACTGGGGGGTACTGATACCCAGTGTTCGAGCTGGTTTACGCAAAGAATATGACAACCCCGGCAGACAACTGGCCGTGCAATTTCAGCAAGACCCAAACAATACCTCTGTACTTTTCGACACCTCCGACCCTGACACGCAATGGGGTGAAGTGGGTGTCGGCGTCAGCCTGGTCATGAAAAAAGGTCATCAGGCGTTCTTTGAATATCGCCAGCGCTTTGCCCATGACTTCCTGCAGGAACGCAGCCTGGCTTTGGGCTGGCGCATGGAGTTCTGATTACGAGCCGTGAACACTTGCCGGAATCGTGCAGGATAGAATGCAAACCTTGCATAAGCATTTCTGCACGACTCGACGATGACCTACATTTTTGATTTGCAAAAACTGGATCAAACGGCTAAAGACGGCCACGACCAGTATTCGATTGCAGAACCGTTTCCCCATATCGTGCTGGATGACTTTTTAAGAAAAGACATGGCACACGAGCTGCTTGAGAGTTTCCCGGATCCTGAGGACCCCAGCCTCTGGGATCGCTATCATGCCGAAGGTTATGAAATGAAAATTGCCACTTCGCGGGAAGAGCAATTGTCATCCAACATCAGGCAGGCATTGCACGATTTAAACAGCGGTCCGTTTATCCGTTTCCTGCAGGAACTCACTGGCATTCAACATCTATTGCCGGATCCGCAATTACTGGGCGGTGGCCTGCATCTTGTCGGGCCCGGCGGCCATCTTGGCATCCATGCCGATTTCAATTGGCATCAGGAACTTCATGTTCACCGTCGCCTCAATCTGCTGATTTATTTCAACGAGCATTGGCTGCCTGAATACGATGGCAATCTCGAGCTCTGGTCGAGCGATGCCAAATCTTGCGTAAAAAGTGTTGAACCAACGTTCAACCGTGCCGTCATTTTCAACACTACCAGCGATTCGTTCCACGGCCATCCCCGTCCGCTACAGCTGCCAGCGGGCCAATGGCGGCGCTCGATCGCGATGTATTACTACACTGCACAACGCCCCGAGAGCGAGTTACGTGAACCGCACAACACCCGCTACAAGGGCCTTCACCTCGAGTAAGCCGGATGGGTGGTTTATAATGCCCACCTGTAAAACACGCACGGACTCAAACGCCATGACTGCAATGATGAAAGCGCTGGTCAAACGCCATGCCGAGAAAGGCATCTGGATGGAACAAGTACCGGTACCGACACCCGGTCCGAATGAAGTGCTGATCAAACTGGAAAAAACCGCCATTTGCGGTACCGATTTGCATATCTACAAATGGGATGAGTGGTCACAGCGCACGATCAAACCGGGTCTTGTTATTGGCCACGAATTTGTCGGCCGTATCGTGGATTTGGGTCCAGGCGTTACTGGCTACAAAATCGGTGACCGCGTATCGGCCGAAGGCCATATCGTTTGCGGACATTGCCGCAATTGTCGTGCCGGTCGTCAGCATTTGTGTCCGAACACGGTGGGCATTGGTGTCAATCGTACTGGCGCATTTGCCGAGTACATCGCCATGCCAGCATCGAATTTGTGGCCGATTCCCGATGGCATTTCGTCTGAATTGGCCTCGTTCTTTGACCCTTATGGCAACGCCGCCCACTGCGCACTCGAGTTCGATGTCATTGGCGAAGATGTACTGATTACCGGCGCTGGCCCGATCGGCATTATTGCCGCCGGTATTTGCAAACACATCGGCGCACGCAATGTCGTCGTCACCGATGTCAACGATTACCGCCTGAAACTGGCTGCCGACATGGGCGCAACCCGGGTCGTGAATGTGTCAAAACAATCACTGAAAGACGTGATGAAAGATTTGCATATGGAAGGCTTCGATGTCGCCCTCGAAATGAGCGGCAATCCGCAGGCGTTCAACGATATGCTCGATTGCATGTATCACGGCGGCAAAGTCGCCCTGCTCGGCATCCTGCCCAAAGGTGCCGGAATTGATTGGGATAAAGTCATTTTCAAGGGCCTGACCTTGCAGGGTATTTACGGCCGCAAGATGTACGAAACCTGGTACAAGATGACCCAGATGGTATTGACAGGTTTTCCGTTGCAGAAAGTATTAACGCACCAGATCCACATCGACGATTTCCAGAAAGGCTTCGAAC
>JAYWIC010000179.1:0-30600 GCA_043789195.1 Arenimonas sp. | reverse complement strand
CAGCAAATCATCCCACTGCGCCTTGGCTTTCACGAAATGGGCTTCCTTGACGTGTCCGTAGCCTCGAATATGTTCCGGCACCTTGGCAATTTGAATCGCCAGCTCGTAATTGTCGTGATTCAAACCGGCCATCAGCTCTTCGAGTGACTTGCGGTAGTCGACGATCAGCTGGCGTTCCATTTTACGTTCTTCGGTTTTGCCGAAAATATCGAACGCTCCGCCGCGCAGGCCTTTGAATTTTGCCAGCAGTTTGAAGGCGGTGAAAATCCACGGCCCGTATTGCTGTTTGACCAGATGGCCGTTGCTGTCTTTCTTGCTAAACAGCGGCGGCGCAAGATTGAAGTTCACCTTGAAATCGCCGTCGAAGGTTTCCTTGATGCGTTTTTCGAAATCGCCGGTGGTGTAAAGGCGGGCGACTTCGTATTCGTCTTTGTAGGCCATCAGCTTGAACAGGTATTTCGCAGTCGCTTCGGTCAAGCCCGATTTACCCGGTGTGTGGCGGGCTTCGGCACTGCGGACTTTTCCGACGAAAGACTTGTATTGCTCGGCGTAGGCGGCTTCCTGATATTCGGCCAGGAATTTCACGCGCAGGGCGATGGTTTCGTCGAGTGATTTGGCGATATTGCCTTCTCCGAGAAAGGCAGCCGAAGTGGCGATTTCGTTCGACGATGCAAAACTCGCTGCGGTCGGTGCAGCGATAACACCTGCAGCCGTTTTCACCACATCGATATCGTGTGCACCCATCCGGCCCCAGTTGAAGGCTTTGCGATTCATTTCAACGGCTGCGCCGTTGAGTTCGATCGCGCGCATCAGCGCTTCATGCGAGATTGGTACCAGGCCTTTTTGCCAGGCATAGCCGAGCATAAATAGGTTGGTCGCAATCGCATCGCCAATCAGCGCCATCGATAATTCACTCGCATCAACCAGCATCGGATCACGATCACCCAGTGCGGTTTTGATCGCGGCAATAATGTCATTTGCCGGGAATTGCATATCGGTATTGCGGGTGAACGAACCGGGCATGGCTTCGTAGGTATTCAGCACGACTTCGGAACGGTCGGCACGAATTTTCGACAGCGCCCAGTAGTCGTTTACCACGACCATGTCGCAACCGAGCACCAGATCGGCTTCGCCGGCAGCGATACGAACAGCATTGATGTCGGCCGGGGTTTTCGCGATGCGAATATGCGTGGTGACCGCACCGCCTTTTTGTGCGAGGCCGGTTTGGTCGAGCACGCTGCCGCCCTTGTTTTCCAGATGTGCCGCCATGCCGAGCAAGGCGCCAATCGTCACCACGCCGGTACCGCCGACGCCGGTGATCAGGATGTTCCAGGGCTCGCTCAAGTCGGTTTTGAAGGTCGGCATCGGCAACACGTCGAAATTCACTTCGGCTGCACTGCCTTTTCTCTTTTTCAGGCCGCCGCCTTCAATGGTGACGAAGCTTGGGCAGAAACCTTTGACGCAACTGAAATCTTTATTGCAATTGCTTTGATCGATTTCGCGCTTGCGGCCGAATTCGGTTTCCAGTGGCAATACGGCCACACAATTCGATTTCACGCCGCAATCGCCGCAGCCTTCGCAGACCGCCGGATTGATAAACGTGCGTTTTGCCGGATCGACCATCTTTCCGCGCTTGCGGCGACGGCGTTTTTCGGCGGCACAGGTTTGATCGAAAATAATGATCGTGGTGCCGGTCACTTCACGCAAACGTTTCTGCACGTTATCGAGTTCGTCGCGATGCAAAAATTCGACGCCGCTCGGGAAAATTTCCGGCTTGTTCCATTTTTCAATGTCGTCGCTAAGCACGACAATGGTTTGTACGCCTTCGCTGCGAACTTGATGCGCGATATCCGGCACGGTCAATGTTCCATCGACCGGCTGCCCACCGGTCATCGCGACTGCATCGTTGTACAAAATCTTGTAGGTGATATTCACTTTCGCGGCGATCGCCTGGCGAATCGCGAGCGAGCCGGAATGGAAATAAGTACCGTCACCAAGATTCTGAAATACGTGCTTTTCATTGGTAAACGGCGCCTGGCCGCACCAGGTCGTACCTTCGCCGCCCATTTGCGTAAAGGTATCGGTTTTGCGATCCATCCAGGTCACCATGTAATGGCAACCAATACCGCCAAGTGCGCGCGAACCTTCCGGAACTACCGTCGATGAATTGTGCGGACAACCGGCACAGTAATGTGCCGGACGCGGGAATACCGGACGCGGCATCGCGAGTTCTTTTTCTTTCGCGGCCAGGAAGCTCAGACGATCGACGATGTGCTCGCTGGTGAAGAAACGCGACAGACGTTTTGCGATCACGCGTGCGATGCGGGCCGGCGTCAGTTCGTTCGTACTTGGCAGAATCCACTCGTCGCTCTCGTCGTATTTGCCGACGATGCTAGGGCGCGTGTGATGATCCCAGTTGTACATGTATTCCTTCATCTGCGATTCGATGAAAGAACGTTTTTCTTCGACCACGATGATGTCTTCGAGACCGCGGGCGAATTCGCGGATACCTACCGGTTCCAGTGGCCAGGTCATGCCGACCTTGTACACGCGGATGCCGATGTCTTCGGCTTCCTGGTGACCGATGCCGAGATATTCGAGCGCTTGCAGCACATCGAGATAGCTCTTGCCGGTGGTGACGATACCGAGACGCGCTTTCGGCGAATCGAAAATCGTCTTGTCGATTTTGTTGGCGCGGGCAAATGCAATCGCGGCTTTGACCGCGTATTGGTGCAAACGCATTTCCTGATCCAGCGGTGGATCCGGCCAGCGGATATTCAAACCACCGAACGGTATTTCGAAATCACCGGGCAATACGATATCGAGTTGATGCGGATTCACGTTGACCGAAGCGGAAGACTCGACAGTCTCGGCGATGGTTTTGAAACCAACCCAACGGCCGGTAAAGCGACTCATCGCCCAGCCGAGCAAGCCCATATCGAGAATGTCCTGCACACCGGCCGGATTCAG
Organism: Arenimonas sp.; assembly: GCA_043789195.1. Taxonomy (GTDB): domain Bacteria; phylum Pseudomonadota; class Gammaproteobacteria; order Xanthomonadales; family Xanthomonadaceae; genus Arenimonas. Next base: position 27,630 of record JAYWIC010000179.1, on the reverse strand, counting down.
CACCGGCATCATCGCCGAGACAAATTCCAATTCCGAACCATGCGGCAAAGTCGAAGAACGGCAAGCGTGGTCATCGGCGGCAAGCGCGAGCACACCACCAAATTTCGACGTACCGGCAGCATTGCCGTGCTTGAACACGTCGCCACAGCGATCAACGCCGGGGCCTTTGCCGTACCACATCGAAAACACGCCGTCGTATTTGGCGCCATCGAACAAATTGGTTTGCTGCGAACCCCAGACCATCGTCGCGCCGAGGTCTTCATTCAAACCTGGCGTGAATTCGATACTGGATGCGGCGAGATGTTTTTTCGCTTTCCACAATTCCAGGTCGAAGCCACCGAGCGGACTGCCGCGGTAACCGGAAATAAAACCGGCGGTGTTGATGCCAGCCGCGCGGTCGCGCATTTGCTGCATCAGGGGCAATCGAACCAGGGCTTGTACGCCCGATAAATAAATCCGCCCTTCACTGCGGGTGTATTTGTGTTCGAGCGTGTATTCCTTATCAATCATTGGTACAGACATGGCAAACCCGTGTGGCATAGAGCAAAGACTCGGAATTATAACCCGAGCGGACTGCCGGCGCCCGTGTTGACAAGGACGCCGCACGATAAACCTGCTTGTGACCGGCCACCTATATTTTCGATAAAGCCGGCCGAAAAGGATGCAAGTTTCATCTAAGCCGCGTTACAGTGTCACCAGGGGATAGGGAGCTAACGAATGAGCCTGCATGAATTGCGAGTGATGTTGGTGGAAGACCACGCTTTCCAGCGCCGACTGGGTCTTCGCCTGCTGGCGGACCTTGGCATCACCCATTTGATTGAAGCCGCCGACGGCTTTCAAGCTCTCGAGATTCTGCGCGCCGCCAATGTAAAGCCTGATGTCATCCTGATCGACCTCGACCTGCCTGGTATGGACGGGATTGAATTCATGGGCTTTGTCGCCCAGGAACACCTCGCCAAATCGGTCGCCGTGGTCAGTGCCATGGATCCCGCGCTCCTGCATACCGTGCAAGTGATGGCCAAGGCTTCGGGCTTGCGCGTGCTGGGGGCAGTCGAAAAACCGCTCAGTCCCGGCAAACTGACCCACATCCTGTCGCTCTTCGAGGGCGGCCCGGCACCGGTCGGAGAAGTCGCGGTCGTGTCAGTCAGTCTCGAACAACTACGTCAAGCTTTCCTAAATGGCGAGATTTACGCGATGTTCCAGCCACAGGTCGAATTCGGCAATGGCAAGGTCGTCGGCGTCGAGGCCCTGGCCCGGTGGCGCCTGCCCGATGGCCAGATGGTACCGGCCAACCAATTCATCCCGATGATTGAAAACGGCGGCATGATCGAGGAACTTACCCATTTGATGTTAGTGCAAAGCTGCGAATGGCATCGCCGCTGGAAACAGGAAGGATTGAATCTAAGGGTTTCGGTCAACGTGTCGGCGCACAACCTCACCGGGCCGGAAGTCGCCGATCGATATGAAAAAGTGCTGCGCGAACATGGCGTGTCGCCGGAAGACATTATCCTGGAAATTACCGAAAGCTCGGTGATGAGCGACACCGCACGCGGCCTAGGCATGCTGGCGCGTTTACGCCTGAAGGGATTCGGCTTGAGCGTGGACGATTTCGGCACCGGTTATTCTTCTTTGGCACAACTGTCGCAAATTCCGTTTACCGAATTGAAAATCGACTACGGCTTCGTCAATGATTCGCCAAACCAGCCACGCAAGCGTGCGGTGATCGAAGCCAGTCTGGATCTGGCACGCAAACTGAATTTGCACGTGGTCGCCGAAGGCGTGGAAACGATGGAAGAATGGCAATTACTCGCACAACTCGGTTGCCATTTTGCCCAGGGCTATCTGATTTCGCCACCGGTTGAGGGCGACAAACTGCAGGATGCCATCAAGAACTGGCGCAAAGCGCATCATTAAGAATCGCCCATGCTGAAGCTCGAAAAAAAGTTCAGCATCCGCAAGCAATTGCTGGGCGTTTTCGGCCTGCTGGTGCTCGCTTTTGCCGGTTTGTTATTGCTAGATGAATGGGAGCGGCAGAAAAATACCACCGCGCTCGAGCAACTGAAAAACGATTCGCTGAGCTCCTTGCGACGCATAAAATCGGTGTCCGATTCCTACGGCATGGATATTGTCGATACCACCTTTCGGGTCCGCAACTCCCTGATCAGCTGGGAAGAAGGCGTGCAGGTGGTGGACAACGCCAATTTACGCATCCACGAACATTGGGCGGCGCTTTTGCAATCGCGTCAAAATGCCGAGCAGGCCGTGCTGGTTGAGCAAATCAGCCAGGCCAAGATTATCGCCGACCAGGCCAGTGCCGAATTGCGCTCCATCTTGCTCAAGAAAGATATTGTCGCGCTCGGACAATTTGCCGATACCCGCCTCTATCCATCGATCGACCCCGTCACCACGCGACTGAAATTGCTCAGCGATCTGGAATTGATCCAGGCCGACCGGCGCGTACGCGAAGAGGCTGCCCGCTCGCAACGCTCGGCCTGGCTTCGCATTGCACTGGTGCTGATTTTTTTGCTGAGTTTCATCATTGTTGCGCAAGCCATCGTTCGCAATATCTACAAGGGCGTGGAAAGTCTGCGCGACCTCGCTACGCAAATGCGCCGCCATGATTACACCGCCGTACCGCGTTTTCGTTCCGAAGGCGAACTGGGTGAAGTGCTCGATACTTTCCTGCTGATGCGCGACGATGTACAGCGCTTCGAAAACGAACTCAACGAGCAACTGCTTAGCATCGAAAAAGTACGCTCCAGCCTGCAGCAAAGCGAAGTTTTCCAGCGTTCGCTGTTTGCCGCTGCACGGGTCGCCGTGATGTCGATGGATCTGGAAGGACGACTGACCAGCTTCAATCCGTTCGCCGAAAAACTGACCGGCTACCGCGCCGAGGAAATGATCGGTCGCCGAAGTCTGGTCAAAATCATGTTGCTGGAAGAAGTACAGAAAGTCGCCGACCAGCTGACAGCCGCACTCGACCGGAAAGTCGAAGCCAAAAGCAGTTTGTTGCCACTCTTGATCGAAAGCGGTTCCGAGCCACTGGAATGGACGCTGGTTAAAAAAGATGGCAACCACGTTACCGTTTTGCTGGCTGCATCGGCGGTACGCGATGGTTCGGGTAAGACCACGGGCTATCTTGGCGTTGCGACCGATCTGAGCCAGATCAAACAACTCGAGAAAAAACTGCGTGCCAGTGAAATCGCCGCGCGCGAAGCCAATATCGCCAAGAGCAGCTTCCTGGCCGCCATGAGTCACGAAATTCGCACGCCGATGATCGGTGTCACCGGCATGTTGGAAGTACTCACCCATTCGAATCTCGATACCGAACAACGCCGCACCGTGCATGTGATTCAGCAATCGGCAGCATCGTTGTTGCAAATCATCGGCGACATTCTGGACTTTTCGAAAGTCGAAGCCGGACGGATGGAGCTATCGCCCACCACGATTAGCCTGCAGCGTTTGTTGCAATCGACTGCCGCCAATTTCACTGGCTCTGCATCCAGCAAGGGATTGGTGCTCACTGTCACCGTCGATCCGAATATAAAACCGGCACATCTTGCAGACGGTTTGCGTTTGCGGCAAATCCTGTCAAATTTTTTGTCCAACGCGATCAAGTTTACCGAGGCCGGTTTCGTCGAAGCGGCGTTGGAGCTTGTTGAAACAAGAAACAACCAGCAAAAAATAATTTTTCGCATTACCGATACCGGCATCGGAATCACACCCGAACAACAGGCGAAATTATTCCAGGCTTTCCAGCAGGCCGAAGGCAGCACAACACGCAAGTTTGGCGGCACCGGTCTGGGCTTGGTGATTAGCCGCCGCCTCGCTGAAATGATGGGCGGCCAGGTCGCGATGGAAAGCACACCGGGGGCCGGTACCACGATGCGATTGACGGTGAACCTGCCGATCGCCGACGAAGCCGATATCGAAAACGATATCCCCTTGTCGGCGCCACAAAGCTTTACCGCGCGCGCTCTGCCCACCATCGAGCAAGCGATAGAAGATCGCAGCCTGATTTTGATGGTAGATGACCACCCGACCAATCGCCTCGTCGTCTCCCGACAATTGGCGCTCGCCGGCTATCTCTGCGAGACCGCCGAAGATGGCGTGCAAGGGATTGAGCGTTGGACCAGCGGCCGCTATTCGCTGATTCTGTCCGACATTCATATGCCGGTGATGGATGGCTATCAAATGGCGAAGGAACTGCGCCGACTCGAACAGCAGGAGAACAAACCCAGAATGCCGATTGTCGCTTTGACGGCAGCGGCATTGAAAGGCGAATCCGAGCGCTGCATCGCCGCCGGCATGGATGATTACCTGATGAAACCCGTCAGCATTTCTCAGCTGGTCTCCTGTTTGCAGAAATGGTTGCCGCATACCAAACCGGCAGATCAGGTTGCAGGCTCCAGCTCTCACTCAAAACCGGCGAAAATGATTTTGCCGCAAGCAAATCTGCCGCCCACGCCACTTGATAAAAGCGTGCTGGACGAACTTACCGGCGGTGATGCAAAAGAAAATCGTGCCTTGTTGGATGATTTCCTGAAAGCAACCGATCAAGACACTGTTGCGATGCAACGTGCCCGCGAACTGGGTGATCTGCTTCAACTGGGGCGAGAAGCCCACAAGATAAAAGGTGCCGCAAAGCTGGTGGGTGCGGTCGAGTTGGCCCTTGCGGCGACCGAGCTGGAACTCGCAACAAAATCCGCCGACTGGCCGCAATTACTTCCCTTATGTGCCGACGTACATACCTGCGCCGAACGTTTACGTCAATTCGTCAATGCGAATTATCCGAAGTCCTGACGTACCCGAACTGCGATGTTGAAGGCAAAGGTGATAGGTTCGTATCGGCGTCACGCTTCAAGAATAATTCACGCAATGCCTGATTCAATGCAGCAAGGTTTGGTCTTGCTCGAAAGCAAACGGGACCGCGAAGTTTGGAACCATCAGGAACAGAGGCTGCTATCACGGAGATTTTATGAAGCGTCAAAATTACCTCAAGTTAGGCAACACGCCGAGAGTTGCGTTCGTGTTTTTGAGCATGCTTGGCTTTATCGCCTCTGCTGCGATGGCGAGCGATCGCATTGCCGGACGCGATTTCGCCACCCGATCCGAAGTGATAGCACCGCAAGCGATGGCCGCGACCTCACATCCGCTAGCCACCCAGATTGCACTCGATGTCATGAAGCAGGGCGGCAGCGCGATGGACGCCGCTATTGCCGCCAATGCCGCGCTTGGACTAATGGAGCCAACGGGCAACGGTGTCGGTGGCGACTTGTTCGCGATTGTCTGGGACCCGAAAACGAAAAAATTGCACGGCTATAACGGCTCGGGCCGATCGCCGAAAAATTTAAGCCTGCAATGGTTTATCGATAAGGGTTACAAGGATATTCCTTCGCACGGCCCCTTGCCGGTCACGGTACCGGGCACGGTCGATGCCTGGTTTGCGATGCATCAACGCTTCGGTAAATTGCCGATGAAAGACAATCTGGCGCCGGTGATTCGTTATGCCCGCAACGGCCATCCGGTAGCCGAAACGATTGCCTATTACTGGAATCTGTCGGTGCCACGCTTATCGATATATCCCGGCTTCACCGAGCAAATGACAATCAATGGCAAGGCGCCGAAGAAAGGCCAGCTCTGGCGCAATCCATATCTTGCCAACACACTGGAAAAAATTTCCCGCGAAGGTCGCGATGGCTTCTATAAAGGCGCCACCGCTAAAACCATTGCTGATTATATTCAGGCGCAAGGCGGTTTTCTGAGTGTCGAAGATCTCGCTTCGCACAAAGGTGAATGGGTGCAGCCGATTTCGACCAATTATCGGGGCGTGGATGTCTGGGAATTGCCACCGAATGGACAAGGTTTGGCCGCACTACAAATTTTAAATATTCTCGAGGCCTACGATTTTTCGAAAATTCCTTTCGGCAGTACCGAGCATGTGCATTTATTTACCGAAGCGAAAAAACTTGCTTTTGCCGATCGTGCATCTCTGTATGCCGATCCGGATTTCGCGAAAACACCGGTCGAAAAATTACTATCGAAAGACTACGCCGCCGAACGTCGCAAACTGATCAGTGATCGCGCGATGCAAAGCGTCGACCCAGGCGCCGCCCTGAATCAGGGCGATACCATTTACATGACCGTTGCCGATAAGGACGGCATGATGGTGTCGTTGATTCAATCAAATTATCGCGGCATGGGCAGCGGCATGACGCCGCCGGGCCTGGGTTTTATCCTGCAGGATCGGGGTGAACAATTCGTACTGAAAGCCGGGCATCCGAACAGTTTCGAACCGGGCAAGCGCCCGTTCCATACGATCATTCCGGCCTTCATGACGAAAAATGGCAAGCCTTGGATCAGCTTCGGCTTGATGGGTGGCGCAATGCAACCGCAAGGCCATGCACAAATCGTGATGAACATCGTCGACTTCGGCATGAACCTGCAGGAAGCCGGCGACGCACCTCGTATCCAACATGAAGGTTCGACCGAACCGGCCGGACAAAATACGGCAATGAGTGACGGCGGGGTATTGAATCTGGAATCGGAATTTACCTATCCGGTGATACAGGCCCTGATGCGTAAAGGCCACAAGATCGAATTTGCCGACGGCCCTTACGGCGGCTATCAGGCGATCATGCGTGATCCTGACACCGGTGTTTATACTGGTGCCAGCGAAAGCCGCAAAGATGGGCAGGCGGCGGGGTATTGAGTTAGCTTGATCTCGCTAAAACAAGTTCAGCGAAATTCACGTAGGAACGCCTTTAGGCGCGAGTCACAATACCGGAATGACAAAACGACATGAAAGAACGCTCAAAAAACAAACTGGGTTATGGTGCTTTATTATTGGGCGGCATCACACTCGCTGTCGCCACGCTGGCAGGCAATTCAAATCGCCTTGATACAAGTGCAGAAAGGAACAAAACCGGCGACCTGAAACATAGTGTTTTAACCCAGCAATTCGCACATCAACTTGCAAGTAAGAATGAAGCGCGAAATTTATTGGTTGCTTCGATACTCATCGGCTCTGGAAAAGCCCTCATGCCGGCCAGCCGTCAAAAAACAAATGAAGGGCTGGCCGCGCAATGGATGCGATCTGCAATTGAAGCGGGACAGAGTGATGTGTTGATTGCCTGGTATGAAGCAACGCATTGCTTTGGAGACAAGGTATGTAATGCAGGCAGTGCGATTGCTCGGCTAGAAAAACTCGATCCCGAAAATGCTGCCGTGCATTTGTTGGCGCTCAATTATGCACAGCTCGGCAATGATCAGGCCGATATGGATGCTACCTTTTTACGGGCTGTAAATAGTCGCTATTACAACAGTTATTACCACGAGTATGCGAAAGCTACTTATCTTTCCATGGCTGGCTGGCAGCCTGAGAAGAACGACGCCGAGCGAGAAGACGATGCCAAAAACTGGGGCTTGGATAAGCCACCCAGTGATGAAGACTACAGAAAGATACAGGCTCTCGGCATGGCACTGGCATTTCCTCTGCCGGGCTTCCAAAGTTTTACGAATTATTGCGACGGAAGTAAAAAGGGTCTTGATCGAAAAGAGGCATGCATCAAACTTTTTGAAATGATACGTAATGACAATACTGCTATTTCTAAAGCTGTCGCACTTTCAATGCTGTCGAAATTAACAGTTGGCCACCCCAAGGGGCCGCAGTTCAGAGAAGAGCTTAGACAGCATTACTGGATGCGCGAAAATCAGAATAAACTCAATAAAATGCGTCCTGAATATGATTCTTCTTATATTCAACAATGGCCACATTTGACGGAGTGGGAAAGCTTGATCGTTGATATGCGAAAGGCGGAAATCCCCCTAACTGCGCCGGAAAGCTGGATGCCATTTGATCCTGGTCAACGTAGCCGCGTTTTAACTGGCCTTGATCCTAAGTACTAATATGATCAACAACGAACTCGACTTCGACGGCTACCGCATCGACCTTGCCAGACATACGCGGGTGCAGATTCCGAATTTTCTGCAACTGCCTGCGGCCGAGCGTCTGCGTACCTGTCTGCAACATGAGGTGCCGTGGACGCTCGCCGAGCGCAGCGATGGCGTTTCAAAAACCGTCGCCGCTTCCGATTACGCGGCGATGGACGTTCAGGTCCGGGCAGAACATTTGCAGAAAGCCTACGACCGCGCCAAAACGCAATTCCAGTTTGTCTACGAAAGTTACATGATGGTGAAAGCCGCCAAGGAAGGGCGCGATCCGACCTTGATCCTGCATGCGATTCTGGATTTTCTGAATTCTGAAGAGTTCATTGTGTTTGCCCGCTGGCTAGTGAATGATGCAAAGATTACCCACGCCAGTGCACAGGCCACCCGCTATCGCGCCGGACATTTCCTGACCCGGCATCAGGATAAAGACCAACACGAGGACCGTTCATACGCCTACGTAATCAACCTGAGCAAAAACTGGCATCCCGACTGGGGTGGCTTATTGCAGTTTGAAAACGATGCTGGCGATGTCACGCAAACGTTTACACCACACTGGAATGCGTTGTCGCTATTCAAGGTGCCACAATCCCATACGGTCAGCTTGGTGGCACCGTATGCAACGGAAGATCGTCTGGCAATTACCGGCTGGTTGTTGCGGCCCAATCCAAAACGGTAAAGCTGTTTGTGGGAGCTGCTTTAGCAGCGATGGGAACTTTCAGAACACGACAGTCTGAAATATTTAATCGCTGCTAAAGCAGCTCCCGCAAAACAATGACGAAATATCAATCCGCAGGCACGGTTCGTTCTTTTGCCCATTCGCGCAGCGCTTCGACTTTCTCCGCCATCAACACCGACAGCGGACGGGTATTTTTAATTTCCTGTGTCAGCACGCTTTCACTCAGGCTGATTTTTTCGGCATGTGCAGAATACAGGGCACTGACGATTGCCTGCTCGATTTCGGCACCGGAAAAGCCGTTGCTGTTTTCCGCCAGACGCGTAAGCGAAAAAGCGCTCCAGTCAATGCGACGCTTGTCGAGATGCAAACGGAAAATTTCGCCGCGTGCCGCGTGATCTGGAAGATCGACGAAAAAGATTTCATCGAAACGGCCTTTTCGCAATAACTCCGGTGGCAATTCATTGACCGCATTCGCAGTCGCGACCAGAAAGACTTTGCTCTTGCGTTCGGCCATCCATGTCAGGAAGTAGCCGAGCACGCGACGCGACACACCGCCGTCTTCGCTGGAACCGGAACTGGCCAAACCTTTTTCCAGTTCGTCGATCCAGATCACGCAAGGCTGCAATTGTTCGGCCGATGCCAATGCATCACGCAGATTCTTTTCGGTTTCGCCGTGGAATTTATTGTAAAGCGCGCCAAAATCCAGCCGCACCAGCGGTACGCCAAAACAGCCGGCAACGGCTTTTGCAGCCATGCTTTTACCGCAACCCTGCACGCCAAGTAACAAGATACCTTTCGGCGGATCGAGCCCGAGCGGCAAGTTGTCGCCGATAAAAGCTTCTGTGCGATGGCTCAACCATTTTTTCAGACGCGACAAACCGGCAACGTCGGCAAATTGCGTGGTGTCGTATTCGTAGTGCAGATGCCCGCTTTGATTGAGTAACTCGAATTTCAGCTTGGACAGTTCTGGCAAGTCGGCCGGTCCAATGGCACCATCACTGAAAATCAAATGTCGAGCTATGCGTCTGGCTTCGTTCATCGCCAGACCACGCAAATTTTTGACGATGGTTTTCAGCGCTTCCTGTTCAATCTCGACACGGCGGCCTTCGTTCTCGCGCTTGAACAAATCCGCTTCATCGTTGACCATTTTCAACAAGGTGGCTTCATCGGGAAGTCGCAGTTTGAAACGTACCGCGAGCGCTTCCAATTCGGCCGGAATTTCGATTTTCTGGCCGACCAGCACGACGGTATGCTCGAGGCAATGGCGACGCTGGATAATGTCGCGCAGCATACGTTGCGTGCTGGCGTAGCCCAGGTAAGGATGGAAATCCAGCAATAAGTAAATGCCTCGCTGGGTTTCACGATGGATGGCCTGCAAAGTGGCGCTCGCGTCTGGCGCAACATCGGCCTCGTCTTCGCGATCCAGATCGAAACGGCGCAAGCCTTCGGTAATCGACCACCGATAAAGGGCACGCCAAACATTCTTCAACGCATGCCGAAACAGGTCGATGACCCGGGCTTCGTCTTCGGTTTCAATCAGGATGAATGGGGTGTTCGAGCGCAGCAGCGCGGTTAAATCTTGTAGTTCGTTCATGCCTAATTATATTGTATTGCATGAGTCGTGGGAGGGCCGTAAGGCCCGAATTTCTCCGACCATTCGGGCCTTACGGCCCTCCCACGCTCTTTAACCACTTCGCAATCGCAACGCCTGCATCCCGCCCATCGTGCACAGCGGTGACCACCAAATCGGCACCGCGAACATTATCGCCACCGGCAAAAATTTTCGGCTGACTCGTTTGATACGGCAATGCACCGGAGACTTGAATACGGCCGTCCTTCAACGCAACGCCGTGATCTTCCAGCCAGGATGCCGGGCTTGGACGAAAACCAAAAGCGGTAATCACGATATCGGCCGTGAGGATTTTTTCTTCGCCGTGAATCGACGTGAATTCACCGCGAGATTTTCCATTCGCTATCGACGCGGTTTCCTGCAAATGCACACCGGTGACTTTGTCCTTTCCTTCAATCGCCATCGGCGCGTGGTTGAACAGGAATTGCACGCCTTCATCGCGGGCATTGCCAACCTCGCGGCGTGAACCGGGCATGCTGGCTTCATCGCGACGATACACACAGGTCACGCTTGCGGCATTCAGACGTATTGAAGTACGAACGCAATCCATCGCGGTATCACCACCACCCAGCACGACGATATTTTTATTGTTGAAGTCCATCGGCACAGAACTTGGCACATCGCTGCCCAGTATTTTTCGTGCATTGGCGATCAGAAATGGCAGGGCTTCCAAACGGCCAGGTAAATGCTGGCCTGGTAGTTTTGCGTCGACGGCTGTGTAGCAGCCAGTACCGACAAATACCGCATCGTAATCGGATAAAAGTTTTTCAAACGCGATGTCTTTGCCGATGTCGGTACGCAAATGGAAACGTACGCCCATCGCTTCCAGCACCAGGCGTCTTGTGGTGATGACCTGCTTTTCCAGTTTGAATGGCGGAATGCCGAAGGTCAGAAGTCCGCCGATTTCTTCGTAGCGATCAAACACGTCGGCCTGAATGCCGGCACGTGCCAGACGATCGGCACAGGCCAATCCGGCGGGCCCGGCACCAATGACTGCGACGCGCTTTCCAGTCGGAACTACTTTCGATAAATCCGGACGCCAGCCTTGCTTGAAGGCTTCATCGACGATGTATTTTTCGATCGATCCGATCGTGACTGATTCAAAACCGGTATTGAGCGTACAAGCGCCTTCGCAAAGACGATCTTGTGGACACACGCGGCCGCACACTTCCGGCAGTGGATTGGTCTCATGCGCCAGCTCGGCCGCTTCAAACAAGCGATTTTCCTGTATCAGCTTCAACCAGTTCGGAATGTAGTTATGCACCGGGCATTTCCATTCGCAATACGGATTGCCGCAATCAAGACAGCGTCCCGCCTGCGCACCGGCACTGGCACTGTCGAAACTGCCGTAAATTTCATCCCAGCCGTGGATGCGCAACTGCGACGGAATTTCCTTCGGCATTTTTCGGGGCAATTCGAGAAACTGGAAATCTTTTTTCTGGCTCATGCGGCTTGCCTCAATGCGTCGATCAGGGACTCGAGGCTGGCGGCTTTCGGTTTGACCAGCCAGAATTTTCCGATCACGTCGCGGTATTCTTCCAGCAATTGCCCTGCCCAAACACTGCCGGTTTCATGCTGGTGGGTTTGCAACAGGAATCGCAGATGTTGCAGATGGCTTTCCATGCCTTCGGGCGACATCCGCAAGATATCGATCAGTTCAAGATTGCAGTGATCGACAAAATCACGTTCCAGATCGAGTACATAGGCGAAACCACCGGTCATGCCGGCACCGAAGTTTTGTCCGGTGCGGCCGAGCACGGCCAGTACGCCACCGGTCATGTATTCGGCGCAATGATCACCGGCGCCTTCGATCACGGCAGTCGCACCGGAATTACGTACCGCAAACCGCTCACCCGCCCGGCCCGCGGCGAATAATCTTCCGCCGGTCGCGCCATACAAACAGGTGTTACCGAGAATGCTGGCATCGCGTGCGATGAAGCCCGCGTTCTTGCCGGGGGCGATCACGATCTTGCCGCCGCACATGCCTTTGCCAACGTAATCATTGGCATCGCCTTGCAGATACAAATTCAGACCGCCGACATTCCAGGCACCGAGACTTTGTCCGGCCACACCGGAAAGTTTCAGCGTGATCGGTGCTTCGCTCATGCCGAGATTGCCGTGATGTTCCGCAATTTCGCCCGACAGTCGCGCGCCAATCGCGCGATCACGATTGCAGACCTCGTAATGGAAGATACCGCCGGTTTTGTTGGTGATGCTGTGCTGCAAATCCGACAGCATGCGATTGGCCAATTCGGCGGTATCGCGCGGCGGATTCCGCGCATCGGTGCAATAGTGGCTTTCGTCCGATACAAATCCGCTGGCGGCAAGAATCGGACTTAAATCCAGTTGACGCTGCTTGTCGGTCTGGCCTTCGATAATCTCCAGCAGATCCACGCGACCGATCAAATCCTGCAAACTTGAAACGCCGAGCATCGCCAGATGTTCGCGCACATCCTGCGCAACGAATTGAAAGAAATTCATCGCCATTTCCGGCAGGCCGGTGAAATGCATTTCGCGCAAACGCTGGTCTTGCGTGGCAATCCCGGTCGCGCAATTATTCAGATGGCAGATACGCAAATATTTACAGCCCAAGGCGACCATCGGTGCCGTACCGAAACCGAAACTCTCCGCGCCGAGAATCGCGGCCTTGATCACGTCAAGTCCGGTTTTCAATCCACCATCTACCTGCACCCGCACCTTGTGGCGCAGATTATTCATTCGCAAGGTTTGTTGTACTTCCGACAAGCCCAATTCCCAAGGCGTACCGGCGTACTTGATCGAGGAAATCGGCGAAGCACCGGTGCCGCCGTCATAACCTGACACCGTAATCAAATCGGCATAGGCTTTCACCACGCCCGCTGCGACGGTACCGATACCGGCATGCGACACCAGCTTCACCGACACCAAAGCGTCGGGATTGATTTGCTTCAAATCGAAAATTAATTCGGCCAGATCTTCGATCGAATAGATATCGTGATGTGGCGGTGGCGAAATTAAACCGATGCCGGGTTTGGCATAACGCAAACGGGCGATCAGTTCGTTGACCTTGTGCCCCGGCAACTGGCCGCCTTCGCCGGGTTTCGCCCCCTGCGAAATCTTGATCTGCAAAACTTCGGCATTGATTAAATACTCGGCAGTCACACCGAAGCGACCTGACGCAATTTGTTTGATCTTCGAGGATTTCTCGGTGTGATTGCGTGCCGGATCTTCGCCACCTTCGCCGGAATTTGAGCGCGCGCCAAGACGGTTCATCGCGATCGCCAGGGCTTCATGCGCTTCCGGCGACAGGGCACCGAGCGACATCCCGGCCGAGTCGAAGCGTTTCAAGATAGCTTCGGTGGATTCGACTTGATCGATGCCGATAGATTGCGATGCACGCAATTTCAGCAAATCACGCAGCGTCGATGCCGGGCGTCCATTCACATGCTGTGCATAGAACTGGTAGTCAGCATACTCGCCCGTGCGGACCGACAATTGCAGACTGGCAATCACGTCCGGGTTGTACATATGGTATTCACCGTCGTGCACGTAACGCAGCAAGCCGCCGTTCGACAGGCCGATGCTGTTGTCGTAGGCGCGCTCCTTCAGCTGCAGGGCGTCATCCTGCAACTCGGCAAAACCAGCGCCCTGAATACGCGATGGCGTGCCTTCAAAGCAGGACTTCACGACTTCATCTGCGAGGCCCACGATTTCAAACAATTGCGCGCCGCGATAGCTGCCGATCGTGCTGATGCCCATTTTCGAAATGATTTTCAGCAAGCCTTTCTTGATGCCGCGCCGGTAATTGCGACCAAGCTCGGCGTTCTCTTTTCCGCGCGGCAATTTGATCACGCCGCTTTCGCCGAGCGCATGAATCGTTTGATAAGCGAGATACGGATACACCGCCGTCGCGCCATAACCAATCAAACAAGCAAAATGATGGGCGTCACGAGCGGTGGCGGTTTCGATAATCAGATTGCAATCGCAACGCAGACCGACGCTGATCAAATGCTTATGTACCGCACCGGTGACCAGCAGGGCGTGAATCGGCAGCTTGTCGGCATCGGGATAACGGTCCGACAAAATCAAAATAATCGCGCCGTTTCTAACCGCTTGTTCGGCGTCAAGACACAGGCGCCGAATGGCTGCCTGAAAACCTTCTTCCGGTCGGCAATACAAATGCAGTAGGTGCCGCGCATCGCAGAATTCCGGCAGTTTCAGAATCTGGTTGAGTTTGCGTTGAGACAGTACTGGCGAATTCATCGCCAAACATTTCGCCTGCTCGGCACTGGATTCGAACACATTGCCTTCGCGACCGATTTGCGTGCTGAGCGACATCACCACGCGTTCTCGCAGCGGATCAATCGGCGGATTGGTGACTTGTGCGAAGGCCTGCCGGAAATAATCGTAGAGCGAACGTTGCTGATGCGATAACACCGCAAACGGCGTGTCGTCGCCCATCGAACCGGTGGTTTCCTGCTCGGTTTCGGCTAGCACACGCAACACGTTTTCGATTTCTTCGCGGCTGAGATGAAATAGTTTCTGGAATTGAAGTAGTGTATCGGCGTCGAACGGTTTCGCCGCCAACGATGGATCAAACAAAGCCGCATCAAGATATTGCACGCCGGCTTTCAGCCATTGCTTGTAGGGCGCGCGCGCGGCATTGATGCGATCAATCGTGGCGCTGTCGAGCAAGTGACCGGTTTTCAGATTCACCGCCATCATTTCACCGGGGCCGAGTTTTCCTTTTGCGACGATGTTTTCATCCGGGCAATCCCAGACGCCGGTTTCCGAGGCAATCGTCAGATGCCGGTCATGCGTGAGAAACCAGCGCGCCGGTCGCAAGCCATTTCTATCGAGCGTGCAAGCCGCGTAATCGCTGTCGCACAACACAATACCGGCCGGCCCGTCCCAGGGGTCGATCGAAAGATTGTGGTATTCGTAAAACGCCGACAAATCCGGATCGCGATGTTCGAGTGAAGAGGTTGCCGGCGGCACCAGAATCCGCATCGCCTGCAATAAATCCATGCCGCCAGCGAGCAGGGCTTCGAGCATATTGTCGAGGCTTTGCGAATCCGAACCATGCAAGCTGACCAAGGGCTTCAATTCGGAAAAATCGATTAGCGGCGACTTCCAGGCGGCACCGCGTGCCACCGACCAAAGTCGATTGCCTTCAATCGTATTAATCTCGCCATTGTGCGCGAGAAAACGAAATGGCTGTGCACGCTCCCAGGCCGGGGCGGTGTTGGTCGAAAAGCGCTGGTGAAACAATACGACGCGCGATGCCAAATCTTCACGTGCCAGATCGGGAAAAAACGCCGGCATGTTTTCTGGCAATACCATCGCCTTGTAGCCGATCGTATTATTGGAGAGGCTGACGACATACGCCGTATCGGGAAACTCTTTTTCTGCACGACGGCGCGCCAAGAACAAGGCGCGTTCGAATTCGTTGTCGGCGATCGGTTTTTCGCCCGCAACAAAAATTTGTTCGATTCGCGGCATCGCGGCCAATGCCTGTTCGCCACATACCGAGTTTTCGGTCGGTACCTCGCGCCAGCCGAGTGTTTCGATGCCGCAACGGTTTAATTCACGCTGAAGACAATCCCGTGTCAGTGCAGCGGCTTCGGAATCCTGAGGCAGAAAAATCATGCCGACCGCGAATTGATGATGCGGCAGCGAAATGCCGGCTTCGGCAGCGACCGCGCGTAGAAAATTGCCCGGGCGGTGAATCAACACACCGCAACCATCACCGGTTTTGCCATCGGCACCGACCGCGCCACGGTGGCTCAGGCGTGCGAGTGCGCTCAAGGCCGTTTGTACCAGCCAGTGACTCGGGCGCGCTTCAAGGCAGGCGATCAAGCCAAAGCCACAGCTATCGTGTTCAAAGCCCGGCGCATACAGGCCCGGGCCGGTAGCGCTCGTCGCCATAGTCCTGACCCTTACATTGGTGATTTGGATAAGCCCGCAAGGGCTATGAGACAAAACTCACATAGACCGATAGAGTAGTTGCTCCATATTTGACCCCATCGCGCGCGGCCCGCTTCCTTCAAGGCCCTTGGCCGTTGTACAGTGGGGCTCCTGTTCCTTGTGTTGGAGTTCGGGTATGCGAACGATTTTAGTAGCAAGTTCCAAGGGCGGCGCTGGTAAATCAACACTTTCCACGAGTCTGGCCGCCCATTTCGCCGTGGAAGGCAAACGCACCGTTCTGGTCGATGCCGACAAGCAACATTCCGCCACCCGCTGGTGCGAAAAGCGGGCGCATCTGGATACTGCTGTACTGCCGATCGATGGCACCGTCAAAAACTGGCAGAAGCAAATCCCCGAAAATGCCCAGATCGTGATCATCGATGCCCCTGCCGGTGCGATGGGAAATGACCTTGATCCCTATATCGAGCTTGCCGACGCCGTGCTGGTGCCGGTATTGCCCTCAATGATCGATATCGAAGCGACCGTGCCATTTTTGAACTCGATGGCTAAAAATGCCCGGGTCAAAAAGAAAAAACTGCCGGTCGGCCTGGTCGGCAATCGCCTGAAACCCTGGACCAATGCTTCCCAACAAGCGGTAGAACAATTGAAAAGCTGGCCCTATTCGGTGGTTGGCGAAGTGCGTGATACCCAAGCCTATGTCTTGATGGTCGCCTTGGGTAAAAGCGTGTTTGATTACAATTCCGAACAATTGCGCAGCCATCAAGAAGACTGGGCACCGATACTCAAATGGCTTAAGAAGGTAATTTAATGCGAGAACTCATTCTGCTCCGCCATGCCCATGCTGAAGCCGCTGCTGCCGGTCAGGATGATATTGATCGTCCACTTTCGCGTCAGGGGCAGGCGGAAGCCGAAGCCGCCGGACAATGGTTGAAATCCAACGGATATTTACCTGACCGCGTGGTCTGCTCCAGCGCCCGTCGTGCCCGAGAAACACTCGAACAAGTCTTGTCGGTAATTGGCTATATCGAACAAAGTCAGGAATCCCGCATTTACGAAGCCACGCCCGGTGATTTAATGGCCGTCGCCGATGAGCACAAGGAATTGTCGCGCGTGCTTTTGGTGGGTCATAACCCGGGGCTGGAACAACTGGCGGCACTCTTGAGTTCGGGGCAATCCGGGGATTTTCGCGGCATGCCCGCTGGCGGAGTCGCCGTTCTAAAACTGCCGGCGGATGCCGATCTTGAACCCGGCGTTGCCGAACTCGCCGCTTTCTGGTGGCCGTAACGAATGATTCGCGCGGCTTGGGCGCTGCTTTTTCTGGTGGCTAGCGCCCTCCCCGTAAACGCAAACGCCACGGCCATCGATAGCACGCGTTCACGAGCCAGCTTTACGATCCATCCGCGTTTGCCGATTCCCTCGCAGGGACGTTTCGATTCGGTCAGCGGGTCGCTCATGCTGACCACTAAGGACATTTGGAAGGTCGAAGTCCAAGTGGATGCCCGTAAGCTGGGCTTCAAGGGGCCGCAATGGCTAGCGCGAATGGCGCGCTCGGAATCGTTTCTGGATGCCGAAAAACATCCGAACATACAATTTATATCGGCACCGTTCAGCAAAGCCCTGCTAGAACAGGGTGGCGTTTTGCAGGGTCAGTTATTTCTGAGGGGCCAGCAACGCAGCGTTGGTTTTCATATCGAAAAATCCGAGTGCCCCAGAGCCGGTGTCGACTGCGATCTGGTCGTGCACGGCAGCGTCCTGCGACGCGATTTCGGCATGAAGGCGTATCGCATGAGTATCAAGGATAATGTCGACTTTGAATTCCGAATTCGTTTACTGGCTGAACCTTCATCGTGAAATGGCTTAAAACCGCAGCAGCACTCAGCTTCATATTCGTCTTAAGCGCCTGTTCGCATCTTTCAAAAGAAAAGCGAATGCAAGCCGATGCGTTTGCCGGGCAACATCGCGACAGGACGTCCAGCTGCGAACGGGAAGATGCCTGCGCCCTGTCATCGCCCCTATACGATTTGGCCGACCAAGCCATTCGTGAGTCCACCGACGTCCTTCCAAAACATGCCATCGTTTTGCTCGATCGCGGGCAGGATTCGCTCATTGCACGTCTGCATTTAATCCATAGCGCCAAAAAAAGTATCGAATTGCAGACGTTCATTTTCGATCAAGACGATTCCGGCCAGTTGACCCTGCAGGCCTTGATGGACGCCGCCAAACGCGGCGTGAAAGTAAGATTATTGCTCGATCAGCAATATGGCCTGGCCGATCCGAATTTGCAGGCCTATCTGGCGAGCTATCACGATAATTTCGAGCTGCGCCTTTACAACCCGCTGTTCGACGAAGCGCGTACACAGAAGCTCGAGTTTGCCGCCGGCATTTTTTTCACCTTCAAGAAACTCAACCAGCGCATGCATAGCAAGCTTTTGCTGGTGGATGACAAGATTGCCATCATCGGTGGCCGCAATATCGAAGATCGGTATTTCGATTGGAGCGATGTCTACAATTACCGCGATCGCGATTTGCTGATCGCCGGCCCGGTCGCGAAAGAAATGGAAGCCAATTTCGAGGCTTTCTGGGCGTATCGAAAAAGCATTCCCGCACAACATTTGAAAGACGTGGCACAAAGGCTGATTGGCAATGAAGGCCCGCCCGATACCAAGAACCTGTTCCTGTCAAAGCCCTTCAGCGAACGCGCAGCCAAGATGAACGATACCGTGCGCGAAAGTGCCCAGGTCATGGCACATCTGGAAAAATATCTGCTATGGGTCAACGAGGTCGATTTTCTGGGGGATTTGCCCAGCAAGCACAATGACGACAATCCTGGCCGTGCAGAAGCTTCGTTGGCACTGTTTGATCTGGTGAGCAGCAGTCGGGAGGAAATCATCATGCAGACGCCCTACCTAGTGATGTCGCGTCCAGCCCGCAAGGTTTTTCGCACCCTTCAACGAAAAAAGGATTCGCCGAGAATACTCGTTTCAACCAATTCCCTTGCCGCCACCGACGCCTTTCCGGTTTACGCGATGTCGCATAAATACAAACGCCTGTATCTGCGCGAATTGAGTTTTCAAATTCATGAATTCAAACCATTCCCGCTCTCCGGCCCATTCGACATGAAAGCCATGATGAGCGGATCACCCAGCAAGGAAGGCCTGCCGATTTTCGGTTCGGGCTCGGCAGGGTCTGCCAGTGGTCCGCCGCCGCTTAAACGCGCCGGTGTGCGTGTTGGTTTGCACTCGAAATCCATGGTCGTCGATGGCCATATAGCCGTGGTCGGCAGTCACAACTTCGACCCGCGTTCGGATAATTTCAATACCGAAAGTTTGGTGATTATTCCGGACAAAAACTTTGCCCAGGCATTGGCCGCCAGCATTCACCGCGACATGTTGCCCGAAAATGCCTGGACGATTGCACCCAGACCGAAGCTGCCAATTCTTTCCGGACTGAACTACAACCTCGGAAAGCTCTCCGAGAAGTTGCCGATTTTCGATATCTGGCCATTCCCGTATGCCACCAGTTATGAATTAAAGGATGGCTGCCAACCGTTACCGTTTACCGATCCAAAATTCAAAGACTGCTACGAACAAGTCGGTGATTTTCCGGAAGTAGACCTGCCCCTGAAAGGCATTTATACCCGCATGATTACCGCGTTTGGTGCCGGACTGGTGCCCATTTTGTAGGAGGGGTTTTAACCCCGAATAACGTTGAAAAGCATTCGGGACTAAAGTCCCTCCTACACTATTTTTTACAACGCATCCCCATCCAGCTCGCCGGTGCGAATACGCATTACACGATCCAGCTCATAGACAAAGATTTTGCCATCACCAATTTTTCCGGTGTTGGCTGCATTTTGAATTGCTTCGACGACGCGTTCGAGTTGATCGCCGTTCACGGCAACTTCGAGTTTGATCTTCGGAAGAAAATCCACCACGTACTCGGCGCCACGATAAAGTTCGGTATGCCCTTTTTGACGACCGAAGCCTTTGACTTCGGTTACCGTTACGCCGGTCACGCCAACTTCGGAAAGCGCTTCGCGGACATCATCGAGTTTAAATGGCTTGATAATTGCCATCACCATTTTCATTGGGTTTGCTCCTCGCAATAAAGTATTTAGGCTGTGCTGGATAGCTAGGCCAATTAGAGGTTATAGCCGCGCTCGTCGTGCAAGACTAAATCCAGACCTTCGGTTTCGCCATCACTGTCCACACGCATTGGCGAGATTTTATTCACCAAGCCCCAGGCTATGAAGGTTACCGCACCGGACCACGCAACGGTCACTAAAACCGCCAGCGCTTGCTTGCCAACTTGTGCGCCCATCGAAACGCCTTCAGCTAACCCAACGCCGCCCAAGGCCGCATGGGCAAACACACCGGTGAGCAAGGCGCCGACAATACCGCCAACGCCATGAACGCCAAACACATCCAGACTGTCGTCATAACCAAGTTTGCGTTTCAAGCGCGATGACGCCAGGAAGCACAACAAACCGGCACTTAAGCCAATCACCAATGCACCGGCCGGACCGCAACTACCCGATGCCGGCGTAATCGCGACCAGGCCCGCTACCGCACCCGACACCACGCCGAGTAATGAAGGCTTGCCGTGCGAGACCCACTCGGCAAACATCCAGGCCAGCGCTGCTGCGGCCGCTGCAATTTGCGTGACCAACATCGCCATACCGGCGCTACCATTGGCAGCGACTGCACTACCGGCGTTGAAGCCAAACCAACCAACCCACAATAAACTGGCACCGACCAAGGTCGAGGTCAGGTTATGCGGCATCATCGCGGTGGCAGGATAACCCTTGCGCTTGCCGACCATGATGCAAGCCACTAAACCTGCGATACCGGCATTGATATGCACCACGGTGCCACCGGCAAAATCGATCACACCCCAATCCCAGAATAGACCACCCACACCGGCCCAAGTCATATGGGCAATCGGCAGGTACGAAAAGGTAAACCAGAGGGCCGTGAAAGCAAGCAGGGGGCCGAAACGAACGCGTTCGGCGAACGCACCAACAATGAGTGCCGGCGTAATCACGGCGAAAGTCAGCTGGAACATGATGAAGACGGTTTCCGGTACGGTCGCAAACATACTGTCGCGGCCGACCGTGAATAGCATGGCTTTATCGAAACCTCCGATAAAGCTGTTGAGATTGATAACCCCTGCTTCCATCCCCTGTGTACTAAAGGCGAGGCTATAGCCATAGACCAGCCAAAGCACGGTAATCAGGCTCACAATAGCGAAACATTGCATCAGTACACTAAGCACGTTCTTGGAACGGACCAGGCCGCCATAGAATAGTGCCAAGCCGGGAATACTCATCATCAGCACTAACACGCTGGCGGTAAGCATCCAGGCGGTGTCACCGGTATTGAGCACCGGTGCCGCAGTTTGCGCCCAGACAGGTGTCGCCAATAGCCCGAGCAAAGAAACAGATAACGCGAAGAATTTTTTTGACATGAGTAGCCCCCTTGTTAATGTTGTTATAACCTCCATGAATAAGAGTGAATACTCGTATTTTTCGTGTTTAATTATAGCCCCGCACAAAAAAGCCGCGGGTAGGGTTTTTCCTACATTTGCTGCCGGTTTTGCCTGACATTTACCGCGCACTTGGCTCGCCATACTGACATCGCCCCTTAGGAGTAAGACCCAATGATCGACCTGAAAGCGATAGACGAGCTAGCCCGCCGCCTGAATGATTTGGTGCCGCCCGGCCTGCACGACGCCCGTGCCGACCTTGAACAAAACTTCAAAAGTACCTTGCAATCGGGTTTGAATAAATTGAACCTGGTGACTCGCGAAGAGTTTGATGTGCAGCGTGCCGTGCTGCTGCGCACCCGCGAAAAAATCGACACGCTAGAGCGTGCTATCGAAATTCTGGAAGCGCGTTTGAACTCGCCTTCCAGCAATTCAAAAAACTAGACCGGATTCTTTTTTATGACACTGGCGCTGGCCTATAGCCGCGCCCGGACGGGCGTTTATGCGCCGGAAGTCCGGGTCGAAATTTATCTTGCCGGCGGTTTGCCGCATTTCAACATCGTCGGGCTACCCGAAGCCGCCGTTCGCGAAAGTCGCGACCGCGTACGTGCCGCCATTCAATGTTCAAACTTCGAATTTCCCAACCGGAAAATCACCGCGAATCTGGCCCCCGCGGATTTACCGAAAGACGGTGGTCGTTTTGATCTCGCCATTGCATTGGGAATACTCGCAGCCAATGGCGAAGTCAGTGTCGAAGCCTTGTCGAAATACGAATGTCTTGGCGAACTCGCTTTGACCGGCGAGCTGCGTGAAGTCGATGGCGTTTTACCGGCCGCACTGGCGGCGGCAAAAGCCGGTCGCGCACTGATTGTGCCAATTGCCAATGGCGATGAAGTGGCATTGGCCAGCGATGTTGAAGCCTATCTTGCCCGCAGCCTGCTTGACGTCGTCGCCCATATCAACGGTGTGCAATCACTACCATTGGCGATACCGAAAAACTCCATCAACGAGCCGATTTTCTATCCCGATCTCGCCGACGTCCGCGGACAACTTCAGGCGCGGCGCGCCTTGGAAATTTCCGCCGCTGGCGCGCACCATTTGCTTTTTATCGGCCCGCCCGGTTGCGGTAAAACTTTATTGGCATCGCGATTGCCGGGGCTATTGCCCGATGCCACCGAAGAAGAAGCCCTTGAAAGCGCGGCGATTGCTTCGGTGAGCGGTCGCGGTGTCGATGTCGCACGTTGGCGATTGCGGAATTTTCGATCGCCGCATCACACGGCTTCAGCGGTGGCATTGGTCGGTGGCGGTGCCGAACCCCGGCCGGGTGAAATTTCACTCGCACATAATGGTGTGCTTTTTCTTGATGAATTGGCAGAGTGGGATAGACGCGCATTGGAAGTTTTACGCGAACCATTGGAATCGGGCGTCGTTACTATTTCGCGTGCCGCAAGACAAAGCGAATTCCCGGCACGCTTCCAATTGGTCGCTGCGATGAACCCGTGCCCTTGTGGTTGGTCCGGCGATCCCTCCGGTCGTTGCCGCTGCTCACTCGAGGCAATCCAACGCTATCGTTCGCGATTATCCGGCCCGCTGATGGATCGCATCGATCTGCAAATAGCGGTACCGCGTTTGGCACCACATGAAATGCGCAGCGATGCTCCGCGTGGCGAATCGACCGGACTTGTGCGGGCACGAGTCATGGCTGCACGCGATATACAGATGCAGCGTTGCGGAAAAACCAATGCCCGTTTTTCACAATCGGAAACCGAAAACTTTTGCTATCTAGTCAATAAAGATCAGAATTTACTGGAACGTGCCATGGAGGCTTTGCAATTATCCGCTCGCGCTACTCACCGAATCCTTCGTGTTGCCCGCACCATCGCGGATCTGGCCGGTAGTGAAAATATTGAGTCCGCACATTTAAGCGAGGCCATTGGCTACCGCCAACTGGATCGAGGGCAGACGCGTGCCGTTGCCTAACGTCACTTTTTTAGGAGAGCGGGCAATCCGTCGGTACTGATAGGTTTTAACGACTCTTAACTGGCTATCGCGGCAATTTTTTGCGTTACTAATGACGATATTTACTTCCTAGGCATACGTCCGTAATGAGCCAGCTCCATCACATACTCATATGCCTGTTTTTACTTACACCCACTTTCTCTATCGCCAGCGAATCAGCCGCACCCTCCAACGAACGCCGAATCGCGATTACCTTTGATGATCTGCCCTGGGTAATGAATCGCAACGAGCCGCCACTTGATCTGGAAAAATATTACGCTCGCTTGATGACTTCTTTAAAGCAAGCTGAAGTTCCTGCCATCGGCTTCGTCAACGATGGAAAGTTGTATGCGCACGAAACGCTCCTTACGGAACGGATCGCCATGCTCGAGGATTGGCTCGATGCAGGCCTCGAGCTGGGCAACCACACGGCCTGGCATAGCGACCTGCACGAGATCGGCGTCAGCGCTTACGAGAATGATATCTTGCAGGGCGAGCGCAGTCTCCGACCATTGCTGGCCAAGCGCGGGCTGACACCCAAGTGGTTTCGCCACCCCTTTCTACGCACTGGCCGTAGCCCGGAAGACAAAACCCGTATTACCGATTTTCTTGCGAAGCACGGTTACCGCACGGCGCCTGTCACCATCAATAGTTCCGAATGGATCTACGCGCTTGCCTATCGCAATGCACTCACCAATGGTAATGACTCGGCCAAACTCGCCAAACTGCGCAACGAATACATCGTTTACATGCTGGCCAAACTCGACTATTACGAGCGCCGTTCGAGCGACCTGCTCGGCTACCGGGTGCCACAAATATTGATGGTCCACGCCAACGAGCTCAATGCCGATTCCATTACCGATCTCGTCATCGCCATTCGCGGCCGTGGCTATCGTTTCGTGACG
Organism: Arenimonas sp.; assembly: GCA_043789195.1. Lineage (GTDB taxonomy): Bacteria > Pseudomonadota > Gammaproteobacteria > Xanthomonadales > Xanthomonadaceae > Arenimonas. The sequence continues at coordinate 3,080 of JAYWIC010000179.1, read as the reverse complement.
CTCGATGAGGCGGTTGCCGATCGTGCCTATCTACGCCCGGATGGCTATGTCGGCGAACTCGGCACCAGCTGGATTCATCGCTGGGCCAAAGCCGAAAACCGCCCAGAGACTTTTTTTCACGGCGCTCCTCGAACGGCACGCTGGGTGATGAAGCTAGCGGGTGTCGAAGCCAACGCCGAATAGACCAAGTCACAAGCATGCGTGCCGGTCTGGCACCCATGCGTGTAATATTATCGCTACACCACACCGCTTCGAGAATTCCATGCCGCAAGATTCCGGCTTTCCCAAAAAGCCTTCCCTGTCATCCCTATTTTCCAACCCACAGAGGCCAGCCATGCTATCTCGTCTGCCGGAAATGCCGTTTCTCCGCTACATCGTCATTTTGCTGGTCGCGATTGTCGCGTTTGTGATTTTCAAACCGTTTACGATCGTGCCGAACGGCCATCGCGGCGTAAAACTGACTTTCAGCAAAGCCGATCCAGTACCGGTCGGCGAAGGCCTCAATTTCATTATCCCGCTGATGCAAACCATCTATAAAATGCCAGTGATGATCGAGCGTTCCGAAACAGAAAGCGAAGCCGCCTCGAAAGATTTGCAGCGTGTGGCCACGACTGTCGTATTGAATTACCACATTGACGCACAGCAAGTGGTGAACGTCTATCAAAACCTCGGTCCATTTGAAAATGTCGAACCACGTATTATCGATCCGGCCGTGCAGGAGGCCATGAAAGCAATTACCGCTTTGTATACCGCTGAACAGTTGGTGACCAAACGCCCGGAAGTTGCCGATCGTATGCGTCTGGCGCTGAATGAAAAAATGAAACGCCACGGCCTGGTCATTGATGAGTTCTCGATCACCAATTTCCATTTTTCGGAAGCCTTCGACACCGCAATTGAACAAAAAACCGTGGCCGAGCAACAAAAACTCAAAGCCGAACGCGATCTGGACCGCATCAAGGTCGAAGCCGAGCAACGTATTGCCCAGGCTCGTGCGGAAGCCGAGTCCGCCAAGCTGGCCGCCGAAGCACAAGCTGTTGGTCTGAAAGCACAGCGCGACGCAGTCACCCCCGAATTGATTGAACTACGCCGTGTAGAAGCGCAACTCGCTGCAATTGCAAAATGGGACGGGCGTTTGCCCAATGTCTCCGGTGGCGCCGTGCCATTTATTCAAGTCGATCCGGATGAAAAGAAATAAATCATAGTGACCGGGGCCAATCATGACCTCCGCCAATGGAAATTGCCTTTGTGGCGTCATTGAATTTTCAGCCGAGCTACCCAGCAACTGGGTAGCTCACTGCCACTGCACGATGTGCCAAAAAACTGGCGGATCAGCCTTCGTTACCTGGGTAGGTATCGCGAAACAAAATTGCGAAATCCACGACCCGTTAAAACAATTGCAATGGTTCCCCTCATCGCCGGAAGCAAAGCGTGGCTTTTGCAAAAAATGCGGTTCAACTTTATTTTTTATATCCAGCCGGTGGCCGGATGAAATCCATATCACTCTGTCGAATTTCCAATCACCGCTCGATAAAGCACCACAAGTCCACGCTTTCTGGGATACCCATGTCGACTGGATCACTATCAACGATAACTTACCTCGCAAAACGGCAAAGCAAATACTCGAAGAATAGTATCCCTGCCGTTACCGTATTTACGAGGTAACCGCTAACACCTCAAAAAAGTTGTATTGTTTCTTTCAATCAATCCCATTCAAATTCATCGGGACAGCGGACGCGTCTCGAAGCTCGTCCTTAGAGCATGACTACCCATTGTTATATCGACTCCAGCAGCCAAAGCGGCATTCTCAAGGGTTCGCTGTAATTCCCTTTCATCAATATGATATCGGCGAATTTTTCCATCACCCGGATCACGTGGAAGACGCTTGGCCGCAAATACGTATTGCCATGCAAACAACTTGCTGACATTGGGATTATCGATCTGCAATGGTTCTGGTACGTATACACCCTGCCATTGGCTTTTCATATCGTCACAATGATCTTCAAGCACTTTTTCCATTTGTGCTTTCAAGGGCTGATGCAAGTCCGACGGAATCTTGAATCGCCTTACCAGCTCACCTCTCACATCACGAACTAGAATTTCATTCTTCGCGATGGAGATATCTTTTACCCGCAGTCGAATGCATTCCAGGATTTGCATCCCAGTGCCAAAAAGCAAGCTCGCCGCCAACCAGTCGCCGCCATTCAACCGGGAAAGCACACGTGTCACTTCATCTGCTGTCAACCCCACCGAAAGTTGCCTCGGCAATCTTGTACGCATCGCATTTTCCAGCCCGCCACAATGCTGATGAAGTACTTCGCGATACAAAAAAACCAATGCCGACATTGCTTGGTTCCTAGTGCTCGCCGTTACCCGTCCCTGCACATCAAGATGTGTCAGAAACTGTTCAACCTCCGTCACCCCCATTTCCGATGGATTTCGTTTCCGATGAAACAATATGAACCGTTTTACCCAACCCCAATAAGCTTCCTGAGTTCGAACACGGTAGCCTTTGTCATGGCAACCGCCCATGAAATCCTCAAATAAAACCGCATTTTCAGAAATGCAATTCAAATTCGCAGCCACTCCCACCGCTATTTTTACGGGGTTGTTCAAAGGGGTCAAACTGGTGGCGTATTTCATACCGGGGTCATTTTGGTGTGTAACCCGTATCATTCAGGTTCCACCCAAAAACGTCTGTAGGGAAAACACTGAATCAGCTGTAGGAATGGCTTGCTAGGAAAAGGAACCACGAGATACTCTTGTTACACCCCATTTTCGGGGTTAACTAGTTGTTAGCGGGTTAGAGCTTTATGGTCGGGCTTCACAATCTTTCTAGCAACATGCTGTTCGCGGCTTCGGTGGCTTTCAAATCAATTCCTCGCTGCCTGTGCCGGTTTTGGGTTCAGGTGATTGAGTCTTCCTTTTCAGCTTCCATCCGCACTGAATTGCGGCCCTTGGGTTTTTCTCAATATTTAGCCGCAGGCAAGGCCGCCTTTTCTATTTATCAGTCGCGGCACAGGCACTACCTGCGCTATGCTCTTAGCAAGTGTAGTAGCGGGCCGGTCGGTCTGCGGGCTTTG
>JAYWIC010000178.1:0-7487 GCA_043789195.1 Arenimonas sp. | reverse complement strand
CTTATTTGGTGCCAATCGGTTCTTTATCGCCGCAAGAAATGCAATTATCGGATCTTCAAGAAAGTCATTACGCCAAGCATTAATTGAAATTACTGGAACGTCATTATTTTCCAAATGACGAGCGAGCCGCTGCAAGAAAATACTTTTTCCAGAACCCCACTTTGATTTAACCGAAATAACATACGGCCCAGTCAGTGACTTTATTAGCTTTGTCAGCAACTCACCTTCCAACTGTCGATCAAATGGATCATCACTCCAAGGAAGCAATTGCGAGATGTACGGTTCATTAATTTTCTTTAAGCTCACCGGACGCTTCTCCAAATTGAATTAACTAGTCAACCAAGTCGTTACAATCTTAGAGTAATCCGGGAACGCTATATTCTTCTTGTCGAATCCGCCTGCTTTACATACTTCAGGAAACTCAATCTCGAACTGCAAAAAATTGTCAACGATTTTCTTGGGCCCAGGAATTGCCATACCATTTGACTCCGGCAGACTTATTAACCAAGTGCGCAGCTCCGTAATTAATTTTTTTGGATCATTGGAATGTATCTTGGGATCATTTCCAGCTAAATCTGAAAGGCATTTTTGCAGCCTATATCTATCCGAATCCAAAATAATGCACTGCCTTGAAAAACCTGATGTTTTTTCATAGTACTTAGCGCCAAGAAACAACCCCAACTCGAAAGGCATATTAAATCTTGGCAGCTTATTTACATCGTCAAGCTCAACACGTGACATGTCATGAAACCCATATTTACACTTTGCAATTAGTTCCGCTAATTTTGTTATACGTGTATCTGACCCATCAGTAAGTTCAAGTACACATCGAGCAACGTAACCACAAGAATGAATGCAAAAAATGGTTGCACGAAACATTCGTTGATATTTGATATCAAAAGGACAATTTATGAAAACATTCAGATCATTCATAGAGTATCAGCACGCTTTTTTGCGAGCCGCACGAGCGCTAGCTTCTGCTTTATTAGGCTTTGCTGAAACTATGCGAAAACTATCCGCTTTATTTTGAATAGAAGGTTTCTTCTTGGTTGAAACTTTCATTCGAATACGAACAGTTTTAATGGCGCTTCTTATTTCATCGGCAGTTAATTCCCCATGCAATGGCAGTGCTTTTACCCGCACAACTACTTTTTTATATTTATAGCCCTGCGATAGCTTTGGCTTTTTGACTTTAATTGCTTTGTCTATCATCACCTTTCCTTTTTGACAGCCTACACCATCGGCAAATCCAACCCCTGCTCTTTCGCACACTGCTTCGCAATCTCGTAACCCGCATCCGCATGCCGCATAACGCCAGTCCCCGGATCATTCCAAAGTACACGTCCTAAGCGGGCATCAGCGGCCAAACTACCATCGGCAACAATCACCACTCCGCTATGTTGCGAGTAACCCATGCCGACACCGCCGCCGTGGTGCAGCGATACCCAGGTGGCGCCACCGGCGACGTTCAACATGGCGTTGAGCAAGGGCCAATCGGATACGGCGTCGCTGCCGTCGAGCATGGCTTCGGTTTCGCGGTTTGGTGAGGCAACGGAACCGGAATCGAGATGGTCGCGACCGATCACAATCGGTGCACTGACTTCGCCGTTGCGGACCATTTCATTGAAGGCGAGTGCGAGGCGATGGCGATCGCCGAGACCGACCCAGCAAATGCGGGCTGGCAGGCCCTGGAACGCGATGCGCTCTTTCGCCATGTCGAGCCAGCGATGCAGGTGCGGATTGTCGGGAATCAGTTCTTTTACTTTGGCATCGGTTTTGTAGATGTCTTCCGGGTCGCCGCTCAATGCGACCCAGCGGAACGGACCGATGCCGCGGCAGAATAATGGACGCACATAGGCCGGTACGAAACCGGGGAAATCGAATGCGTCTTTGCAGCCGACGTCTTTCGCCATTTGGCGGATGTTGTTGCCGTAATCGAATACCGGAATGCCCTTGTCTTCGAAATGCAGCATAGCTTCGACGTGCACGCGCATGGAATGTTTGGCGGCGTCGATGACTTTTTCCGGATTGTGTTTTTGTTCGTCCCACCATTGTTCCAGTGTCCAGCCCATCGGCAAATAACCGTGCAGCGGGTCGTGTGCGGAAGTCTGGTCGGTGACGGCATCGGGCCTGACACCACGACGTACCAACTCCGGCAGAATTTCTGCTGCGTTGCCAAGCAACGCAATCGAGATCGCTTTGCCTTCGGCACAATATTTTTCGAGACGTGCGAGCGCGTCGTCGAGATCGGTGGCTTGCTCATCGACGTAACGGGTTTTCAGGCGCATATCGATACGCGATTGCTGGCATTCGATATTCAAGGAACAGGCACCGGCCAGCGATGCGGCGAGCGGCTGTGCGCCGCCCATGCCGCCAAGACCGGCAGTCAGAATCCATTTGCCGGTCAGGCTGCCACCAAAATGCTGACGACCCATTTCGACGAAGGTTTCGTAAGTGCCCTGCACGATGCCCTGGCTACCGATGTATATCCAGGAACCGGCGGTCATCTGGCCGTACATCATCAGGCCTTTCTTATCGAGCTCGTTGAAGTGCTCCCAGGTGGCCCAATGCGGCACCAGATTGGAGTTCGCGAGCAACACGCGCGGTGCATCGGGATGCGAGGGAAACACGCCGACCGGTTTGCCGGATTGAATCAGCAGGGTCTCGTTGTCTTCAAGACGTTTGAGGGTTTCGAGAATCTTGTCGTAGCTGGCCCAATCGCGTGCGGCCCGGCCAATACCGCCATAGACCACGAGTTCCTGCGGGTTTTCCGCGACTTCGTCGTCGAGATTGTTTTGAAGCATGCGGTAGGCGGCTTCGGTCAGCCAGCTCTTGCAGTTCAGGGTGGTGCCACGAGGGGCGCGGATGCTGCGGGTGTTATCGATACGCGGGTTGGACATGGGGCTCTCCTGTTAAGGCAATTATCGCCCAGGGGCCGGGTTTGAGATAGCGGACAAATGAAAGGGCCTTGCGGCCCTTTGTGTAGGAGGGCCTTCTAGGCCCGAATGATGGTTGGGGTTTTGGTGGGGCCTGGAAGGCCCTCCTACGGTTGCGGTTTTGGTCGGGCCTAGAAGGCCCTACGGTTGGGGATTAACGTGTGATGCGGATGGATGGATCCAGGCGTTCCAACGCTTCACCTGCGGTATTGGCGCCGGTGCGCTCGATATCGTCCCGGTCATAGGAGTTACCGGCAAAACCATTGCAGCCCTTCTTGTCTTTGAGGACCTTGATGCGGGTACCGGTTTCCTTGATGCAATCGGACTTGGCAAGGGCAACATCGGATTTACCGGCCGTGATATTTACCTGTTCGCTGGCAGCAGTCACCGTAACATCGGCAGTATTAGCATTCGCGAGCATGGACAGACTGAAAATGGCGGCACCTAAAATGAGTTTGTTCATGGCGAAGCTCCTGCGGTTTGGGTCGACGCAATGACGATAACAAACCCAATCGAAACCAAACGTGAAAATTATCGTTCAGCTTGGGGGCAGACCGGGCTGAGAGACTGCTTTAAGGCTGCCACTTGCTCCGGTGTTGCCGCTACCGGCCCGGGCGTACCGCCATCAATGTAGACATGCCATTCGCCTTTCTTGTTTTTCACCCAGGTGGACTGGTATATGCCGGTCCTGAATTTTTGCTTGGCATCGGGAGCGGGATTTTCCATCCAGAAAGGTCCGCGCGAGATCGCCGTTTTTCCATCACTGCTGAGACTGACGAAATCCGGGCTCCAACGCACGATGATGCTTTTGCCTTCGATGATGGCGGCCCAGTCTTGGGTAACACCATCGCGACCACGATTGAAGGAACCATCACCATTGACGAAGATGGCCTTCGCGTCGAGATGCGCGGCGAAGGCCTTGGCATCGTGGTTTTCAACGGAGGCGGCAAAACTCTTTTCACGATTCCAGACTGCGCATTCGGCTTTTGTGTAGGCCGGTTTTTTCTCGGCTGCCCGGAGCTCCTGCGCTGCGAAGAAACCGCCGACAATAATGGCGGCCAGCAAAAGATTCGTCTTGATGTTCATGGTTTCCCCAAGCTTTGAAGTCGGCTTAGTGTCCGCCTCTGCAGTGGAACACGCATGTGTCGAAAGTCAGCTAATTCAGGCGAAAGCATAGATGTCCGAAAACGGCGAGTATTCGTCAGGGAACGGGATTAATATGCCTTCCATGAACCTTGCGATGCCCAGCCACGAAATCTGCGACCGCGCCCGGATGGCGCGTGATGCTCGTTTCGATGGCCTGTTTTTTACCGCCGTGAAAAGCACCGGCATTTATTGCCGACCGGTTTGCCCTGCCCCTGCCCCGAAACCGACAAACATTCTTTATTTCCCGAATGCCGCGGCTGCGAGCGCAGCCGGTTTCCGGCCTTGCCTGCGTTGCAGGCCGGAACTGTCGCCAAATGCGATGCAACATCGATATTCGGACGAATGGGTAAATCGTGCACTAGCATTGATTGCCGATGGCGAATTGCAGGAAGGTTCGGTCGATACGCTGGCGGAGAAGATTGGTCTGAGTTCGCGACAAATCCGGCGATTGTTTTTGAATGGCGTGGGCGCTACGCCGATTGCCGTGCACACGACACGACGTCTATTGCTCGCGAAGCAACTGCTGACCGAAACTTCGATGCCGATGACGCAGATTGCATTGGCGTCCGGTTTCAAGAGTCTGCGCCGATTTAATGCGGCGTTTGCCGAAGGTTGCGGCATGCCACCGACTGCTATTCGGCGTTTGCGAACGGAAGCACCTTCAGGATCATTGACGCTCCGACTCGCTTATCGGCCCCCGTTTGATTTTTCTTTGATGCTGGCGTTTCTGGCGAAACGTGCGGTGCCCGGTATCGAACATGTAACGGCAACGAGTTACGAACGTGTACTGGGACCGATTGATAATTCGACCTGGATTCGTGTGACCGCCGATCCGGAAAAGCCGGAATTGAAACTGGAAATTTCCGATACCGATCCAAGATTGATTCCGGATATCGTGCAACGCACACGGCGATTATTTGATCTGGATGCGGATTTGCAGGCGGTACATCAGGTATTGAACACATCGGATTTATTGAAAAAAGCAATCAAACGTCGACCAGGCTTGCGTGTACCCGGCAGTTGGGATGGTTTTGAATTGGCGGTGCGTGCCGTGCTCGGCCAACAAATTAGCGTAGCCGGTGCCACGACATTGACGCGGCGACTGGTTGAGCAATACGGCGAAGATCGATTGACGAAACGCGAGAATCTGGATCGTGCGTTTCCAAAACCTGAAGTGATTGTAAATGCATCACTGGAGAAAATCGGCCTGCCGAAATCACGGGTAGCGACTTTGCGCTCGATGGCACAGGCACTGATAGATGGTCGAATCAGTTTTCAGGCGGGTCAGAATCTGGATGCGTTTTTTCGCGAGTTCACAAGCTTGCCGGGCATTGGGCCGTGGACAGCGCAGTACGTTGCGATGCGTGCATTGAGACAGCCGGATGCCTTCCCTGCCGGTGATTTGATTTTGCAACAGGTGATGGGTGGCGATAAGCGATTAAGCGAGAAGGAAACCGAAGTGCGTTCGCAAGCGTGGCGGCCGTGGCGGGCTTATTCGGTGCTGCATTTGTGGCATTTGTCTGGCGATATTGCGAAGGAAAAGAAAGATGTGGTTTGACGAATTCAAGACACCGATTGGTGCACTGCAAGTCGCCTGCGATGACAGCGGCCTGCGTTACGTGATGTTCGAGAACAATAAATACGATGCACCGCATCGCAACTATTGGAAACGCGACACGAACATTACCCGCGAGGCTCGCGAACAGTTACTGCAATATTTTTCAGGTGACCGACAAACGTTCGATTTGGAATTGAATCCAGTCGGCACGGAATTTCAGATGCAGACATGGCATATGCTGGCGAAAATTCCATTTGGCGAAACCTGGAGTTACGGCGAACTCGCGAACAAGATTGGATCACCGAAAGCGGTGCGTGCGGTGGGTGCGGCCAATGGCCGAAATCCAATTCCGATTATTCTGCCTTGTCATCGCGTGATCGGAAGCGATGGAACGCTTACCGGCTTTGGTGGTGGATTACCGACGAAGCAGTGGTTGTTGGAGCATGAAGGTGGTGCGAACATGAAACAGGCAAGCTTGGGGTTTTGAATCTTTCCGTAGGAGGGCCTTCTAGGCCCGAAAAATCTCGCCAGACCTCTATCGTTGTCACAGACCTGTCGGGCCTAGAAGGCCCTCCTACATTGGCATGGTGGTCACATGCCGCGGAAGCGTGACTGGAATGCCGAGCTGATGGGTAATATTTCGGTGCGATCTTTTAGCGTTAGCAGGTAATGGCCGAGCTCGTCTTTGCGGACGCGGTCGATGGCTGAGACGCGAACCACCGCGCTTCGATGCACCTGCCAGAAGATATCCGGGTCCAGGCTGCCGAGCAGTTCTTTTAGCGGTGTGCGGATGATGGCTTCATCGGTGTTTGTAACGACGCGGATGTATTTATCCTGGGCCTGAAAGAACAAGACGTCATCGATCGAAAACATTTTGACGGTATCGCCGACACTGGCGGTCACCCATTTGATGGATTTGTTCGGTGCCCCGCGTAATTTGCTTTCCAGTGCATCAATTAAATTTGAAATATCCGGTGTTGCTTTCGTTTGATGCCGTTCGCGCACACGCTCGATCGCTCGTTGCAGGCGTTCGGGTTTGATTGGCTTCAATAGATAATCGACAGCACCGGCTTCAAACGCTTTCACGGCATATTCGTCGTAGGCGGTGGTGAAAACTACTTGCGTACCACCGGGTGCCGAACGCGCAACTTCTATCCCGCTTAGTCCGGGCATCCGAATATCCAGCATGGCAAGATTCGGCTGGTACTGTTGCATCGCTTCCAGCGCCGACAAGCCGTCTTCGCAGACTGCAACGATTTGGGCTTCCGGCATCAATTCCTGCAGCATTTCCTGCAAGGCCTGGCGCTGCGGTTGTTCGTCTTCGGCAATTAAAACGGTAATCGGCATCATGCCTGGTTTACGCTTAGGGGCAATTCGATAGTGGCGATTGTGCCAGCTTCCTGTCCGGCTGTAATCGTCAAGCTGGCTTGCTCACCGAAGCGGTTCGACAGTTGCTCGCGAATATTTTCCAGACCCAACCCGCCGCCAAGCCCGGGTTTCAAACCCACGCCGTCATCGCTGACAATCACCCGCAAACGATTCGCGGCAGGCTTATCGACCGTGATGACGATTTGGCCATCGCCACGCTTGTTTTCGAGACCATGCTTGATGGCATTTTCCACCAGCGAGATCAACATCAGCGGCGGAAAATTCAGATCCCGATATTCGGCAAGCACGTTGATTTCATAATTCAGACGCGAACCCATCCTTACCTGCATCAGCGTCAGATAACTGCCACAGATATCGAGTTGCTGGCCCAGTGTTGAATGCAGTACGCCTTGTTGTTCACGCAATTTTGGAATCGTCGCCCGAAGGTGATCGACCAGCGCATCGAGAGTCAATTCCGC
>JAYWIC010000177.1:0-7492 GCA_043789195.1 Arenimonas sp. | reverse complement strand
CGCAAGCGTATGCCGAAAGTCGGTTTCCGTTCGAAATTGAAATTCGATACCGCCGAAGTCTTGTTGTACCAATTAGACAAGCTGGAAGCCGGTGAAGTAGATTTCGCTATCTTGCGCGCAGCAGGTTTAGTAGGGGCGAAAGCCAAGCAAGCCAAAATTGTGAAAAAAGGCGAGATCACCAAGAAGTTTGTACTGAAAGGTGTGATGTTCACCCCAGGCGCCAAGGCAGCTATCGAAGCTGCCGGCGGCAGCATCTCGGAGTAAGACTTTGTCGCAAGCTAATTCTGCAGCAGGTGCATTAGGCGGGCTCGGTAAATTCACCGAGCTCCGTACCCGTTTGTTGTTCGTACTGTTTGCTCTGATTGTTTATCGTATCGGCAGCCATATTCCGGTGCCGGGTATCAATCCTGATGAATTAGTACGATTGATGAAAAGCCAGGAAGGTACCATTGTCGACATGTTCAACATGTTTTCAGGTGGCGCATTAAGTCGTTTTAGCTTGTTTGCATTGAACGTGGTTCCCTACATTTCCGCTTCAATCATTGTGCAGTTAATGGGTCAGATTTATGGCCCTTGGAAGGCAATGAAGAATGAAGGAGAAACTGGCCGTCGCAAATTGACGCAGTATTCTCGATATGGCGCACTGTTTCTGGCGATAGTCCAAGCGTATTTTCTTGCATCTCAGTTACAGCAGTCTCCGAATGTAGTTTATGCACCGGGACCGGGCTTTGTTTTCACGGCAGTTGTCTGTTTGACTGCCGGCACGATGTTCCTGATGTGGCTGGGTGAGCAAATTACAGAGCGCGGTATCGGTAACGGTATTTCACTAATTATCTTCGCTGGCATCGTTGCTGGGTTGCCTTCGGCGGTTCTGAATGTCCTGGGTCAGGTGCGAGACGGCAGCATGCAGCCGTTCGTATTGATAGTTATTGCTGCGCTGGTTTTAGCGGTGATTTACTTCGTTGTGTTCATGGAAAAAGGTCTGCGTAAGATCACCGTGAACTACGCACGCCGTCAGGGTGGCCGCCAGGCTTACATGAATCAAAGCTCGCATCTTCCACTCAAGCTCAATATGTCTGGCGTTATCCCGCCGATCTTTGCCTCGAGCCTGATCCTCTTTCCCGCCACAATTTCGACTTGGATGAGCAGCGGTTCCGCGCTTGCCACTGATGAAACTTGGCGCGGTCTTGCGTATAGAGGCCTTCAAACCGTTGCCGAAGCACTGGGCCCTAATCAGCCGCTTCACATGCTGCTTTACGGAGCAATGATTCTGGGCTTTGCGTTCTTCTACACAGCATTGGTGTTTAATTCGCAAGAAACTGCTGACAATCTTAAAAAGTCGGGCGCTTTGATTCCGGGCATTCGCCCTGGCAAAGCGACTGGCGAGTACATCGATAATGTACTGACCCGTTTAACGTTGATTGGCGGCCTGTATCTGGTGCTGGTCTGCTTGATGCCGGAGTTCCTCCGTGCAGGTTTCAATGTGCCGTTTTATTTCGGCGGTACATCCTTGTTGATTGTGGTCGTAGTGGTAATGGACTTTACTGCTCAGATTCAGGCTCATATGACGTCACACCAATATGAGGGCTTGATGAAGAAGGCCAACTTGAAGGGCGGCTCGCGCGGCGGCTTCGCACGCGGGTAAGCGTTTGTTAGACCCTGCGCAAGAGTAGCGCGGGGGGATGAGGAGGGTGGCTTCGGCTGCGCAATTCATCGACAGATACTTGTCGCCGGAGCATGGGCACACTCCCCATGCCAGGTTTTCCGCGCTTTTGGGCGCGGGGGGCTTATAAATGTTACGAAGCCCTGTTATACTTTTCGATTCACTACGCTCAATCAGTTTGGAGATAACGTAATGGCACGCATTGCGGGCGTCAATTTACCCGTGCAAAAGCACGCTGTAATTGGCTTACAAAGTATTTATGGCATCGGACGTACGCGTTCGAAGCTGGTTTGTGAAGCGGCAGGGGTTACTCCTTCTGTCAAAATCCGCGACTTGACCGAATCTCAGGTGGATAGCCTGCGTGTGGAAGTCGCTAAATTCACCGTTGAAGGTGACCTTCGCCGTGAAGTGGGCATGTCTATCAAGCGTTTGATGGATCTTGGCTGCTACCGCGGTTTACGTCATCGTCGTGGCTTGCCGATGCGTGGTCAACGTACCCGCACCAATGCACGGACCCGTAAGGGCCCCCGCAAAGCTATCAAGAAATAAGGGATAGCCAATCATGAATAAACCAGTCGCCAAAACCAAGAAGAAGATCAAGCGCATCGTTACCGACGGTGTTGCCCACGTCCATGCTTCTTTCAACAACACCATCATCACCATCACCGACCGTCAGGGCAATGCCTTGTCGTGGGCGACTTCGGGTGGCGCGGGTTTCCGCGGTTCACGTAAGTCCACTCCGTTCGCAGCTCAGGTTGCCGCCGAAAAAGCCGGTAAATCTGCACTCGACTACGGTGTGAAAACCTTGGAAGTTCGCATCAAGGGTCCAGGCCCAGGACGTGAATCCGCTGTGCGTTCATTGAACGCTGTCGGTTACAAGATCATGAACATCATCGACGTTACCCCAATCCCGCACAACGGGTGCCGGCCGCCTAAAAAACGCCGCGTCTAAGGGATAGGAGAATAAATAATGGCTCGTTATATCGGTCCCACCTGTAAACTCGCTCGTCGTGAAGGCGCTGATCTCTCTCTGAAGAGTCCAGCCCGCGCGATTGATTCCAAGTGCAAACTCGAACAAAAACCGGGTCAGCACGGCGCCGCCGCCAAGAAAGGCAAGCTATCTGATTACGCTACCCAGTTGCGTGAAAAGCAAAAGGTAAAGCGTATCTACGGTTTGCTGGAGCGTCAGTTCCGCAACTACTACAAAAAAGCCGCTACCAAGAAAGGCAACACCGGCGAAACATTGCTGCAAATGCTGGAACAGCGTTTGGACAATGTGATTTATCGCATGGGTTTTGCCGTTACCCGCCCGCAAGCACGCCAATTGGTGTCGCATAAAGGTGTCTTGGTCAATGGTAAATCGGTCAATCTGCCGTCGTATCAAGTGAAAGCGGGAGACAGCATCCAGTTGTCCGAGCGCGCACAGAAATATTTGAACGTGCAGGAAGCTCTCACACTGAACCAGCAAATGGATTTGATTCCTGGTTGGTGTGAAGTGGACGCCAAGAAATTTAGCGGCGTCTTCAAATCTGTACCTGACCGCGCCGATCTGCCTTCTGACATTAACGAAGCGCTGATTGTCGAACTGTATTCGAAGTAATTTTTAGGAGTGTCGCTGTCCATGACGGTTTCCGCCCACCAGGTGCTGCGCCCACGCGGCCCCAATATCGAACGCCTCGGTCTCAATCGCGCCAAAGTGGTTATCGAACCACTCGAGCGCGGTTACGGTCACACGCTTGGCAATGCCTTGCGTCGCGTCCTGTTGTCATCCATTCCCGGCTTTGCCATCACGGAAGTCGAAATGGATGGCGTGTTGCATGAATACACTACGGTTGAAGGCTTGCAAGAAGACGTACTCGAAGTTCTGTTGAACCTGAAAGACGTTGCTATTCGCATGCACGACGCCGAATCCACCACGTTGACTTTGCAAGCGCAAGGCCCGGGTGTCATCACTGCTGCCGATATCAAGACCGACCATAAAGTCGAAATCCTGAATCCGGAGCACGTGATTTGCACGCTGACTAAAGACACTGCATTGAACATGCGCTTGAAGATCGAACGCGGTTTCGGTTATCAGCCAGCGGCTGCACGTCGCCGTCCTGATGATGAAACCCGTACCATTGGTCGTCTGATGTTGGACGCTAGCTTCTCGCCAGTACGTCGTGTTGCCTATGCTGTTGAAGCCGCCCGCGTTGAACAACGCACCGACTTGGACAAATTGGTTCTGGACATTGAAACCAACGGCACCATTGATGCTGAAGACGCTATCCGTACTGCCGCCGATATTCTGACTGATCAATTGTCGGTATTCGGTGACTTCACCCAGCGTGATCGCAATGCTGCCAAGCCTGCGGCTTCTGGCGTTGATCCGGTGCTCTTGCGCCCGATCGATGATCTGGAACTGACCGTGCGTTCGGCAAACTGCCTGAAAGCGGAAAACATTTACTACATCGGTGATCTGGTTCAACGCACTGAAGTGGAATTACTGAAAACACCAAACCTCGGCAAGAAGTCACTCACTGAAATCAAAGAAGTGTTGGCCTCGCGCGCTTTGGCTCTCGGCATGAAGTTGGAAAACTGGCCACCCGCCGGTCTTCAACAAGGCATGATGGGCTGAGCCCGGATATTTAAGGAATACGACCATGCGCCACCAAAAATCAGGACGTAAATTTAGCCGTACCAGTTCACATCGCAAAGCGATGTTTACCAATATGGCAGCGTCCCTAATCAAGCACGAACTCATTCGCACCACTTTGCCAAAAGCAAAAGAACTGCGTCGCGTCGCCGAGCCGCTGATCACCATCGGTAAAGTCGATGGCCAAGCCAACCGCCGTCTCGCCATGTCGCGTCTTAGCGACAAGGAAGCGGTAGGCAAGTTGTTCGTCGAACTCGGTCCACGTTACAAGGAACGCCAGGGCGGTTATCTGCGTATCCTGAAATGTGGTTTCCGTGACGGCGACAATGCACCGATGGCTTATGTGGAATTAGTTGATCGTCCGGTTTCAGCAGTCGCTACTGCCGAATAAGCGACAGCTTCATTTACAAACAAACCCGGCTTAGGCCGGGTTTTTTGTTGATATGGAATTGCTACATTTAAAACCCACTATCGGAACACTATGACTTGCGTTACTGTCATCAACATTACTCCAAAGATTTATCACCTATGAAATTCAATCCTTTTGCCTGGTCCTTCCGCATCCAATTCCTATTCGGTTTTTTCGTTTGTGCTGCATTGATTTCATATGCGTTGTATGCCGATAAAGTTTTGGGTTTTGATGCGTGTCCACTTTGTATTTTCCAACGGATTGCTTTCGCTGCATTGGGTTTTGTCGGGTTGTTGGCTGCTTTGCATAATCCAAAATCGAGTGGGGGGCGAGCCGTTTATGGTGTGCTTGCACTAATCGCCGGCGGTGTTGGTATCTATCTGGCCGGGCATCATGTCTACCTGCAGCATTTGCCTTTGGATCAAGTGCCATCTTGCGGCCCTGGTTTGTCCTACATGCTGGAAGCCATTCCCGGCAAGCTGGATTTGATTGAGGAAGTCCTGAAAGGCTCCGGTGAGTGTGCAGAAGTGAATTGGAAATGGCTGGGTTTTTCAATGCCGGAATGGACTTTGCTATGTTTTTCCTTGTTGACCCTCGGTGCCGTCGTTGCGGCATTCAAAAAAACGAAATGAGCAGTAATGAACTACAACCTATCGAATAACGCAGCAATGAATATCGACGAATCAAGCATGAATAATGTAGATGCCAACCCACAAAACTGGACGCCAACCTCCTGGCGTACTCGTCCAGCTTTGCAGCAACCGACGTACCCGGATTTGGCTGTGCTTGCAGGCGTCCAAAGTGAATTGTCCTGTCTGCCGCCCTTGGTAACTTCATGGGAAATTTTGGCGCTCAAAAAACAATTATCCGAAGCGCAGGAAGGTAAACGTTTTCTGCTTCAGGGCGGAGATTGTGCCGAAAGCTTTTCAGACTGCGAATCTGGTCTGATTTCTAATCGTTTGAAAGTTCTCCTGCAGATGAGTCTCGTACTCGTGCACGGCTTGCGTCTTCCGGTAGTTCGCGTTGGTCGTTTTGCCGGCCAGTACGCCAAGCCTCGCTCCACCGATACCGAAACCAAAGATGGCATTACTTTGCCGAGCTATCGCGGTGATTTCATCAATCAACCGGAATTTAACGAATCTGCACGATTACCCGATCCCCGTCGAATGGTCAAAGGCCATGCACGTTCGGCAATGACGATGAATTTTGTCCGTGCCCTGATCGATGGCGGTTTTGCCGATTTACACCATCCGGAATACTGGGATCTTGACTGGGTAAGCCATTCACCGTTGTCGGATGAATACCACAAGATGGTGGCTGCAGTTGCCGATGCCGTTCGTTTCATGGAAACGATTTCCGGTGTGAATTTGCATAATCTCAATCGCGCTGATTTCTACACCTCGCACGAAGCCTTGTTGCTACCGTATGAAGAAGCGTTAACCCGGAAAGTGCCGCGGCAGAATGGCTGGTTCAATTTATCAACGCACTTTCCCTGGATTGGCATGCGTACAGCCGATCTTGATGGCGCCCACACAGAATACTTCCGCGGCATCCGCAATCCGATTGCGATCAAAATCGGCCCTTCGGTAACACCGGATCAATTATTGAAATTGGCCGATGTCCTGAATCCGGAAAATGAGGCGGGCCGTCTCACTTTTATCCAGCGCATGGGTGCAACGAAAGTCGCCGAGAAACTGCCGCCTTTGGTCAAGGCAGTCCAGGCCGAAGGCAAAAAAGTACTGTGGGTATGCGACCCGATGCACGGCAATACCGAAAGCACGTCAAATGGCTATAAGACCCGCCGCTTCGATAATATTCGCAGCGAGCTGGATCAAAGTTTCGATGTTCATGCCGCGCTCGGTTCAAGGCTAGGCGGTGTGCATCTCGAGTTGACAGGCGAAAATGTCACGGAATGTCTGGGTGGCGCGCGTGAATTGACCGAGATTGATCTGGAGCGTGCTTACACAAGCACGGTGGATCCGCGCATGAACTATGAGCAGTCGCTGGAAATTGCGATGTTGATTGTGCGCAAGCACAACGGGAAAAACTGAACACCATTTCTATCCAATAGTGTTCAGACGATTCCTTGATTTATTCACCTTGCGCCTGTGAATAGCCGCGAATACCATCAAACTCATAGAGATTTTCGGTTTTTACCGCGTCTAGTGAATCGTTGGTAATACGTGCCAATAGATCACCAATTGCGTGGTTATTGCTCTCATTGCCACTTAGCAGAAAGCGGCAGCGCCAATGGTCGGCGCAGATCGTCTGGTGATTGCCTTGAGGATAGACTTTTACACCACGATTGGTAATCAATGACAACCTGAATTCGGGGCCTGCTATGTTCTCCAATTGCCGACCCAGGCTTTCCGGATTTCGTTCGTCCTTATCCCAGTTCAAAAAGACGTCCACCCCCACCAGCTTTTTCACGGATTTATAGGTCGGTGACGGAGATATATCCAGGCGATTATTGTGCTCGCGGGTCTGCTCCGGGTAATCCACCGCAGCTAGTTTCTGTGGTGTTTTTCCCAGGCGTTCGATTACGGCTTCGGCAAATTCACGCGTGCCCAGCTTTCGCGTGCTGATGCCATCGCGATAGATGTCAGCGGTATGCAGTCCTTCTTCGAGCGTCAAAAGCCAGGCATTCTGTATCCTGCTGGCGGCTGAGTTTCTACCCAGGTGTACCAGCATCATCACCGCTGATTGCAACAAGCCCGACGGATTGGCAATATTCATGTCGGCTATGTCGGGTGCAGAGCCATGTACGGCTTCAAACATGGCGCAG
>JAYWIC010000176.1:0-2135 GCA_043789195.1 Arenimonas sp. | reverse complement strand
ATCGAAGTACTGCAGCGTCTGCATATCGAACCGGTATTCACCGCGCATCCCACCGAGGCCGTGCGGCGTGCACTGCTCGACAAGGAGCGCGATGTCGTACGTCGTCTGATCGAAGATATTGATCGTGCCTTGACGCCGGACGAACGCCGCAAGGGTCGCAAACGAATTCGCGTCTCGTTGACCTCGGCATGGCAAACCAGCGAGATGGCGGCAGTCAAGCCGAGCGTGAAAGACGAAATGGAGCACGTCGGTTTCTACCTGTCCGAAGTTTTGTATCGGGTCTTGCCGACCTTTCAGGAAGCCCTCGAAGAAGCCGTGACCGCGACCTACGGTTCCTGCCCACGGTTGCCGAATGTATTACGGTTTTCGACCTGGGTCGGCGGCGATATGGACGGCAACCCGAATGTCGGCGCCAGCACCATGCTCGACACGCTGAACTCGCAACGCGAGATGGTGTTGAATGCCTACCGACGCGATATTTTCGAATTGCGAACGGTGTTGACGCAATCGATGCCTCGCGTCGCGGTTGATGATGTCGTGTTGCGGAGGATCGAGTTTTATCGCCAGACATTTCCACAGATGGCCGCGCGTCTTTCCGAGCGCCGTGCCGATATGCCTTACGGCGAATTATTGCGACTGATCGAAGCGCGCCTGCTTGAAACCTCACGCAACACCGATGCCGCTTACGCCGGTGTCGATGAATTGATTGACGACTTAACTTTGATTGACACCAGCTTGCAACAACATCGCGGCGAGCACGCCGGACGTTTTGGCCTAGGCCGGGTGATTAGGCGGGCACAATGTTTCGGATTCCATCTGGCCGCGCTCGATTTGCGTCAGGATTCCGCGATCCACGATGCCGCCTTATCCGAATTATTGGCGAAAGAGGATTTCGCTCAACAAACACCGGAACAACGTGCACCGACTCTGCATGCACTAATTCGCGATGGATTGTCGGTAAAAGAAGAATCCACCGTAACGAAACCGGTACTCGATGTTTTCCGCGCACTGCGCGATGGCCGCGAACGTTTTGGTGCCCATGCCTTCGGTCCGTATATTGTCAGCATGAGCCGCAGTGCAGCCGATGCATTGGCAGTATTGGCCCTGGCGCGTATCGCCGGATTTAGCGACGACAAAAACAATATCGCATTGGATGTTGCTCCGCTGTTCGAAACCGTTGCGGACCTGGAAGCTTCCGAAGCCAGTCTGCGTTCGCTATTTGCCGATCCAGTCTATCGCGAGCATTTGCAACAGCGCGGCATGAAACAAATGGTCATGCTCGGCTATTCCGACAGCGCCAAAGACGGCGGCATTCTCGCTTCTCGATGGGCCCTGCAACGCACGCAAGTGGCATTGACCACACTGGCAAAGGAAAGTGGTGTCCGCATTGTTTTCTTCCATGGTCGCGGCGGTTCGGCCAGTCGCGGTGGCGGCAAGACCGAGCGTGCGGTGATGTCATCGCCACGCGGATCGGTTGACGGCTACTTACGATTAACCGAACAAGGGGAAGTCATCCATCGCAAATACGGCGTGCGCGCATTGGCCGAAAGAAATCTCGAACAAATGACCGGCGCCGTTCTGCGTGCGACCTTGCGGCCACGCGTGATCGAACCACGTGAAAATCCATGGCGTAAACTCGCAAGCGAAATGGCGAACGAGGCCCGAAAAAATTATCGTGCGCTCGTGCACGAAGACCCGAACTTCGCCGCGTATTTTCGTGCCGCCACACCGATTGATGTGATTGAACGTTTGCGAATTGGTTCGCGTCCATCGCGACGCGGCAATAAAGGCGGCGTCGAAAGCCTGCGGGCGATTCCCTGGGTGTTTTCCTGGAGCCAGAATCGCTGCGGCCTGACCGGCTGGTTTGGTGTCGGCACCGCACTGACCATCACTATTGAACAGCACGGTCACGACACGATGTCGGAAATGGCAAAAGACTGGCCGTTTTTTGCAACCCTGCTCGATGACATCGAAATGGTATTGGCGAAATCCGATATGGCCATCTTCAAACGCTATTCGCTATTGGCCGGAGATGACCACGAACACTACTTCACAATAATTCACGACGAATTCAATCGCTGCAAAGAGGCCATCCTAAAAATTAAAACCCAGACCAGCCTGTTGCAACGCGACCA
>JAYWIC010000175.1:0-7530 GCA_043789195.1 Arenimonas sp. | reverse complement strand
CCGCTCGTTTGTATGGCCAAAAAGAATCCGGCGGTCGCGTTGAAATCCTGCTGGAACGAATCACCGGTGGGCACGACGTCAGGGCCCAGATTGGTGCCAGTAAATCGCCGAAGCCCGATTCGAAAATCATTCTGGATGAAGGCACGGAAATCACCGTGCTGGGACGCGAGGGTGAATTTTACCGACTGCGTTTCGAAACCACCGAACCGCTGGAAAAAGTATTGCTTCGAGCCGGGCGCATGCCATTGCCGCCCTATATTCAGCGTGATGCCGATATTACCGACGATATTCGATATCAAACAGTCTTTGCCAAACAGCCGGGGGCTGTTGCGGCCCCGACAGCAGGCCTGCATTTCGATGAGGACCTGTTCGCCAAAATGAAGGCGATCGGCGTCGAGTTTGGCCACATTACCCTGCATGTGGGCGCGGGCACCTTTCAACCCATGCGGACCGAAACCATCCAGGAACACACGATGCATCGCGAATGGTTGAATGTCGGTGCCGAGTTGTGCGGCCTGATTGCGAAAACACGTGCGCGTGGCGGGCGAGTCATCGCGGTCGGCACCACGGTCGTGCGTGCGCTTGAAACGGCGTATCGCGACGGCGAAGTAAAACCGTATGCCGATGACACGCAGATTTTTATTTTTCCCGGCGTCAAAGTTAAATCGGTGGATGCGATGTTCACCAATTTCCATCTGCCCGAAAGCACCCTGATGATGCTCGTATCGGCGTTTGCGGGTCGGGAACGAATCATGGCGGCATATCAACATGCGATTGAAAAGCGTTACCGGTTTTTTTCTTATGGCGATGCGATGCTGTTGTATCCACAAAAATAAATAATAGAAAGAGATTGTATGAGTCGCATGCGCTTTGAAAAATTTGCCAGTAGCGGAAAAGCACGACGTGGTCGCTTGCATTTTTCGCGCGGTACCGTGGAAACCCCGGCTTTCATGCCTGTTGGCACCTACGGTACGGTAAAAGCCATGTTGCCGGAATCACTGAAAGAAATTGGCGCCGAGATAATTCTGGGGAATACGTTTCATCTGTATTTGCGCCCAGGGCTTGAAGTTATCGCTGCGCATGAAGGTCTGCATGGTTTTTGTCAGTGGGATAAGCCGATCCTGACAGACTCCGGCGGCTTCCAGGTTTTTTCGCTCGCCAAACGCCGCAAGATTACCGAGCAGGGCGTGACATTTGCATCACCCACCGATGGTGCAAAAGTATTTCTTGGCCCCGAAGAAAGCATGCATATCCAGAAGGTGCTCAATTCTGACATCGTGATGATTTTCGATGAATGCACGCCTTACCCGGCAACCGAAATCGTTGCGAAAAAATCGATGGAGCTGAGTCTTCGTTGGGCCGAGCGATCAAAAAAAGCCCATGAAGGCAACGATGCGGCTTTGTTCGGCATCGTGCAGGGCGGGGTGTATCCGCATTTGCGTACGCAATCGGCAGACGGCTTGAAGCAACTTGATTTCGACGGTTATGCCGTTGGTGGCTTGGCCGTTGGCGAGCCGCCGGAAGAACGTGAACGCACACTCGAAGCCATTTGCCCGCAATTGCCCGAAGATAAACCCCGTTATTTGATGGGTGTAGGAAAGCCCGAAGACATCGTCGAGGCGGTGGCCCACGGCATCGATATGTTCGACTGTGTGATGCCCACCCGCAATGCCCGCAATGGCCATTACTTTACCCATTTCGGTCAGGTGCGTATCCGCAATGCCCAGTATGAAAAAGACACGCAGCCAATCGAGCCCGGTTGCGCCTGTTACACCTGCCGCACCGGCTATACGCGCTCGTATTTAAGGCATCTGGATCGTTGCAATGAAATTTTGGCCTCGATGTTGGCAACGATTCACAATCTGCATTACTACCAGGAATTGATGCGGGAAATTCGGTCGGCAATAGAATTAGGCCGTTTTGAGGAGTTCCGGTCTGAATTTTATGCCCTCAGACGGGTTGAAAACCGCTGAAGCGAGCTCCAAGTCCTTTAAACCCATGCGTTAAGCCGGTCGCTCTGGCATAATTGCACGCTTTGATTCACTTACATCTACGAGAAAAACTATGTCCTTGCTTGATTTCTTCATTTCGCCTGCCGCCGCACTATCCGCAGCTGCTCCCGCCGGTGGTGGTTTTGGTCCCCTGATCATGATCGCCGTGATGTTTGTGGTGATGTGGTTCCTGATGATCCGCCCACAAATGAAGCGCCAGAAAGAACACCGCGAACTGATCAGTCAATTGAGCAAGGGTGACGAAGTCATCACCAGCGGCGGCATTGCCGGTCGAGTGGATGATCTTGGCGACAACTTCATTACGGTCGAAATTGCCGAAAACACCAAAATCAAACTGCAAAGAAACGCGATCACTGCCGTGCTGCCAAAAGGCACGCTCAAGTCCGCTTAATTCCTATTCGTTTTACTGTCGGCCTGAAGGCCTTAATGGTGTTCCATGCTTGAATTTTCCCGTTGGAAATACACATTGATCGTGATCGTGCTGTTGCTAAGCACTTTGTATGCGCTGCCGAATGTTTTCCCGCAAGATCCCTCGGTGCAAGTTGCCGCCGCCGGTAAAACGCCGGTGGATGCGGCTCTTGTCACGCGAGTGCAGGGCTTGCTAAAAGCGCAGGGCGTCGAGTACAAAAGCGTTGCGCTGGAAGGCGACAAC
Organism: Arenimonas sp.; assembly: GCA_043789195.1. Taxonomy (GTDB): domain Bacteria; phylum Pseudomonadota; class Gammaproteobacteria; order Xanthomonadales; family Xanthomonadaceae; genus Arenimonas. Next base: position 4,866 of record JAYWIC010000175.1, on the reverse strand, counting down.
ATCATGGTGCGCCTGACCGATAACGACTCCCAATTGAAGGCCGCCGACATTTTGCGTCCTGAGCTGGGTTCCCAATTCAATGCCGCAATGAATTTGACCTCGACAGCGCCGGCCTGGCTGGCCAAGATAGGCGCCAAGCCAATGACGCTCGGTCTTGATTTGCGTGGTGGCGTGCACTTCCTGCTGCAGGTGGACCAAGCGGCTGCCAAGGAAAAACGCATTGGTATTTATGCGGAAGATATCGGCAATATACTTTCGACCAACAAAATTGCGTATTCGGATATCTCCAATACGGCAAGCAGCATTAAAATTATTGTGGCCAATGAAGATTCGAGAAACAAAGCGATCAGTTTTCTGAAATCATCGCTACCTGCGCTCTCGTTTAATAATGGCGCCGATGCTTTGAGCATCAATGTCACATTGACGGCGCAAGAGTTGAACGCGATCGCCACCGATGCCATTGATAAAAACATCATCACCATCAGAAACCGGATGGCGGCATTGGGTGAACCTATCATCCAGCGCCAGGGCGATGACCGCATCATCGTGCAATTGCCTGGCATCCAGGATACCGCTCGCGCTAAAGAACTGCTGGGTGCCACCGCAACGCTGGAATATCGCGCAGTGGTCGAGGGCGATGCCTTCGGCGCCATGAATGGCGGCATTGCTCCGCTGGGTTCACGCGTTTACATCATGCGCAAAGAAAATCCATCGGACCCCGATATTCCGGTACTCCTCTCCAAGCGCGTTATCGTGTCGGGTGACCAACTGGTTAACGCGGCTCCAACAGTGGATTCAAAATCGGGTACTCCAGCCGTTGAAATTAAACTCAATGCGGCCGGTGGCAAGCGAATGTTTGCCCATACCCAGCGTAATGTCGGAAAACCAATGGCCGTGGTGTATATCGAGCGCAAACCGATTACCCGCATCGTCGACGGCAAGGCCATACGTGGTTCGGTCACGGAAGAATTTGTTATCAATACCGCGACCATTAATGGTGTTTTCAGCGACACCTTCATCACCACTGGTCTTGACCCCATCCAAGCCAGAAAGCTTTCCGAACAATTGAAATCCGGCTCGCTCGCAGCACCAGTGGATATTGTTTCCGAACGCATCGTTGGCCCCAGTCTGGGTGCGGAAAACGTAAAGCGCGGTATTCAAGCCGTCGTATTTTCGTTTGCTTTCGTGCTGGTGTTCTTCGTCATCTATTACAAGATGTTTGGTGTCATCACCAATCTGGCCTTGCTGCTTAACCTCTTGATGGTTGTCGCGCTTCTGTCGTTCTTTGAAGCCACCATGACATTGCCGGGTTTCGCGGGTATCGCGCTTACCGTGGGTATGTCGGTGGATGCGAACGTGCTGATAAACGAACGTATCCGTGAAGAACTCAGACTCGGCAACACACCGCTGGCCAGTATCGCGGCAGGTTATGACAAGGCCAGCGGCACGATTGCCGACGCCAACATCACGGCCTTGCTGGCCGGTGTTGCGATGGCGGTATTTGGTTCAGGCCCCATCAGCGGTTTCGGTATCACTCTCATCATCGGTATCGTGACTTCGATGTACACCGCAGTGTCGGTGTCGCGCGGCATTTCTACCCTGATTTATGGCGGTCGTCGCAAGATGACTGGCCTGTCGATTTAATCGCACCGGAGGCGATGTGGAACTTTTTCCTTCTAATAGCAATATCAATTTCATGCGTTTGCGCATTGTGTCGCTCATCGTTGCTGCTACCTTGATGGCAGTGGCAATCGGTGCAATGGCCACGAAAGGGTTTAACTACGCACTTGATTTCACCGGCGGTACGATGACGGAGATCAAATTCGAAAAACCGGTGAATGTCGAAGAAATGCGTCAGCGCCTTGAAAAGAACGGATTCCCGAATTCGGAGGTTCGCACCTTTGGCGAGGGTAACGATATTGTTATCCGCATGCGTTTGAACAATGAAAATAATGATGCCAAGAAGATTCAGGAATTTTCGGACAAGGTGCTCAAAGCAGCACAAACTTCCGATAATCCCGGCGCGGTCTTCCCCAGCGTTTACGTCGGCCCGCAAATTGGTAACGAGTTGGCCTGGAACGGGCTTAAAGCCGCGATCTTCGTGGTGTTGGGCTTCCTGATTTATGTGGCGGCGCGTTTCGAATGGAAATTTGCCGTCGCCGCTATCATCACGACCCTGCACGACGTTGTCTTGGTAGCAGGCTGGTTTGCCATTACACAGCATGAACTCGATCTCGCCGTATTGGCCGGTATTTTGTCAGTGATGGGTTATTCGATCAGCGACACCATCGTGGTGTTTGACCGCGTACGTGAAAACTTCAGGAATCTGCAACGTATTTCGCCGGCGGAAGTCATGAATCGTTCGGTCAACCAGACTCTTTCCCGCACCATCATCACTTCATTCGTTGCTTTCCTGACGGTGTTGGCGCTGTACATCTACGGTGGTGCATCGCTGGAAGGCATGGCCGAGTCGCAGATGATCGGTATCGTGTTTGGTACGCTCTCGTCCATCTTCGTGGCGTGTACGCTGCTATTGTGGATGGGTGTCAGCAAGCAGGATCTGTTGCCGAAGGCAAAAGATCTCGAAGAACTGGAACGTCGCCCATAAGCGACTTCTCGGTGTCAGTCGTTCAATAAAAAACCGCGCAATGCGCGGTTTTTTATTGTCTTCTCAAGATGGGCCATGCCCACCCCACATTACGTAAACGCGGCGGCGTATCCCGAATCCACCAATGATTTTTGCAGCAAGGCACTGACTTTCTGATTACCGGCAACGATCTGTCCGGTGTTGAGCAATTTATCGCTGCGGCCCTTGAAGTCGCAAACACGGCCACCGGCTTCGCGCACCATCAACATGCCGGCTGCAATGTCCCAGGGCTTGATGCCGGCTTCGAAATAGCCGTCAACGCGACCACAGGCGACATAAGCCAGATCCAGAGCAGCAGATCCCGTGCGACGAACATCTTCGGCGGTTTTCATCAATTCATTCAAAGCTTGCAGATGTGCCGGCAGACGCATGCGTTCGCGTGGCGGGAAACCGGTAATCAACATGCTGCCATTGAGGTCTTTACGATCGGCGACTCGCATTTTTTTGTCGTTGAGCAGAACACCAGCACCACGGCTTGCGGTAAACAGTTCATTGCGCAAAGGATCGAAAATAACGCCGTCAATCGGCTCGCCGTTTTCTACCAGGGCAATCGAAACACAAAAATGGGGAAAGCCGCGAAGATAGTTTGACGTGCCATCCAGAGGATCTATCACGAAAGTTTGGCGGCCCGTACCCATGGCGCCGGATTCTTCGGCCAAAATCGCGACGTCCGGGTAGGCCCGGCGCAATTCCTTGATGATTTCCTTTTCTGCCGCAGCATCGACTTCGCTGGCATAGTCTTGTGGGCTTTTTTCGACGATATTCAAGCTGGCGAGCTTGCTCATATGACGCAACATCACGGTACCGGCCATCCGCGCGGCTTTGGTCATGACAGTAATGACTGGGTTTTGCATAGTCCCGCCTAAACGTAAATTGTGTTGAGAACATGCCGCAGTCAGTGCCGTGGCGGGCGAATTATAGCAGATTGAACTTGGAGCCTTCGCTCAAAGCCCGCCAAAAGCCTTAAAATATGCCGATGAAATCCTCCCTGCGAATTGTTCTTGTTGGTACGCAACATCCCGGAAATATCGGCTCTTCGGCGCGGGCGATGAAAACGATGGGCCTGGACGAACTACATCTGGTGAAGCCGCACAAATTTCCGCACGCTGAAGCGAGTGCGCTTGCGGCGGGTGCGACCGATTTGCTGGATCAGGCTATCGTGCACGAGAGTTTGGCCGAAGCCGTGGCCGAATGTCATTTTGTCATTGGCACTTCTTCGCGCCGACGTGAAGTGCCATTGCCGGAATTTATGCCCAGAGAGGCAGCATCGCAATTGCTTCAGGCATCACTAGCTGGCAAGGTGGCACTGGTGTTTGGCTGCGAACGGACGGGCCTCGAAAACGAGGATTTACAGCGCTGCCATGCCACGGTTTGCATTCCCGCTAATCCCGATTATGCCTCCCTTAATTTAGCGGCTGCCGTCCAGATTTTGGCCTATGAATATCGAATGGCATGGCTTGCCTCTCGGGTAGAGTCTGAACTACCGGGCAACTTGCCGGCTAAAACCATGATGGAAGCGGACGCAATGCCAGCAACGCACGATGATATGGAGCGATTCTTCGGGCATTTGGGCGAGCTGATGGGACAGGTCGATTTCCACAAGGGCCGTGCACCGGAAATGGTCACAGCCCGTCTGCGGCGGCTTTATTTGCGGGCCAATATGGATGTACGCGAAATAAAAATCCTTCGTGGGCTTTTTTCCGATACCCAGCGAATGCTGAAACTGGCTCGTCCGGAGTCCCCGGAAAAATGAGGTCGGGAAAAATTTTTCATACTCGGTTAGTCTTGACATCATGAGACTGGTTCGGGAACAGGGGAGTTGGCGGTTGGGTTTGGGTTTGCGCGGGCAAATGCTCGGCATCCTGGGCCTGATGATGGTGCTGGTGGTTATTATTTTTTCTGTGCTGTGGATGAACGAAAAAACCAACCACGGAAAAATGCTCGAATTGACCGAAACCGCCATGCGCGGAATCGATCAGGAAAATCTGAAACGAAAAAGCGAGTCGCTGATTGACGGCACGGCTACCGATCTCGCCGAAGCGACCAGTAGCCGGAATTTGCAACTTCTCAAAGTCAAATTGCAATCGCTTAAAAAGCGGCATCGTGTGGTTTACGCCATCGTTTTTGATCGCGACGGCATTATTCTTGCCGATGCAGACGAAGGAAGTAGTAACGGAAAGCCGATGCTCGACCCGCTCGCCAATGCAGTCAACTCTGCG
>JAYWIC010000174.1:0-2146 GCA_043789195.1 Arenimonas sp. | reverse complement strand
GCAGCTCATGCTCCTACTCGTGCTTTAAGCACATCGCCTTACCGGCTTGCCGTACTCTGCTCTCACTTTCACAGTAGTACATATTGCAGACACAAGCGTCCTTTAGGCGCGAAACATCACGCCAGATCTATCGCGCCTAAAGGACGCTCCTACGTATTGAATTATCTTGTGCCCAGTTTCGATCTTTCCAGCAACCACAAGACAGAGGTGATCAACAGCCAGACCAAAAACCATGACCAGGGTGAACCGGGCGCCGGTATGCGGCTGGTGTTATTTACATCGGCTTGTCTGGCCGTCAATAACAGTGTGGCTTCGCGAATGGCATTGTCATACAGCCCGGTCGTTTCATCGATATCGCGAACATAGAATGGCAGCTCGGCATTCTCCGAGACGGCGAGATGCCAGCCAGCGACTCGCGGCCAGAAGGCGGCACAGTTCTTATTGTGGCCATAGGCTTCGGGAAGCAGATAGGCGATGCCGGCATCGGACTCCTGCACATAGGTTTTCGCGGAAATATTGCACAGCACGACTCTTTGATTAATACGCACTTCTGAATCACGCAAATGCATCGCGCTTTCGTTGCGTGTGCGAGCCAGTTTGGAAATGGCATCGCGCCAAATCTGCCCATGCGCATCGGCCTTGCCGCTTAGCACCAGTTGGTAGCTATCGGTTAGCCAGATCAGGCCAATGCGTCCGCGGCCTTCGGCTCGCCAGAGTGCCAGCGGATTATTGGCATTGTCTTGCAACAAGTTAACGGCATCAACGCTGTTGACGCGAATCGGACGACGATTAAGCGTTGGCTGGGTTTTCCTGTCGCCATCAAGATTCAATTTGACGCCCTGCACGATATTGGCATCGCTTACCGAAAAACCTAGTGAGCGCAGTTCGCTGCGATCATTCGGATTCAGCGGACCCGTGATGCGAATCAACACACCCATTCCGCCTCGCAAAGCCTCGATAAGGGTTTGCTTGCTGCTGCGACTCATCGTGCTCCAGACGCGCTCGTCGAGTAGCAAGACATCTACCTCACGCAAACTAGCCGACGTAATCGAGATCGCGGCATTGCTCATCTGCACGCCGGGACTCAGAGTGATCTGGCTTTGCAATTCGACGCCGGCATCGACCGCCCAGCGACGCAAGTATTTCAATTCCGGATTTGGTCCGCCGGACAGACTCAAAACTTTCAATGGCGGGTCTTGAATGATATTCAAAGGCAGAGGAATAGTTTCAACCAGATTTTTTTGCACGTCCTGAATTCTCAGTTGATACATCGCCAGTCCGCTGGTACGGGCAGTTTCGGACAACAAAAAAGATCCATCTTTATCAACAAGGGTGTTGGCAACAACAACATTGCCCGGATCGACCAACTCGATGCGGGCATTGCTAACTTGATTGACTCTGCCGCGCAGCGACCAGCGTGCACCGCTGGAGACGTTTTGCGGCAGCAACAATTCCACCAGCTTTTTCGGCAAGGCTGCCGGCGTGAATTCGATCGATACACCGCGTGCGGCGTCCTGATCGCGCGGGCCAAGGCCGGCACCGATAATCTTCACATGATTCACGCCGGGATAGCGCCGCAAGGCCGTTGCCAGATCCGGTGCTGATTCAATCTCCATCGATGCGTTTGCTTCCGGCAAAGCGAGCACGCGGCCCCGACTGTTTTTACCGTAGTCGCCGGCGTTGGCGGTCAAGACCACCAGGCGTTCGGCACTGGTGTAAGTCGGCGGCGAAAATAAGGTGAAATACAACAAGACCGCACTGGCGAGTTGCAGTGACAAAATCGCGCATACGCGCCAGATTTTCGGACGCAATAATTTTTCACTACGCCAAAAGGACACCAGCAAACGTATCGATCCGAATACGACCGCCAACACCAATATCAGCAGGCAAACCTGATTTATCGTCATGGTCGGCGCTCCTGCTTCAGGGCGTCCAGATATTGCTGACCATTTTTATCATTCATGGTTCTTTGTTGCGGACGCGCGGCAGGTTTCGGCAACATCGGCCAGAGTTGGGTTTTCATATCGGCGAGACAGGACTTGCAGGCCGGTTGTTTTTCCAGCGTATCCAGAGCGGCCAACAGGCCAAGCGCATCGGGCGAGCGTGATGGATTTTCGCGAATCCAGTTTCGCAGCGCAGTGAAGTC
>JAYWIC010000173.1:0-2149 GCA_043789195.1 Arenimonas sp. | reverse complement strand
TTCTTAGTTGCCATGGTCAACTCCTCGTCAGTTGGCTAGATAACGCTTAGGTAAAGCCCAGTTAGTACAACACAGCGGGAACATTCCCGTTATGTACTGCCGCAGTGCCGAAGCCCTGCAGTAGATTGGATGGCAATGCCGTGGCATTGCGAATATGTCGTGCAATAAAAACGCCCAGGCTGGTTCCAGCTTGAGCGTATAAGAAGTTCGGCACCCTTGGGGATGCGATCTGTTTTTTAGAGGAAGCGAAGCCAGCGACCAGGGAATCGACGTCTTGGACAAGGGCCCAATCGGTAATGCGATTTGTTGGCTGAACTGTTATCACTCGTTTCCGCAGAAAGTCTTTGTTGGGCGAAAGCTAATCAGGTGTTTTTCACTTGTCAACACCTTTGCCGAAAATAATTCCCCGCAGTCATCCCGCGGGAATGATTTTGTGCTAGTACGGAAAATGATTTTCCGGTTTTAAAATTTGCCGATTCAATCCATCGAAAAAATAAAACGCAGTAATTACGCGGCTTCCAGCGTTATCGATTTTTCCATTTGTCAAAACATGAAGCTGAGTCATTGAAAAAACACGCGTCAAAAAAACCCTGCTGCCGGCTAAATCGAGTAATGAAGATTTTTTTATTTTTAGAAGTCGAAATGGCAAAACTGCGCAGCTTTTTCAGCTGCATTTTCATGCCAACTAATTCCAATCAAGCGGATTGGGAGATCTAAATCGACATGCCAATATGTTTCAAGAAGTTAAAAGGCGTGTCCTGAAATACAGATTCTTCGTCGAAGGCAGAAATCGTTTAACCGTGCAAAAGATGTCACCGGGGGCATATTCGAGATAAGGCGAAATTGATTATCGGAGACTCTCGCCAAAATCAGGGCCAGCAATATCCATCATGGCTTTGTCCGGGCGATGTAACGATCCAAAAACAAACCGGCCGCTAGGCGGCCGGTCGTATTCATCACCTGATACTGACAGATCAATGATCGTCTTCTTCCAGCAACTCGGCGTAATCATCCGGCGACAGCAGTTCATTGACTTCTTCCATGTCACTTGGCTGTACGACAAAAATCCAGCCTTCGCCATAGGCGTCTTCGTTGATGGTTTCAGGCTTGTCAGACAATGCTTCGTTAACCGCAACTACCGTGCCGGTAATCGGGCTGTAAACATCGGAAGCGGCTTTAACTGACTCGACCACTGCCGAGGCATTACCCATCGTCACGGTATCGCCGATGCTTGGTAGCTCGACATACACCAAGTCACCGAGCAAGCCCTGGGCATGATCGGAAATTCCAACGGTAATCTTGCCGTTATCTTCGATGCGGGCCCACTCGTGGGATTTAAGGAATTTCAAATCGCCTGGAATTTCGCTCATGGCAGTATCTCTAGTTTGGGGGCGGGATAACGTGGGAATAGTTTAACGATTGTTGCGGCAGGTTTCAGCTGCCACGACACTTTATTTTCAGATTTGGAACTGGCTTAGAGCAAAACACCTTCTTGCACCGCACCATCGCGTACGAATGGATATTTCACCGCTCGCAGACCAAAGCGTTTGCCGCGGATATCCACTTCGACCTTGCCAAGCTCGCCGGCCGGCACACGCGCAAGTGCGATCGCCTTGCCCAGGGTTGGAGAGAAAGTGCCGGACAGAATTTCACCCTCGCCGCTTGCGGTGAAAACTTGTTGTCCGTGGCGAAGCACGCCCTTCTCATCCATGACCAAGCCAATCGTCTGTCTTGGCACACCGTTTGCTTTCTGTTTTTCCAACGCGGCACGTCCAATGAAATCGCGACCTTCGTCGAGAGCCACTGTCCAGGCAAGACCGGCTTCGAAAGGAGAAACGCCGTCATCCATATCCTGACCGTACAAAGCCATCCCGGCTTCCAGACGCAAAGTATCGCGTGCACCCAGTCCGGCTGCTTTGACACCGGCATTCAATAATTGATTCCAGAATTCGACAGCCTTGGTTTCCGGCACCATGATTTCGAAACCGTCTTCGCCGGTGTAACCGGTGCGTGCGATAAACATGCCATCGGCCTCACAGGCGACAAATTTGCCAAGCTTGCCGCAAGCTTTCGCAGCATCGGGCGATAACAGGCTGATCACTTTCTCGCGAGCATTCGGACCTTGCACGGCCACCATCGCCAGATCGCG
>JAYWIC010000172.1:0-31084 GCA_043789195.1 Arenimonas sp. | reverse complement strand
GTTTTGCGTTGCCGGCGGTATTCGTAGTGTCCGGGAAGCGGCGGCAGTACTCAATGCTGGTGCCGACAAAGTGTCGATCAATACGCCAGCCTTGCTGCGACCCGAGTTGATCGGTGAGTTGGCCGAAGCATTCGGCGTGCAATGTGTCGTGGTCGGCATCGATACGCTTCGCGACGAAGACGGCCAATGGCGGGTACGACAATTCACCGGTGATCCAAACAAGACACAGGCGCTTTCCAAACTCACTTTGGATTGGGTTGTCGAGGCCCAGCAACGCGGTGCTGGCGAAATTGTATTGAATTGCATGGGCAGCGATGGTGCGCGCGATGGTTACGATATCGAGCAACTGGCTGCCGTTCGTGCGATATGCCAGATTCCATTGGTGGCTTCCGGTGGTGCGGGAAGCGTCCAGCATTTCATCGATGTGTTTGAACAGGCCGACGTCGATGCGGCATTGGCAGCAACGGTATTTCATAACGGCAGCATTCCCATCCCGGCATTGAAACGGGCATTGGCCGATCAAAATATTCCGGTCCGGATGTAAAGCGAGATCATCATGAGTAATAAAAATTTCGATGCCCTTGACTGGGATAAACAAGACGGCTTATTGCCGGCGATTATCCAGGACGCCAATAACCAGCGGGTTCTGATGCTCGGTTATATGAATCGCGAGGCATTGGAAGCGACGCAAAAAGAAAATCTAGTTATTTTTTATAGCCGCAGCAAACAACGCTTATGGAAAAAGGGTGAAACCAGCGGCCATGTACTTTCCGTGGTGAGCATCGAAGCCGATTGCGACAACGACACTCTGCTCATTCAGGCCATTCCTACCGGGCCGACATGTCATTTGAATCGTGCGAGTTGCTTTGAATGCGCGCCGGAAAATTTCATCGGTGATCTGGATGCCTTACTGGCAAAACGTCAAGCCGACATGCCGGAAGGTAGCTACACCACGAAATTATTTCAATCCGGCATTCGCCGGATCGCCCAGAAAGTCGGCGAAGAGGGCGTGGAAACGGCCTTGGCTGCCGTCGCGCAGGACGACGATGATTTGCTCAATGAGGCCAGCGATCTGGTTTATCATTTGATGGTGCTGCTGCGCTCCCGTGGCTTGGATTGGAATGCGGTGCAGGAGAATTTGAAAAAACGCCATCAGTGATGCATTGATCGATGAGGGATGTATGCAAAGTATCGGTAAACTGTTTTGTTTTTGCATGCTGGGTTCATTGCCGATAAGTGGTTTCGCTTTGCCACCCCTTGTCGAGGGCCTGGTATTTGATGACCGAAACAATAATCGCATTCAAGATAAATCCGAGCCAGGAGTTCCGGGTATCGCAGTCTCCGATGGACTGGCGATCGTCAGGACCGATGCAAAAGGCCGCTGGCAACTCGTTCCATCCGAGTCTTCGATCGTCTTCGTGATCAAACCCGATGGCTGGCAAGTTCCCCTGGATAGTGCCGGCTTGCCGGATTTCTGGATCGATATCCATTCGGATAAAGCCAGTCGTGGCATTGCCTTTGCACTGCAGAAAAAAAAACGCCCCAATCGCAAACCGACACCCGCCGACAGCAAACTTGATCTTCTGGTTTTCGGTGACCCGCAGCCAAAAAATAGTCAGGATGTTGGCTATTACGAAAAAGATATCGTCGAGCCACTGATCGGGCACACACAGGCAGAGCTTGGCATCTCGCTGGGTGATATCGTGCACGGCAATTTGTCGTTGTATCGGTCCATGAATCAGGTGACAAGGCGTTTGATGACGCCGTGGTTACACGTGTCGGGAAATCATGACCGGGATTACGGAGCGCAAACCGACGAAGAATCCCTTCAGACTTTTTCGAGGCATTACGGCCCGGACACGTTTGCCTGGGAACAAGATGGCGTCAGCATCATCGCATTGGACGATGTCATACACGAACCCAATACTGGCACGCCGGCCAAATACGTCGGCGGACTCCGTGAATCGCAATTTCAATTCATGCAAACGTATCTGGATTCGATTCCAAAAGACCGCCGGGTCATTTTGGCAATGCATGTTCCGGTATTTGATTCGGATGCCAATCCGCGGCTTCATGTTTTTCGCGATGCTGATCGCAAGCGTTTGTTTTCCATCTTGTCCGGTTTTGAAAACGTTCTGTTGCTGACTGCCCATTCGCATACCCAGCGCCATTTTTTCCATGATGCTAATAGTGGCTGGCAAGGAAAGTCTCCCTTGCACGAATTCAATGTCGGTGCGACCTGTGGTGCCTTCTGGTCCGGCGTGAAAGATACGCAAGGTATTCCCGATGCCTTGATGCAGGACGGCACGCCCAATGGCTATGCTCGCTTGTCCTGGGCGGATGCCGAAAAACCGATATTGAAGTGGCAAGTTGCCAGGGCAAGTAGCGACAAACAAATGCAATTGTTTGCTCCGAAAGTCTTGCGTCACAAAGCGTATCCCGCCTTCGGTATCTTTGCGAATGTGTTTATGGGCCGCAACGACACGCCGGTCGAATTCCGGGTTGATAATGGCGCATGGACACCCATGCTGCGAGTCGAGACACTCGACCCGAATGTGCTGGAAATCAATATTGCCGATGCGCGGTCTGATCGGCTCCGTAGTTATGACTTGATGTCCGAAGCGATGATTTCAACGCATTTGTGGAGAGCAGCAGTGCCGACAAATTTATCGCCTGGCATGCATCAAATTGATGTTCGTACAAAATTGAATGACGAGTGGTTTATCGAATCCGTGAGTTACAAATTGCAGCACGCCGAGCCTTAGTCAATTATGGTAAACCCCTCTTACAACACACTGATATCCTTGAACGACTCGACGCGGTGATGTCCGTGCGTCGCTTCATCGTGTCGTGGAACGGGATAATCATTCAGACGATCCAGTAACACCGTATCCATGCAGGCTTCATCGGCAGCATCAAGCTCTTCGACGATATCCGACAGGAAAATAATCTCGGCGGGATCGATGCCGATTTCTTCGGCAATTCGACGATAACTCTCAGCATCGCGCTTGCCGCCCATTTCAGTATCAAAATAACCGGAAAACAGCGGCGTCAAGTCACCGGCAATCGTGTGGCTGAAAAATAATTTCTGCGATGGCACCGAGCCGGAGGAATAAACATAAATTCGATGGCCGTCGGCATGCCATTGTTTCAACATTGCGGATGCATCGTCATAGATATGCGCGGCAAAATCACCTTCAGTGTAACCGGCAACCCAAATCATGCCTTGCAGGGCTTTCAGCGCCGTATGTTTGCGATCCTTATCAATCCAGTTCAGCAGGGTTTCGATCAGGTGCTCGTCATTGAAGAATTCCGATCCTAATTCAAGTTGCACCTGATCCAGCCAGTGCCGTACTTTCGGGTCATGCGAATTTTTTCGCACGAAGTCGGGAAGTTCGCGACGTGCATACGGGAACAGCACTTCTTTCACGAAGGATATCGAGCTGGTGGTGCCTTCAATATCGGTAAGGATAGTTTTCATGCAGCTTGCCCGATTTCATAACGCGGAAATTTTTCTGCCCAATCGCTGCCGGTGAAATGGCCAACCCAGCCGTCTGGCTCGGTGAAGAAGCGAATCGCGATGAAGTAGGGTGCCGGCCCCATGTCGAACCAGTGTTTTGTGCTATCGGGTACGCCGACCAAATCACCCTGGGTACAAAGAATTTCGTAAACGCGATCTTCGACATGCAATGTAAAAAGTCCCGAACCGGCCACGAAGAAACGGACCTCGTCTTCCTTGTGGAAATGTTCGTTCAGGAATTTGGCGCGTTTTGCTTCACGTTCAGGATCGTCGGGGGCAATGCTGACCACATCGACGGTTTTGAAGCCTTTTTCCCGCACGATTTTGTCGATATCGGATCGATAGGCGGCAAAGACATCCTCTTGCGATGCCCCTGGCTTGATCGTTGCGTCGGTATGCCATTGTTCAAAACGCACACCGATTTTTTTCAATTGCTCCGCAATAAAATCATGGGTATTGGCGACCAGCATGGGATTGACGGTGTCCTGTTCGGAAAAAATACGCAGGCGGCTCATGATCGGTATTTCCTTGTCTCAAGTTCGCAGCTAATCAAAAAATCGAAGGCTTCCAGATGACGCCGGGCTTCCATCATGTCGCGGCCCCAGGCGTAAAGCCCGTGACCAGCGATCAGATACCCCCAAAGCGGACCCTGATCGAGTCTGGCTTCCACTTGTCTTGCCAGCACCCCCATATCCTGGGTATTGGGGAAAATCGGCAAGTCGTAATGGGTTTCATGCGTGGTTTGACCACGGAAGGCCTTGATCAATTCATAGCCCTCGAACCGGATAAAACCTTGCGCGGCATACAGCCGGGATGCCAGGGTTTGGTTCATCGAGTGGGTATGAAGGACACAGCCGATCTCCGGAAAATGGGCATAAAGATGGGTATGCAACAGGGTTTCGGCGGAGGGCCTTTGCGACGTCGCTACCGGTTGGCCTTGCAGGTCCACTACCATGATGTCGGCTTCGGTGAGTCGGCCCTTGTCGCGTCCTGATACCGTAATAGCGGCATGCCTATCATCTAGCCGCATGGAAAAATTGCTGCTGGTGGCCGGCGTCCAGCCGCGCTGCGCGAGCTCGCGGGTGGTTTCGACCAGAGCCATGGCGCAGCCGTGAAGTTTGGCAGGATCGTAGGGTAATTCGTTCATGCATAGAAGTTTAACGGATACGATAATACTGTGCGTCAACTTGATCCAAATCACTTTACGGTCACCAAAAATCCGTAAACTGGCGACATCCCCAAGGAGCCTAGCCATGAACACCACTGCCAATGCCCGCCGTCGTTTTATGCTTCAGGCTGCCACCGCAGCCATTGCCCTGCCTTTATTTGGTCAGGCATTTGCCCAAGCTTTGAAGAAACTGCCTGCCGACAATGCGACGGCCAAGGCGCTTAAATATGTGCCGGACGCAGCGACTTCGAAAGAGCCGACGAAAAAGCCGGGCAGCAACTGCGCCAATTGCCAGTTCTTCACCGCTGCTAGCGGAGCTTGCACTCTATTCGCCGGCTTTGCCGTCGCTCCAAAGGGCTGGTGCACCGCGTGGGCCAGGAAAGCCTGAGTACAAAGCTCTCGCAGGTTTTGAGACATCAATGATTTAAGATGGGCCAAGTTCTTCTGAATTTGGCCCAATGACTTTTAATGCCCTCGGTTTTATTTTCCTGATGCTTGCCATCGTGTTTCTGGCGGTGGTGGTGTATCTGTCACGCAGAAACGCAGGCCTTGAAGCTCGTCTGCAATCAGTAGTGGCGGAAAACGAGGGTTTGGCGCAGAAAGCGCAAAGCCTCGAGACTCTGCAGCAGCAATATGCCGCATTGAAGGCTGGCTCGGAGGCGCGTGAGCAGTCGGGCCAAGAGCAAGTCCAGTTATTGAAATCCGCCGAAGAACGGCTGAAAGAAAACTTCGAGAACCTGGCGCAGAAAATCTTCGAAGACAAGACCGCCAAATTCAAGGAACAGAACAAGGAACAACTCGATGCCTTGCTGAATCCACTGAAGACACAGATTTTCGAATTCAAACAAACCGTCCAGCAAACCAATCAGGGCATTCATACCCTGAAAGAATTGAATGTCCGGATGGCCGACGAAGCCATCAATCTGACCCGTGCACTCAAGGGTGACAACAAAGCCCAGGGCGGCTGGGGTGAGCAAGTACTGGGCCGCATTCTGGATGCATCTGGTTTGACTGAAGGCCGGGATTACCACTCGCAATTTTCCTATGTCGATGAAAACAATAATCGCAAACAACCCGACTGCGTGATTTTTCTACCGGAAAACAAAGCGATTGTCGTCGATTCGAAAGTTTCGCTGGTGGCCTACGACCGCTACATCAATGCCGAAACCGAACAGGCGCGTGAACTGGCTTTGAAAGAGCATGTGCGTTCCCTTAAAACCCATATCGACGGCTTATCGGCCAAGTCCTACGATGCCTTGCCGGATAAGCGCAATCTTGATTTCGTGCTGATATTCATTCCGATCGAATCGGCGTTTATCGATGCCTTGCGTCTCGATGATGCCTTGTATACCTATGCACTGGATAAAAACATCGTATTGGCAGCACCAAGCACCGTACTGGCAACCTGCCGTACCGTGGCGCATCTGCAAAAACTCGATCAGCGCAGTACCAACGCGATGAAAATCGCCGATCAAGCCGGCAAGCTTTATGACCAGTTCGTCGCGTTCTGCAATGACCTGAACAAAGTGACAAAAGCACTGGCGATGGCTAATGAAGCGCATGATTCGGCGTTGAAGCGTTTGTCTTCGGGCAAGGGCAATCTGGTCCGGCAGACCGAGCAAATCAAAGCGCTCGGTGCCAAGACGAATAAGGCGATACCGAATAATCTGATGGAAGACGACAGTGATGGTTCATCGGGTGCCATTGGAATCGACGAATAAAAAAACGGCGCGATAATCGCGCCGTTTTAGTTGAGATACGATTTAAAAAATTATTCGTGCGATGTTCCGTTCGCCAGATGACTGCTGCGGCGGGCAAAGGCGTAATAGATCACCAGACCCGCAACTGCCCAATACAGGAAGTATTTGATCGTTGGGTTCCAGCCCAAGCTTACAAATAACAGGGCGCAACCAGCAACAGCTAGTGGGCCAACGATCCATATGAAGGGTGTTTTAAATGGACGTGCGCGATTTGGATCTTTAATCCGCAAAGCCATTACGCCGATGGCAACAATCAAGAAGGCAAACAGCGTTCCCGAATTGGAAATGTCAGCGAGCATGTCAACCGGGAATACCGCAGCAAACAAGGACACGACAATGCCCGTCACAATCGTCACCACATGAGGGGTTTTGTAACGTTCATGCACCGAGGCAAATGCTTTTGGCATTAAGCCATCGCGTGCCATGGTGAATAGAATGCGGGTTTGGCCGAAGATCATCATCAATACGACGGATGGCAAAGCAACGATAGCGGCGATACCCACCCAATTACCGATTTGGCCATAACCCAGTTCACGAAGTACGAAAGCTAATGGCTCTTTCGATTGCGACAAGGCGCCGCCTGGTTGTGCACCAACGGCACCCACGGCTGCGTAAGCCACCAGCAAATAGAACACGGTACAAACGGCGAGCGAACCAATCAGACCGATCGGAATATTCCGGTTCGGATCCTTGGTTTCTTCCGCTGCGGTAGATACTGCATCAAAGCCTACATAGGCAAAGAATATCGAAGCAGCGGCACCTAATACACCAACACCTGAGAGTGGTGTGCCCCAGCCATTGGGCAGCATTGGTTCAAAGTTGACGCTGCTGACGGCAGGTAATGCCAGTGCAACGAAAACAGTGAGTGCAACAATTTTTACAATCACCAATACCGCAGTGAATTTGGCGCTCTTGGAAGTGCCGATGACCAATAACCAAGTCACCAATAAAGAAACCAGGCAAGCGATTAAATTGAAGCCGCCTTTTGCAGTCGAGCCATCAGGCAGGGTGATGGTGTCCGCAGGGCCAGCCGTTAATGCCAGTGGCAGTCCCATGCCGATTTCTCGCAAGAAGCCGTTAGCGTAACCGGACCAGCCCACTGCAACTGCACCGGCTGCAATAGCGTATTCAAGAATCAGCGCCCAACCCACCATCCAGGCAATCAGTTCGCCCAGAACTGCATAAGAATAGGTGTAAGCGGAACCGGAAACCGGCACCATCGAGGCGATTTCCGCATAGATCAAGGCAGTCAGCGCACAAACGACGCCGGCAATAACAAAGCTATACATCATTCCCGGGCCAGCCTTTTGTGCGGCGACGGAAGTCAATACGAAAATGCCGGTACCGATAATGGCACCAATACCGAGCATCATTAATTGAAACCAACCAAGCTGGCGCGAAAGGCCTTTTTTCTCGGCTGTTGCCAGAATCTGGTCCAGCGGTTTAACGCGGTCAAAAATCATTGTGTTCCCCTAGAGCATTTTCAAAAAAACCGGCGAAAGCCGGAAAGTGAATCAGGCGACTTGTGGACGAAGCACACAAAAATGCCTAACCGCCGTAACATACGCGACTTCGGGCGCTGCGGTAAAGCCTAAAAGCAGTTTAGAGAGGACATCCGTGGACAATTTTTCACCAGCACAGCAGCAAGTCTTGAGCATGCTGAATCAATACGACGAAGATGAACTGGAAAACCAGCATTCCAAAGCCTTATTGATTAAATTTGCTGAAAGGTATAAAAATTGCTGCGAACGCACATTAACCGTCGGACATTTCACCGGCTCGTGCTGGCTGGTGTCGAAAGATGGCCAGCGAGTTCTGCTGACCCATCATAAGAAATTGGAGCGCTGGCTTCAGTTGGGCGGACACGCCGATGGTGACAGTGATTTGGCGCAGGTGGCTTTACGCGAAGCCGAAGAAGAATCCGGTTTAACGGATTTGGTTGTCGAGCCGGAAATTTTCGATCTGGAACGGCATGCGATTCCCGCCCGAGGTTCGGACGCCGAACACTACCATCACGATGTGCGCTTCGTGGTACAAGCCACGGGCGGCGAAGATTTTGTCGTCAGTGATGAATCGCATGCGTTGGCTTGGCGAGTCATCAGCGAATTAGTCGATGACCCCGAAGCCGAGGAAAGCATTCGCCGCATGGCGAGGAAGTGGCTGAAACGATCGTAGGAGCACTCACGAGTGCGATAAACCTGCGACGATGCCAACGTAGGAGCGCTCGTGAGCGCTTCTACGGTAATTCAAACTAGAAATTCTTGGTCTCAACCCGGCCACCGAATTCACCGGTGACGGTGCTGACATAAATTTTTTCGCCGTTGGCGATGTATTCCGGCACCATGATTTCAATGCCTGTGCTTAACTTGGCGGGTTTGGGGCGTTTCGTCGCAGTGCCGCCTTTGAGTTCCGGCGGCGTTTCGACAACTTCCAGCACGACATTGACCGGTAATTGCAGGCCGATGGCCTCATCATCGATCAGTTGCACGTAGCAGTCTTCAAGACCTTCGGTGATGTAGCCTTTGGCGTCGCCAAGTGTCGCCGGGCTGAGTGTGTAGGGGGTGTAATCTTCCTTGTCCAGAAACACGAAATCATCGCCGTCCATATAGGAAAAGCTGGCTTCGCGACGCATTAAATCGACTTCGGTCAATTCATCTTCCGATTTCAGGCTGACGTCCAGTTTTTGTCCGCCCGGTACGCTGTACATGATGAAACGAAACGTCATATTGCCGCCACGGCCTTGCGGTGAACTGCGTTCAATATCGCGCACCTGGTAAATCATCTTGTTGTGTTCGACTACATTGCCTTTCTTGATGTCGTAAGCTTTCATAAATATCTTTCGTTTTTATGTGGGAGCGGCTTCAGCCGCGATAGGTGGTGATTATTAACGTGGTATTCGGGTTTACTTCGGCGCCAAGCGCACGGCACCATCCAGACGAATGGTTTCGCCATTCAAATAGGTATTCTGCAAAATAAATCCGACAAGATCGGCAAACTCTTCTGGCTTGCCAAGACGCGATGGAAATGGAATCGAGGCACTCAGCGATTCCTGCACGGCAGGTGGCATGCCATCGACCATCGGGGTCCAGAATATGCCGGGAGCAATCGTCATCACCCGAATGCCGAAACGGGCGAGTTCACGCGCCATCGGAAGCGTCATGCCGACTACGCCGCCTTTCGAAGCGGAGTAGGCTGCCTGGCCGATTTGCCCGTCATAGGCGGCGACTGAGGCCGTGTTGATAATGACGCCACGTTCTTTATCAGCGTGTTCGTCGTTGTGCTGCATCAGATTGGCGGCGGCTTTGGCAACATTGAAACTGCCGACCAGATTTACCATGACGGTGGTCGAGAATTGTTTCAATGGCATCGGTGCTTCTTTGCCGAGCACGCGTCCTGCGCCCAGAATGCCAGCGCAATTGATGGCGGCATTCAAACCCCCAAGTTTTTCCTGTGCTGCCGCAATATTGGCTTCGACTTGTGCTTCATCGGCAACATCGGTACGAAAATAAAACGCGTTTCCTTCACCAAGTTCAGCAAGGGCAGTCGCAGACTTTTCGTCATTGATATCGAACAGCGCAACTTTGCCGCCGTTTTTGACAATGTACTGGGCAACGGCAAAGCCGAGGCCGGAAACGCCACCGGTAATGACGGCACGAATGTTTTGAATTTGCATGGGGAACTCTTTCTCTGAGATGCTGCATTTTACCGTAGGAGGCCGCTTGCGGGCGATGCTTTTGGGATACACGTCCAGGAAGGTCGCCCGCAAGCGGCCTCCTACAGATCAAGGATGTAAAACGTATCGCAGCCACCGTGGCCGGTATTGCCCATGGTGCCGTATTGCTTCTTGAAGCCGCTGCGCTCATAGAGTTTCTGAGCATCTTTCATGCTGTCCAGGGTTTCCAGATAGCAATGTTTGAAGTCGTGCATACGCGCGGCTTGCAGGCATTTGGCCATCAATGCCGTTCCTGCCCCCAAACCTCGACACTCTGGTAGGAAATACATTTTTCTCAATTCGCAGGTATCGGGATCGCCGCCAAGCAAGGGCGCTATGCCGCCGCCGCCTTTGACGTCGCCATTCATCACAACGACGAAGTAGGCACTGCGTGGTTCCGAATACGCTTTGCTCATCCAGTCCACTTCCGGGTCATTGATGGCAAAGCCGTCACCCACGGCGCCAAATTCAGGCATGACATGGCGAATGATGGCAGCCATAGCCGCATCGTCTTTTGTTTCTATCGCGCGAATGCCGAATGGCAAAACTTCGGTGACACGTTCGAGTACGTGATTGGGCATCCAGCCTTTTTTGCCATCCGAATTTCGGCACCAAGACCAATCGCCGAGCATTTCTTCGGCGCTCACTAATTCACCGGATCTTGCATTTAATTCGATTGCATTATAGTGAGCCGTGGTCACCGCTTTTTTCCCCGAGGTGACCAGAAATTTCGATTGGTGTACCCAGCCCTCACGGCCTTTTTCGTCTTTTGCCCATAAAAATTCGGGGTACTCTGAATCGCGTCCGCCAAGTTCAATCAACTCACCCGATTCAAAGCGGATGGGGTTGTCGTACTTGGCTTGATAGCCAGTGGTGACGCGGTAACGGGTGTGTGTTCTCATTCAATGCTTGCCCTGTTTACTTTGCTGCTGGTTTCACGGCCCAAAAGGTCGGATAGCCAGCGACCGGTATCGATTAATTTATCCAGTTCAATGCCGGTGTTCATGCCGATGCCTTCGAGCATGTAAACCACATCTTCGCTGGCAACATTACCACTCGCACCCTTGGCGTAGGGACAGCCGCCGGTACCCGATACGGCGGAATCCACCACGCGCACACCTTCTTCCAGACAGGCAAGAATATTGGCCAGAGCCTGACCACGCGTATCGTGGAAGTGTACTGCCAGCGCTGACATGGGAATTTCATTGGCGACCGCCGCCAACATGGCGCGGGCATTTTTCGGTGTGCCGATGCCGATAGTGTCGCCCAGCGAAATTTCGTAGCAGCCCAGCTCGTACAAACGTTTTGAGATCCTGACCACATCGGTAATAGGAACGTCACCCTGATAGGGACATCCCAGCACGGTGGATACATAGCCGCGCACCTTGACGCCGTCTTTTTTTGCTTGCGCGAGTATCGGTATGAAACGTTCAATGCTTTCATCAATCGTGGCGTTGATGTTTTTCAGACTGAAAGTTTCGGATGCTGCGCCGAAGATCGCCACTTCCGTGGCTCCTACTGAGCGGGCGCGTTCGTAACCCTGCAAGTTGGGTGTCAAAACCGGATAGCTGACACCCGGCAGTTTTTCGATGCCGCTAAAAACCTCGGCTGCATCGGCAAGTTGCGGCACCCATTTCGGGCTGACAAAGCTGGTGGCTTCGACAGTCTTGAATCCGCAATGACTCAAACGATTAATCAGTGAAATTTTATCGGCGACGCCGATGATGGTTTTTTCATTCTGAAGGCCATCACGGGCGCCGACTTCGACAATGCGAACGGCATTATTCATTTGGATTGTTTGTCCGGATGAAAATTCCTGATGGCTTTGCGAATTTGTTTTACTTCGGCAGGTGATGTGGGAACCAGCAGCAGACGATCATCCGAATATAAATCCAGTGTGCCGAGATATCCGGCGATCTGTTTGGCGTCGCCACGCACATAGATGTTCGAAGTTTTCTGGCCGGTTTCCGGATTGTCGAGGTCAAAATACATCTGTCCGCTGATTTTTCGTTTCAGGACGAGTTGGGCCGTTTTATCGAGATCTACGGTTCTTAAAATGACGCCGTCTTTCCCGGGGTTGATCAGGTAAATGATTTTCCCGGAAGGTAGTTTGATATCCGGCGAAATCTCGAAGCTTGTTTCCTTGGGTGTTACGACGACATAGTCCCGATCTCCAGCACTCGAAAACTTTATCAGGTGGTCTTTATTGTTTTTGAGATCGTCAACTTTTGTTTCCAACTTGCCCGGTTTATTTTTTATCGTCACCGAGAAAATGTTCGAACAATCGGCATTGACAGATAGAAATTCACTTGTGTCGGTCAGCGGCGCATTACGTTCGCCTTCGATGATACGCCAGTCGCCCACTAGCGCCGGATGACAGTTCGAGAGCTCGGTGCCGGGTGCAGATTCGAAAGTCACGCCATATCCCGTGCAGCCAGGCACGGTAATCATTGCAGCTATCGAAAAAACGGCTTTCATCCAATTTTTCATGACAGTGTCTCCAGTTTGATCAACAACATGTCTGCTTCGACAAAATCGCCGGCACTCACCGAAATGCCGACAATTTTTCCGGCGCGTGGCGATTTCAAGGAGAGTTCCATTTTCATCGCTTCCATGACCGCCAATTCCTGCCCTTCACTCACTTCATCACCTACCACAGCTTTGACGACCACCATGCGGCCGGGCATTGGCGCGACGACGCGGTCGCCACTTCCAGTGGCTTTGCTCTCATCGAAGTAGAAAGCAGGGATGCGTTCAAGTTCTGCCCTTGATTGACCATCATGCACAGTAATGCTGTGTTTGTCGGCATGCACCAAAAAGCGCTGTGCCATGGCATCGAGCTGAAACGATAAGGTCACATCATGGAGCTGTGCGTTAATGACATGGAAAGTCTTGTCGTTATAATCGATTTGATAATTGCCCTGGGCACCTTTTGCATAGATATCGAGATTTTGTTCCCGCCATTGAAAACACAGTTTGCGCTGGCTTTCATGGCCGATGCGCCAGCCATCGGCAATCGCCCAAGGCGAATGCGGGTCATTGGACCGCATCGCGGATTGGCGCGTTTGTTTTTCATCGGCCAGCAGGGCGCAGAGGGTGGCGGCAATAACAAAATGTGCCGATACCAACTCGGCATGCGGCAACACTTCGGCTAAATGTTGATCAAGATAATTTGTCGTAATGTTTCCGCTGACAACGATGGGATGTCGTACCAGTTTTTCCAGAAATTCGATATTCGATTTCGGGCCTTTGATGTCGGCATAGGCTAGCGCGTTTTGTAGTTGGGCTAATGCACGTGGACGGTCTTCGTCCCAGACAATCATCTTGGCGATCATCGGGTCGTAGAAAATACTGACAGTGTCGCCCTCAATCACGCCCGCATCGAGGCGCACATTTTTTGATGCTGCCGGTAAATGCAGTTTTTCAAGACGCCCCGAACCTGGCAGGAAGTTCTTTTCCGGATCCTCGGCATACAAACGGACCTCGATGGCATGGCCATGAGTTTTAATTTCATTCTGAGTTCGTGGCAATGTTTCGCCGGCGGCAACCCGCAATTGCCATTCCACCAAATCCAGACCAGTCACCATTTCGGTAACGGGATGCTCGACCTGCAAACGGGTATTGATTTCCATGAAATAAAAATCGCCATCGGCACCGACGATAAATTCGACCGTGCCGGCATTGACGTAATCGATGGCCTTTGCGGCCTGTACTGCGGCATCGCCCATTTGTTTGCGTCGTTCGGCAGTCAAAAAAGGCGAGGGTGATTCCTCGATCACTTTTTGGTAGCGGCGCTGTGCGGAGCATTCGCGTTCATTCAAATGAATCGTATTGCCCTGGCTATCGGCAAAGACCTGGATTTCGATGTGGCGTGGTTGTTCGATATATTTTTCCAGCAAGACACGATCACGGCCAAATGCGTTTTTTGCTTCGCGTTGGCAGGATTCCAGATTTGCCAGGAATTCATCATGGCTGCGGACAATACGCATGCCCTTGCCGCCGCCGCCATGGGCCGCCTTGATCATCAATGGGTATTGGATTCGATCGGCTTCCATTAATAAATGCGACGGTTCCTGATTTTCGCCGGTATAGCCGGGGACAACCGGAACACCATGCGCCGACATCAAATCCTTCGCACCGGCTTTGCTGCCCATTTTTCGCATCGAATTGGCCTTTGGGCCGATAAAGCGAATGCCGGCGGCTTCAACGGCTTCGGCAAAATCTGCATTCTCGGATAAAAAACCGTAGCCGGGATGAATCGCCTGAGCGCCGGTTTTCCTTGCCGCTTCGATAATCTTGTCGCCGCACAAATAGCTTTCGGATGGAATCGAACCACCGATGTAAATCGCTTCATCGGCTTGTTTCACATGCTGTGCTTTTGCATCGGCATCGGAATAAACCGCCACGCTGCGAATGCCGAACTGTCGACAGCTACGAATAATCCGACAAGCGATTTCACCTCGGTTGGCGATTAAAATTTTAGTGAACATGTTTGCTTATTCGCCTTCCCAGTAACCTACATTGTTTTCTTCGAAGTTTCGGATTCTTATTGCCGTATTATCGGTCAGAAAATGCGCAGCGCCGGTCTTGCCGGAATCCGGGTATTGCACCAGATCAGGCGTTTGCATGGTGCTGACACCAACATATTTCATGACTTGGGAACCGGAGGTATTGATGATCTGGTGCGCGGTTTGTTTGTCGCCGACCGGGCAGGCGATGAAGTCGCCGGAACGAATCGGGTAGCGGTTTTCGCCGATTCGCACTTCACCTTCGCCTTCGAGAATGAAAAACATTTCCTCGTTGCCGTAATGATTATGAAAAGGAAAGGCGGTTTTTCCCGGCGGCACGATGGTCATGTTATAGCCAAGCCGCTGCGCACCAATAAGTTCGGCAATTTCCGCCATTTCGGCGCCACGGTATTTTTCCGGTGATTCATCCGGCGGCTGCGTAATCAAACGCGGCTGTAACTGGTCAAGATTGATGATGGGCTTCTGCATGTCCGGCTCTTAGACCCAGTTTGCGGCACGTTTTTCAAGGAAAGCATTCAAGCCTTCCTGGCCTTCGGCGGATACGCGCAGTTTTGCAATCAGTGCTGCGTTTTCCTGATCTATTTTTTCGGCATTTTCCAAAGAGTTTCCGCTAACCCTCAATGCCAGTTTCTTGGCTTCGGTTTGAGCAGAAGGCCCGCCTTTCAAGAGCCAATGCAAAGTCTTATCGATGGTCTCATCAAGTTGGGCATAGGGCACGGTTTCATGCAGCAGGCCTATGCGCAGGGCAAGGGCGGAATCGAAAATCTCGGCACTTAGAAACAGGCGGCGTGCGTGGCGAAAGCCAATCGCCGAAATAACGTAGGGAGAAATTACCGCGGGTACCAGCCCCAGCTTTACTTCGCTCAGTGAAAACTTGGTTGTTTCGATTCCAATCGCGATATCGCAGCAGGCAATCAAGCCAACACCGCCGCCATAAGCTGCACCATTCACCCGCGCGATCGTGGGTTTGCTCAAATAATTCAGGGTCCGCATCAGCTCGGCCAGTCGGAGCGAATCCTCCCGATTTTCGGCCTCGCTGGCTTTTGCCATCGAACGCATCCAGTTCAAATCCGCACCGGCCGAAAAGGTCGAGCCTGCACCGGTAATAATGACCGCCCGAATGCTCGGGTTGCTATCACATTGCTGCAAGGCTTCGGTTAGCTGCCGGATCAGTTCGGCATCGAAGGCATTATGGCTTTGCGGCTTGTTCATCACGAGCCAAGCAACGGTGCCACGCATTTCGATCGAAAGACTAGCGTCGGTTTGCGAATTCATAAGGCTCTGAATGGGCTGATTTACCCCGAATCTTAACCTTTTAGTGCATTTAACGCTTGCAATCTAAATGAGAATCATTATTATTAGCTACAGGTTTTGGAGTTTCTTATGCTAGCCAGTTTGCTTTTGGTCTTTCGCGAGGTTTTGGAAGCTGCATTGATCGTCAGTGTGGTTGCGGCTGCCACACGCTCCGTGCCTGGGCGCGAGCGTTGGATTGCCTCCGGCATTGCGCTTGGCGTTCTGGGAGCTCTGCTGGTTGCGTTGTTTGCAAATCAGATTGCCGGTGCCATGAGCGGTATGGGTCAGGAATGGTTCAACGCAGGTGTTCTATTGGCAGCTGTGCTGATGATTGGCTGGCATGTTGTCTGGATGGCACGCCACGGTCGTGAGCTTGCAACGCAAATGAAGCTGGTAGGCAATGATGTGACCAGCGGTAATCGTCCCATGACAGCCTTGTTGTTTGTGATTGCACTGGCAGTCTTGCGAGAAGGATCCGAAGTCGTCTTGTTTGGATATGGCTTGCTGGTAGGTGGCTCCGATCTTGCCCCCATGATTGGTGGTGGCGTGCTCGGATTGATGAGCGGTATTGCACTGGGCTACGCAATGTATGCCGGCCTGCTGAAAATCCCGATGCGTCATTTCTTCAACGCAACCAATGGACTGATGGTGTTATTGGCTGCAGGCCTTGCAGCGTCTGCCGCAGGCTATTTGGTGCAGGCCGATGTTCTTCCAGCCCTGCTGGATCCAGCATGGGATAGTAGTTTTCTGTTGAGCGATGAGTCATTTTTGGGCAAAGCACTTCACGTATTGATTGGCTACAGTGCCAGCCCGACCGGCATGCAACTGGTGTTTTATGCAATTACTGCATCAGCCATGTTGATAGGGATGCGCTTGTTTCGCTTGCCCAGCAACAAGAAAGTAGAACTGAATTCTGAAGTTACGGCCTGAAAATATGAAATCCAATATATCTAGATTTTTACTTGTTTTTGTTTTGATTTTTCCAGGCAGTGCCTACGTTGTCGCAGCGCCTATAAAGGAATACTCGGTAACGATTCGTAATCATCGTTTCGTGCCCGCCGAAATTACCATTCCAGCCAAGACCAAGGTCAAGTTGATCGTTGTCAATGAAGATGCCACTCCGGAAGAGTTTGAAAGCCACGAACTGAATCGGGAAAAGATCGTCGCCGGCAACGGCCGTATCACGGTATTCATTGGCCCGTTAAAGCCCGGTCGCTATCCGTTTTTCGGCGAGTTCAATCCGAAGACAGCTCAGGGCGCCATCATCGTCAAATAATAAATTGCGGCTCTCATAGGATTTGGGCTTTGCTCTGCAGGCCATGTGTTTCTTTGCTCAAAATTAAGGGTTTTTATGAAAATAAACAGAAAATTGATTCTCGTACTAGCGTTCATGATGGTCTCGGGAACCGCGCTGGCAGGTCCCGCTGACAAGGTTTATCGCCCGATTGTGGAGAAGGGCGAGACAGAGTTTGAATTTCGCGGCGGTTATCGCGACTTTAGTGCCGATCCATCCGAATATGCCTACGTTTTCGATGTCGGATACGGGGTCACTGATCGCTGGAAGACCGAATTGGTATTGGAATATTCCGGTGTAAACGGTTTCGGCGGTTCGATGGAAGCATGGGAATGGGAAAATATTATCGTGCTGACCGAGCAAGGCAAGCACTGGGTTGACGTTGGCTTGTTTGCCGAATACGAACACAGCTTTGCTCCTGGACCCGACGAAATAAAAATTGGCCCCATGTTCGAAAAGCAAATTCGTAATACCGTGAATAACCTGAATCTAATTCTGGAACGCCAGGTTGGCAGCGGCGCCAGCAATGACATCGAGCTTGACTACAGTTGGCAGGTGAAATGGACTGGCAAACAAAGCTTGGAATTTGGTGTGCAGGGCTTTGGTGGACTGGGCGAAATTAGTCATCTTGGCGATGGCGACAAGCATAGTATCGGCCCCGCCATATTCGGGTTAAAGAAACTTGCGAACGGCAACAAGTTTGGATTTGACGTCGCATACCTTATCGGCTTGAACGACAATGCACCTGACCAGACATTGCGTTTTCAGATTGAGTACGAAATGTACTAGTCCTGCCCCGCAGATTGTTGTTGACGCGGCCCGTATCCGATGGATGCGGGCTTGTCTTTTCGAGGCTCGTGCAATTTACCTCTAGTAACTTGCCTGGTATCTCGATTTTATTGAATTTGCTTATATAATGGGAATCATTACCATTTAGCCTGGTGCTTGGATGTTGCTCAGCGAGCTCGCTTTAGGACAAACCGCCAGCGTGGTGTCGGTCGATGACGCTTACCCAGCCGATGCCATCGCCCAGCGTTTGCGGGACCTCGGCTTCGTCAATGGCGAACTGGTCAAGATTCGTGCAGTCGGTCCACTGGGCGCCGAACCCATTCTCGTCAATATCGCCAGTTCACAATTTGCCCTGCGTCGAAACGAAGCAGCTCGCATCCATATCTGCTTGGCAGACACGAAATGAACGCTGCGGCGCCAACGATGAACATCGCTCTGGTCGGCAACCCCAACTGCGGCAAGACGGCACTGTTTAACCGTTTGACCGGCGGCCGCCAAAAAGTAGCGAATTACGCCGGTGTGACGGTGGAACGCAAGCAGGGTAAATTCATTACGCCGCAGGGCAGGTCGATTCAGGTGCTCGATTTGCCTGGCACTTACAGTTTGACGCCCTCAAGTCCAGACGAAGCCATTACCCGCGATGTTTGCATGGGGTTGATCGATGAAGTCGGTCTGCCCGACATTATTGTCTGCGTTGCCGATGCTACCAACTTGCGTTTGCATCTTCGATTCGTTCTCGAGTTGCAGCAATTGGGTCGTCCGATGATTCTGGCATTGAATTTAATGGATGAAGCGGCGCGCCGTGGAATCAAAATTGATTCGCAAGCTTTATCACGCGAATTGAATATGCCGGTGGTCGAAACGATTGCCGTGAAACGTCAAGGTGCGCAAGCACTGGCAAAACAACTCGACTTGCCTGCACCAGCATCGAACATGCTACCCAAGCATCCTGACCTGCATCAGCGGGTACGCGAAGTCATGGCGATTGCCGTGACTGCGCCGGAACAGACAGACACGCACGGCGACAAATTTGATCGCATCGTATTGCACCCGGTGTTTGGTTTGTTGATTCTGACGGCCGTTATGTTTTTTATGTTCCAGGCAGTATTTTCCTGGGCCGCCCCCTTGCAAGATGCCGTTTCGGCATCTATTGCATGGCTGGGTTCGAACATCAGTGCCGCACTGCCTGCAGGGCCGCTCAACAGCCTCGTCACGGATGGTCTTTT
This sequence comes from Arenimonas sp., assembly GCA_043789195.1. GTDB lineage: Bacteria > Pseudomonadota > Gammaproteobacteria > Xanthomonadales > Xanthomonadaceae > Arenimonas. The sequence goes on along the minus strand of JAYWIC010000172.1, from coordinate 11,793 downwards.
TGCTGGTTTGGGCACAGTGATGGAATTTCTGCCGCAAATTTTGATGCTATTTCTTTTTATTTTGATATTGGAAGAATCCGGCTATTTGCCGCGTGCGGCATTTTTGCTGGATCGTTTCATGTTTGCTGCCGGACTAACGGGGCGTTCGTTCATTCCGATGTTGTCGAGTTTCGCCTGTGCCATTCCCGGCATTATGGCCACGCGAAGCATCCAGGATCCTCGTGATCGACTGACGACGATTATGGTGGCGCCGCTAATGACTTGTTCGGCTCGGCTTCCTGTGTATACCTTGCTGATCGGTGCATTTATTCCGCGTACCGAAGTCATGGGTGTTTTTAATCTGCAGGGGTTGGTTCTGTTCGCGCTTTATATGGCGGGCATCCTGAGCGCCTTGCTGGTCAGCTTTGTCATAAAGAAAACCCGCAAAGACAAAAGTGAACATGCTCTGTTAATTGAACTGCCACGTTATCGTTGGCCCAATCCTCGCGATATAGCGATGGGGCTTTGGGAGCGTACGATTATTTTCATGCGTCGCGTGACCGGCATTATTCTGTCGCTGACAGTCATTCTCTGGTTTTTATCGAGTTATCCGGCGCCACCCGATGGTGCGACATTGCCTGCGATCGATTACAGTTTTGCCGGAAAAATAGGTCATTTCCTGGAACCACTGTTTGCACCGATTGGTTTTAATTGGCAGATTTGTATTGCCCTGATTCCGGGCCTTGCCGCGCGTGAAGTGGCCGTTGCAGCACTGGCCACCGTCTATGCGATTTCAGGCGGCGATGATGTTGCGGCACAAGCCTTGTCGCCGCTGATTGCCGCGCAGTGGAGTATTCCAACGGCTCTTTCATTGCTGGTTTGGTATATCTATGCACCGCAATGCCTGTCGACACTTGCCGTTATCCGTCGCGAAACCAATTCATGGAAACAAGTCTTCATTTCGGCGGGTTACCTGTTCGCCCTTGCTTATCTGGCCTCGTTTATCACCTACCAATTGGCGAGGTTGTGGCTATGAGCTACATCTGGCTGGAAACACCGTTGATGGGCGTGATTTTCCTCGCTGCCTTGCTATTTGCGACCAGACATTTCGTGCCTGGCTTTTACGATGGAGTACGGCATTTTTTTTCGCGGAAAAATGCGGACGGGATCGATGTTGCAGAGATGAGCAAAACATCCGGCATTGCCTGCAAGACAAAGTGTTCTGCTTGCAATGGCTGTTCACTCGCGAACAAATCCTGAATTACGGAAAGTGGATCCAGAGCGATGCCAAGGCAAATGCCACCATGGTGCAACTAACCCAGACTAGCGATGCCGTTCTCTCGCGGGTTTCGTCAAAACTGCAGTCGTGGATTCTGGTGTAGATTTCATCGTGAACCGCGATTAAGCCAATGCCAAGATGAGCCGAGAGAATAAATTTGTTTTCAGACAAAACGTCGGGCATTACCGAAATAGAAAACACGGAAATGAAAAACGCCGCGGTCGAAAAGAACGCGAAATAGGCCGCCGGTCTGGATTGTTTGTCCGGATTAGAGGTAATCAGGCTGAAGCATAAAAACGTAAGTACCCAGACGGGGTAGTTGATTACGTCTGAATCGAATAGCATTGCTGAGATGACAAGGATTGGACACAGAATGGCAAGCAGAATGTGACCCTTGTCTACAGTCTGTTTGCGAATTACGTATAGATCCAGGCGGTAGTTGCCGACACGAAGTAACGCTATCATCAGCCAGCCACCGAAAAGAATACCGAAAGAAATTGCCAGTCCCTTGGCAAAATTTTGTACCATGCCAGTGAAGTTAAGCCATGCGACCATGCCCAGCGAATATATCGCCGCGCGAATTGAGGCCATCAACAATCGCTTGGAAGAAATGCTGGTTTTGTCGTTGAGGCTAACCCAGAACTCAAAGCTTTCGTGATCCACAAACTCGGCATTGTAATTACCATGTTCATCCCTAACTTCATTGGCAACTTCCATTATTTTTGTCGGAAGCCCCGGAAACACGAGCAGGTAAAATGTCTTGAATCTGTTTGATTTTCCAAGCAGGCTTTCATCTATCCATTGCTCATGCAGATTTCTTTTCCTGCTTCTGCGCTGGAAGGCAATGGCGGCAGCGTGCCAGTGAACCCTAGATGTTTGCCGCGCCATTTCAACCTGACGGTCAATCCAGTAATGATTTGTCGAGACGGCATCCAGTCCGAAAAAAGCTATGAGTATTTCAAGGGCCGGAGGGCGTATCGGTTTTTCACTCTGCGCCAGTGCGGAGATAAGTGGTTCGGTAATCTGGTGCTTCAGATAAAGCGAATACAAATCCGGATGGTCATCCAGCCATTTTTTTAATGCCCGGTCGTCATCGAGTGATGAAATCTTTTCCAGCTCTTCGATGAAGTCATCCAGGCGGAATATGTATTCATCCGTGTCTTGCGGCGATTCGTCCTCGGACAGAATATCCGCTTGCATGGTTGCACTAATGGCGCAGGGTACGGCGGGTTCGGTTGTTGGAAGTTCCGGAGGTGTTGAAGCAGTTTCACGAAGATCCGTCCGGGGAATTACTTCCTGCTCATCTTCTTCATCTTCGTCTTCGTAAAAATAGTATTCGTCTTCATCATAATAGCCATCATCATCTTCCGGAACGTAGGTACCTTCAGCGATCGCAAGCTGCTTTTTCTCTTCCGCTTCAGCCTTTCCTGCCAGCCAGGCATCGCGATGTTTCGCGTTTTCAATGGCCGATTGGTAAGCGGTATTGATTTCCTGAAAGCCAATAGGATCTGCGTCGGGACGATGCTGTTTGAGTTTGCCTGCGTAGGCTCGCTTGATTTCCTGAATGCTGGCGGTCTGCTTGATGCCAAGTTTACGAAAACAATTCACCAGCCAAGCCTCGCCTCGAAGTCGGTCAGTATCTTGTTGAATTGCTCGCGATGTTTGGCAATTGTGTGTCTGTCCTGTCTGTCGATTTCTCCAAGAAACTGGATAAGGTAATGCTGGATTTCATCCCGGTCCTGACCAAGGCATTCGGCATAAATGCGTTCGGCCTTTGAAATGGCGGCGATGTTTTCCTGGTCTTCGCGCGGATGGATTTTTATCTCTGCCAGTGATTGCAGGCGGGCGCGGATTTCAGAATCTGTCAGCACTCCCTTGTTTTCCTGCAAAATAAGCTCGTAGGTTTTTTTAGTCGCCAGTACCGTTGCTTCGACCTGCAGTACGCCGTTGACGTCATAGGTAAATCTGACATCCACCGAGTTATCTTCTTTCGTCAGGCGCGGAGATAGCGCCACTTCCAGGCGGCCGAGCTTTACATTGTTGGCAACAAGCGGACTTTCGCCCTGATAAACATTTAATTCAAGTTTTGCTTGTCCTTCGTGCATCGGACTGTAGGTGCTCGATCGGCTGACGGGGACTGTACTGTTGCGTTCGATAATCGGTGAAAAATGACCGTGTGATATTTGCTTGCCGTGATCTTGTCGACTGATTTCGACGCCCAGTGTGTAAGGGCATACATCGGTCATCACGATTTCTTCAAGAGAGACATTGCGTGCTTTCATTCCGGCAACCACACAGGCACCCATCGCGATGGCGCGATCGGGGTCGACGTGGCGCAAGGGCAGGCGGCCTAGCATGCGGGCCACCAGCTTCGACATCAAGGATAGTCGCGATGAACCGCCCACCAAAATGACTTCATCAAGTTGATTCGGCAATAATTTGGCATCGCGCATGGCGCGTTCAATCGGGTGTCGGATACGCTGGATCAACGGCTCGGCCAAACTTTCAAAACGGTCTTGGTGAATTGTCCACTTTTTCACCTGTCCGTCGATCATCAATTCAATGCTGGCCTCCTGCTGGGTGCTCAGCTGTTTTTTGGCCCGTTCGCATTTGCTTTCGATCTGGGCCAAGTCTTCTTTCTTGATTTTTTTCTGGTCGATGTCGAGATCGATGCAGCATGTTTTAATCAAAAGATGCAGGAAGTCTTCACCGCCCAGATTATTGTCGCCGGCACTCGCATGAACTTGCATGACGCCATCGAAAATTTCCAGAATTGAAACGTCGAAGGTGCCGCCCCCCAGGTCAAGCACGATGAAAGTTGAGCCGTTCATGCGCTGCTCAAGTCCGTAAGCCAAGGCTGCTGCCGTTGGTTCGTTGATCAAACGCTCGACCCGAATGCCAGCCAACTCGCCGGCGGCGCGCGTGGCTTTACGTTGTGCATCGCCAAAATAGGCAGGCACGCTGATAATGGCTTCGGTAATTTTTTCGCCAAAATGTGCTTCGGCGTCATCCAGCAGTGAGCGTAAAACCAGTGCAGAGAATTCTTCCGGGCGATAATTCTTGTTGCCGATCCGGGTTTCACGGGCCGTTCCCATCCAGCGCTTGAATGCGGCAACGGTGCCGTGGGGATGGGTCACCAAGCGATCGCGGGCAGCGCGCCCTATCATCATGGCACCTTTCTCGTCCACGCTGACAACCGAAGGTGTTAAATATTCACCGAGTGCATTCGGAATAAGTTCCGGACCATTTTCGCCAAAAAAACCGATGAGTGAGTTAGTCGTACCAAGATCAATACCAACAAGCATGAAATATCCTAGAAATTACATTCTGAAAACGCCAAATCGTGATTTCACGATCGGTGCGTTCAACGAAACTGAAATAGCGAGCCCCAACACACGGCGCGTATCGGCAGGGTCGATAATGCCGTCGTCCCATAAGCGTGCAGAGGCATAGTAAGGGTGGCCCTGGCGTTCGTATTGATCGCGTATCGGTGCCTTGAAGGCTTCTTCTTCATCGGCACCCCAGCTTTTGCCGGAGGCTTCTAGGCCATCGCGTTTAACGGTGGCAAGTACCGAAGCGGCTTGCTCGCCACCCATCACGCTGATGCGAGCATTGGGCCACATCCATAAAAAACGTGCGCCATAAGACCGGCCGCACATGGCGTAATTACCCGCACCAAAGCTGCCACCGATCACGACGGTAAATTTGGGTACATGTGAGCACGCAACGGCAGTCACCATCTTGGCGCCATCTTTGGCAATGCCCTCGTGTTCGTATTTTTTACCGACCATGAATCCGGTAATGTTTTGCAGGAAAACAAGCGGAATATCGCGCTGGTTGCAAAGCTCGATGAAATGCGCGCCCTTCAGGGCGCTTTCGGAAAACAGGATGCCGTTGTTGGCAATGATTCCGACAGGATAGCCATGCAGATGGGCGAAACCACAGACCAGAGTTTTTCCGTAACGCGCCTTGAACTCCTGAAATTCGGAGCCGTCGACAAGCCGTGCGATCACTTCACGAATGTCGAAGGGTTTGCGGGTGTCTTTGGGAATCAGGCCGTAAAGTTCACTGCTCGAATAAAGTGGCTCTTTGGGTGTTTGCAGCGCGAGGCTGATTATTTTTTTGCGATTGAGATTGGCGACGATATTGCGGGCAATTTCGAGCGCATGAGCATCGTTTTCAGCCAGATGGTCTGCCACGCCGGATATGCTGGTGTGGACATCGGCGCCGCCGAGGGTTTCGGCATCGACCACTTCACCGGTGGCCGCTTTAACAAGTGGCGGGCCGCCGAGAAAAATAGTGCCTTGTTCTTTCACGATAATGCTTTCATCGCACATGGCGGGAACATAAGCCCCACCGGCGGTGCAGGAGCCCATCACGACGGCAATTTGCGGAATATTTTCTGCCGACATACGTGCCTGATTATAAAAAATGCGTCCGAAATGTTCCTTATCCGGGAATACCTCGTCTTGCATCGGTAAAAACGCACCCCCCGAGTCCACTAGATAGATGCAGGGCAGACGATTTTCAAAGGCAATTTCCTGGGCCCGTAAATGTTTTTTGATCGTGATCGGAAAGTAGGTGCCGCCTTTTACCGTGGCATCGTTGGCAACGACCATGACTTCGCTGCCATGAATGCGGCCAATGCCGGTAATGATGCCGGCGCAAGGCGCTTGATCGTCAAACATGCCATGAGCTGCGAGTGAGGAGAGTTCGAGAAAGGGCGAGCCTGGGTCGAGTAGGGCGGTGATGCGATCACGTGGTAGCAGCTTTCCGCGTTCGGTGTGCTTTGTTCGGGCTTTTTCACCGCCGCCCAGAGCAATACGATGCTGTTGCTGTTCAAAAGCATTCACCTGCTCGGATAAATACGCATGATTTTCCTGAAACTCGGGTGACTTTGGTTCGATCAGAGACGTGATAACTGGCATTGCGCTAGCCCGTGGCGAGGAGTGTCAAGTTTAAGCGTTAAGCAAGAATCAGCCTAGGGTAATTAATGGCTCCGAAGTGCAGGCGAAAAAAAACCGCCGGTTTTCACCGGCGGTTCTTTGTAACTCAGGGTAAAGAAGATATTACTTCTTTTCTTCCATTGCTGGAGCAGCAGCAGCGTCAGCAGCGGCGCCTTCAACGGCAGCAGCAGCGTCGGTAGCAGCAGCGTCAACGGTTGCAGCAGCGTCGGTAGCAGCAGCGTCAACAGCAGCAGCAGCGTCGGTAGCAGCAGCGTCAACTGCAGCAGCGTCGGTAGGTGCAGCTTCTTCGGTTTTTTGGCAAGCGGTCAATGCAGCAGCAAGGGCCAATGCGAGCAGGGCTTTATTCAGGGACATGGGTATTTCCTCGTCTAGACGTTAAATAGGACAATATTGTTTTACAACAAAACGTGCGCATACGGCGCACGTCCGCATATGATGACATCATCTTTGCAGTAGTCAAGTGATTTATAAGCAAGGCATCAGGCCGGGGTTTCCAGTCACCAATCCCAGCCTCATACAAGCTCAATTGCGATGGCTGTGGCTTCGCCGCCGCCGATACAAAGTGCCGCTACGCCCTTTTTACCGCCGGTCTTAAACAGTGCATGAATCAAGGTGACGATTAATCGGGCTCCGCTGGCACCAATCGGGTGGCCCAAGGCACAGGCACCGCCATGAATGTTCAGTTTTGTATGGGGAATGCCCAATTCACGCATCGGTGCCATGGCGACAGTTGCAAAAGCTTCGTTGACTTCGAACAAATCAACATCAGCGACCGTCCATCCGGCTTTTTTGAGTACTTTGTCGATGGCGGCAACAGGCGCGGTAGTGAACCACTCGGGGGCCTGTGAATGGGTACTGTGGGCGATGATTCGTGCCAAAGGCTTGAGGCCCTTTTTGCTTGCGTGGCTTTCATCCATCAAAACCAGTGCGGCAGCACCGTCATTAATACTTGAAGAGCTGGCCGCTGTAATGGTGCCGTCCTTCTTGAATGCCGGCTTCAGTGCCGGGATCTTGCTGATATCGCATTTTCCGGGCTGTTCGTCAGTATCGAAAACGACATCGCCCTTGCGGGTCGATACGGTCACCGGTGCGATCTCGGCTTTAAACGAGCCATCGGCCTGTGCCGCCAGAGCGCGACGTACGGATTCCGCCGCAAAGGCATCTTGTTCTTCGCGACTGAATTGATATTTGTCGGCACATAACTCGCCGAAGCCACCCATAGGCTGCTTGTCGTAAGGGTTGGTAAGACCGTCCCATGCCATATGATCAAGCATCTCGGCGCTGCCGAAACGAATGCCGGTACGCGAGCCGTTTAATAGGTGAGGTGCATTCGTCATGCTTTCCATTCCGCCTGCGACAATAATTTCTGCCGAGCCTGCCTTGATAAGGTCGTGCCCCAGCATCACCGCTTTCATGCCCGAACCACACACCTTGTTAATCGTCGTGGCACCAGCCGCTAGCGAAATACCTGCGGCAATGGCCGCCTGGCGAGCTGGCGCCTGGCCCAGTCCGGCCGGTAAAACACAGCCCATGATGACCTCGGAAACTTCATCGGCAGCAACGCCGGACTGCTCCAGAGCAGCCTTCATCGCGGTAGCGCCCAAGACGGGCGCAGGAACGCCGGTGAATTGACCTAATAAAGCACCCAGTGCAGTGCGTTTTGCACCGACGATAACGACAGACATGGCAGACTCCAAACAAGAATATTTATAAGTAAGCGCATTTGCGCGCTGCGTATTATGCGCCCGCACTGGCATCAGAGGAAATCACTGCTATGCCGATATTTGTTTCGGCGGCTTGTGCCGGCATTGAAAGCTGGTTAGCCTGAGTCATTCGGGGAGATTCTATGCGTCCTGCACGTGCGGTATGGGTGATGGCATTGTTGATGATGTTGACGTCATCAAATTTGCTGGCGCAGGATTTGAATGCAGTGCGCTTCCAGCGTTACGGTGTGGGAGATGGATTGTCCCAGACGACGGTTCGTGATTTGTATCAGGATCAGGACGGCTTTGTTTGGCTAGGCACGCAAGATGGCCTCAATCGCTTCGATGGCTATGAGTTTCGTATCTATCGCAACGACACCGCTCAAGAAAATACATTGGGCGACAATCACATTATCGCGATTGAACGTGCGGCGACCAAAGGATTCTGGGTCGGTACGCAATCAGGAGGATTGGCGCTCTATAACTCGTCAAAGGATGACTTTAGAAGATTCCAAGCGGGGGGTAAGTTCGGTGACATCGCCAACAACAGTATCAGCGCGATAAAACTTGATGCCAACAGGCGATTCTGGGCGGCGACCAATGCCGCTACTCTGCAATGGCTGGATGAAAAGCAAATGCTTTTCCAGAATGTTCCTTCCGTCAGCATTGATTCCGTTGGCAAGGTCAAATCCATGCTCGATTACCGCGGCGGATTATTGCTGGGAACTCGTAACGGTATTTTCTTTCTCGCCAACGAACGGGCGAGGTTAGTGCCCTGGCCTGCACAATCGCCGATGACTATCGAAGTTGAAACTGCAATCCGCAGTCACGACGGCAAGGAAATATGGGTTGCAAGTCCCGATAGCGGCTTATATCGGTTTTCGGAGTCGGGCCGCCTGATCCAACATATCCGGCGGCGGGACGGATTGGCTGACGATAATGTGCGTGACTTGCAGTTTGATCGTCTGGGCAGACTGTGGGTAGCTACCTTCGATGGACTGTCGCGTATCGATGCTCCGAACGCCGCCATCAAGACATGGCGTTACAACGAAGGGCTCGGTGGGACATTGGCCTCCAGTCGCATCCAGTCCCTCATGGAAGATCGCGATGGCCTGATGTGGATTGGCACATGGTTGAACGGGGCAAGTCTGTTTATTCCCCGTACTGAAACTTTCCAGGAAATTACCGCGCAGTCAGGAAACATCAATGCTTTGCCGGGTTCGGCAGTGCCTGGTTTATTCGTGGATAAGGACGCATCTTTATGGCTGGGGGTTCTTGAGGGCGGTGGTCTGATCCATTATGACATCGGGAAAGGCATACTTGCCCGATATGTTAACGACCAGAACAAGCCCGATAGCTTGCCTTCTGGCGCCGTGCAAAATATTGCACGAGACGGCAAGGGGAATATTTGGGTCGCCACCGGAACCGGGCTGGCAAGATTAAAACCGGACGGGAAGACATTTGAAATTTTCCGTAACGAAAAAAACAATCCGCGATCCCTGCCTTACAACTCACTTCAGAGGCTTTTTGTAGATTCCAAAGGGACCTTGTGGGTGGGGACTGCCGGCGGCGGTTTGGCATCTCGTTGCCAAACCTGTGATTATTTTGATCGCTATCCGATTCCGGAAGGAAATGCTTACACGATCAACGATAATATCAATGCCATTTTTGAAGATTCGCAGGGGCAGTTCTGGTTCGGCTTGAGACCCGGCGGCTTGGTAAAACTCAATCGACAAAACGGCGTGATGTATCGTTATCGCGGCGTCCCTGGCAAAACGGGTTCATTGAGCCACGATACGGTAACGTCGATTTTCGAAGACAGCCGACAGCGCCTATGGATTGGCACCCAAGGTGGTGGCTTGAATCGGATGGAGGTGAGCCCGCGCGGCGAGGTGAGTTTTGTTGTGTACGGCACCAAGGAAGGATTGGCAACCAACGCCATAGGCGGGATGGCCGAAGATACCCTTGGCAATATATGGGTCAGTACCACTGCGGGTTTGTCACGCATCAATCCCGAGCGCGAAGAGATCGAAAATTTCGGCTCGCGCGATGGTGCTCAGGACATTGGCTATTTCGTCGGGTCTTACGGAAAATTGCCGGATGGGCGCATCTTGTTCGGTGGTTTACGCGGGGTCACGGTCTTCAATCCGCTCCAGGTTGGGTCGCAGCCTGCGCCGAATCGCACGAGGCTAACACGCTTGCGCGTGTTGAAAAGAGGTGATCGAAATACTGGGAAAAGGCCGTTTATCTATACCAGCGGTCCGACAGGTGGCCGCCTCCAACTGGAAGCCCAAGCAGATGATTTAAGTCTCGAATTTTCGGCCTTGAGTTACACCGATCCGCAAGCGTTGCGTTATTCGTATCGAATGGTCGGCGTCACCGATGACTGGTTCGATACGGATTCATTAAGACGGCTGGCGTCGTTCAATAATCTCGAACCGGGTGAATACCGATTCGAAGTCAAGGCCAGAAGTCCGGACGGCCAGTGGGGTGAGCCATACGTGCTGCCCATTACGCTGCCGCCACCCTGGTGGGCGACGAAATGGGCAAAATTTTCCTACGCAGCGCTGACAACGATGCTGATCGGTGTGTTCGCGTTCGAGTTTTTCCAGAGGACGCGCGAACGGCATCGGGCGCAAAAAAATATCAGTGATAGCGAACAGCGTCTGAAGCTCACGCTCTGGGGTACTGGCGATGAGTTATGGGATCTGGATTTAAAGACTCACCGAATGCTGCGGAGTAACCCGTTGCGGATACTGAAAGCATCCAATGACGAGATTGTCGAGAACACCATATCCTTGCGTGACAGTGTGCATCCGGACGACATCGAGATTTTCGAAAAGGGGATGTCCAGATGCATCAAGGGGCTGGATGAGTCGATGGATACCACCCTGCGTGTCCAATCAATCCATGATGAATGGTATTGGATCCGTATTCGCGGACGTGTCGTGGAGCGTGACGAGCGTGGCCATGCTGTGAGAATGTCGGGAACCACCGGTGACGTGAATGAGTTCAAATTACACGAAATTGCGCTGGCCGAAATCAATGCGCAGCTTGAGCAGAGAGTTGCCCAACGTACGGAAGCGCTGAATAAATTGAATGTTGATCTGCATGCGAGTATCGACCAGCTTACCGAGACGCAGCAGCAGTTGGTCGAAGCCGAAAAATTGGCGGCCTTGGGCGGATTGGTGGCAGGTGTTGCGCATGAAATTAACACGCCTCTGGGTATCGGTGTGACGGCGGCATCGTTTCTGGATGTCGAAGTCAGGCGGCTGGATAAAATGGTCAGTGAAAATACACTTACAAAAATCGATCTGGAAAACTTTAGTCGAAATGCCACCGAAAGCAGCCAGCTCATTTTAAGAAATCTTTATCGTGCCGATAAACTGGTAAAAAGCTTTAAACAGGTGGCGGTGGATCAATCGAGCCAGGAAACCCGCGTCATCAACTTGCAAAGTTATATCGAAGAGGTTTTGGTGTCGTTGCAACCGGCGATTAAAAAGACCCCGCACGAAGTGCACCTGTATTGCACGGAAGTGCTGGTCTTTGAAACCTATCCTGGCGCGATTTACCAGATATTGGTGAATCTGGTGATGAACTCACTCTTGCACGCATTTGCCAAGGTCGAAAAAGGCAAGATTGATATATTGATTAGCCAGGATCGCAATGCTGCTCTGGTCGAATTCCGGGACAATGGTTGTGGCATGCCCGAAGACATCCGTCGCCGAGTTTTCGACCCGTTTTTTACCACTCGCCGGGGCGATGGTGGTTCGGGATTGGGGCTCCACATCGCCTGGAATCTGGCAACGCAATTATTGAGTGGCAGTATTAGCTGCGAAAGCGAAGTGGGCAAGGGGACGAGTTT
>JAYWIC010000171.1:0-7630 GCA_043789195.1 Arenimonas sp. | reverse complement strand
TGTTGTCGAGCTTACGGTCGTAGCTGTTCGACCAGATATGGAAGCCGTCGGACACCCGGATCAGCTGGGCGGTGATGCGAACCTGGTCGCCGGACTTGCGCACCGAGCCCTCGAGCACGGCATCGACCTTTAGCGCGCGGCCGATCTCGCCGATGTCGGCGTTGCCGTCTTTGAACTTGAACGAGGACGTGCGCGCGGCGACCTTGAGGCCATCGATGCGCGCCAGCAGGTTGAGCAACTCCTCAGACATGCCCTCGGCGAGGTAGGCCTGGTCGCCCTCGGCGCTGAGGTCGTCGAAAGCGAGCACGGCGATTGAACGCGGCGTATCGCTTGCCGTCGCAGTCTGCATAGTGCCGGCCAACAGAGCAGCGTCACGCTTGGGCGCTAAATAAAATTTATCGAAAGCAAAAAATACCAGTGCTATCGCGAAAATAACCAAAATACTGCGTTCCATTTTGCGTGCAGTTTGCGGCGCGATCGATTGTTCCGGAGCTACTTCGGCATCACGCTTCAAGCCTTGTGGCGTGAGTTCGAATACCCACGCAAAAATCATGGCGGGAATAAAACCAATTGCGAGAATACCGACAATGGTTTTCATCACCCAATTGGGCGCTTCGAACACAGGCAATAAAGTAGCGGCGACTTGCGTTATCAACCACGCACCCACCAAATACAAACCGGCCATGCGAATGACGTTGCGGCGTTTGAGTTCGCTGATGAAATTCATGGCTTGTCAACCTCGCAATCCAGATGGTCGCCGCCCACCGCTTTAACGCGCTTGCAAGCATTCGGGTAAGCGCGTGTCTCCCATAAACGCACCATGCCCAGATTTTCGGCAAGCGCGAAGAAGCGTGGGTTCTCGCGCAAGGCCAGGGTAGATGGCAACCATGCCGACCGCAGCCAATATATGCGCCGGCGGTCTTCTTTTTTTTGTTTCTGCTCAAGATCGGCAAAATCGAGTAATAGATCGAAGCGCTGGATGGCGATGTTGAATTCAGAGCCCGTGAGGCCGTCATCGGCAGCCAATATATCGAAGGCCTCGCTATTGGCCGGATTAGCCAGCAAAGCTCTCGCCGCTGCACGGCGCTTGACCACTTCTTTCGGTGCAGCGGGCGGAGCAAATTCATCAAAGACGGCCAAAGCACGCTCGCGTTGTCCGCGCGCAGCCAAATCGTACACAATGATTGGTAGGGCGAGATCCCAGCCCTGCGATAAGGCTTTGCGTGCCGTTGCTTCGGCTTTTTCATCTTGACCGGATGACCGATAAGCTAAGGCCAGATAGCCATTGTTGACACCCGAGAGCGGATCCAACTTCTGTGCATTTTCGAGCGTAGCGATGGCTTCGTCTACGTAGCCGGCGTTTAGCAATAGCAAACCTCGCCACATCATCGGGTTGGAATCCTGCGTGCTTAATGTTGCCGACTCTTGCAGCAGTGCGAGTGCGCCGATGAAATCGCCGTCTTCTTCCAGGAACTGTGCCTGAATCGCCAATAGCATCGGGTGTTTCGGAACAAAGGCCGCCGCACGCTTCATGGCAGCACGCGCTTCCAATTTGGCTTTGGACGCTTTGATTTCGTTTTCAGAATAGTAGCCGGGCACGACATACCATGTCGCTGCCAGATACACCCAGGCATCGGCGAAATTCGGGTCCAGTTTGACTGCCTTGGAAAGATCCTCAATCGCGGCCGTCAAATCATTGCGCTGATTAAAGCGCGCACGGCCTTCGAGAAAATATTGATAGGCATCGAGATTATTGGTCGAAACGGCGACGGTCACTTGCCGTTTACCGAGGATGCCCTCCAATTCATGGGTGATTGCCTGTGCAATCTCTTCCTGAACTTTGAAGATGTCGGTCAGGTCGCGGTCATAGGTTTCCGACCAGAGATGTTCGTCCGTGCCGGCCTTGATCAGCTGTGCGGTAATGCGGACGCGTTGTCCCTGTTTGCGTACCGAGCCTTCCAGTACATGCTGCACGCCCAGTTGGCGGGCAATTTCCGGAATCGGCGTGTCTTTGCCCTTGAACGAGAAAGCCGACGTGCGCGACGCGACTTTAAGCCCGTCTACACCGGCCAGCACATTGAGTAATTCTTCCGAGATGCCATCGGCGAAGAAGCCATTCTCGGCATCGGTACTCATGTTCACGAACGGCAACACCGCAATCGAGGCTTCGTTAATGGCGGCGTTTGTACTAGCTAGCGTTTCTGCTTTTACTGTTTGCGATGTGGCTGCCACCAACGCCGCCTCACGCTTCGGTGCTAGATAAAATTTGTCGAAACCAAAAAACGCCAGGGCAATCGCGAATAACACCAAAATGCTGCGTTCCATCTTGCGTCCGGTTTGCGGTGCGATGGAGGTTGCTTCGGGAATTTCCGAATCACGCTTCAGACCCTCGGGCGTGAGTTCAAAAACCCAGGAAAAAATGATTGCCGGGATGAAACCAATCGCAAGCACAAGCACGATGCTTCGAGGTAACCAGGCGGGGGCATCGAACATCGGCAAGATCGTGCCGGCCACTTGCGTGATTAGCCATGCGCCGACCAAATACAGACCGGCCATGCGGATGACGTTGCGGCGTTTGAGTTCGCTGATGAAATTCGGACTATTCACAGACATAATCGCCTTTGGCGTTCTTACTGCAATTGTCCGGTTTGCCGAACTTGTCCCATAGGCCGGCAAGGCCGGTGCGACGGGCAAATTCGGGGAATGCCGATGCGCCGGCGATTTCGGAATGGCGGTGGAACATTTCCGAGAAAAAGGCAGCATCGTTGGAAGTTGGCTTGTCCTGTACCAGCGCCAGGGCGCGGTCCGTATGGCCAATTCGAAGCAACACGTAGGGAACGATGCTCGCGATGTATTCGGGTTCGGTAACGAGATAGTCGTCGACCATCGCCAGGGCCTGTTTCTTCGCTTCGGCATCGCCATAGATCGCACGGGCAAAAATGTCATGCGAGCCGGGTGGAAAACCGGGATTGGAATAAAGCGAAAAGACCTTGGCCAAAGAGGCGGTCGCTGCGGTTCTATCGCCGCGCGCACTGTATAACTTGGACTGGCCAATGCCGACAAAGGCATTGCCGAGCTCGGAAGATCGCTGTAACAAACGTTCGCCGTTCGCAAGATCGCCGTCGAGTACGTAACTGCTGCCGCGCCAAAGCAAGGCATTGGGCAGCAAGGGATCTAGCATCAGTGCCCGATCAAGTGCCTTGTTGCCTTCGTGCAGGTAACCAGTATTGATCAGCTGTGCGCCGCGCCAAAAGGCAGTGGTCACATCGTTCGGGTCCAGTTTTGATGCCAGCTCGAGTGCAATGCGCGCCTCAATGAACTGGCGCCGCTCGTTCAGGGCAAGGCCGAGTGCAGCGTAAGGCTCGGCCAATGTCGGGTCGAGTGCACTGGCCAGCCGGGCCTCTTGCGCTACCTTGGCAAGTGCTGAAGAGAAATCTTTACCACCGCCGAAATTGCCTTTGATCGTATACAGCGCCGCCAATCGCGAATGCGCGCGGGCATAGCCGGGGTCAAGTTCAATGGCCTTGTTCAAAAGGCCAATGGCGTCGTCAAAACGGGCGCCATCGCGGCGATTGAAAATAGCGCTGGCCTGCAAATAAAACTCATAGGCCTCGGTATTGCTGGTGCCTGCATTGACCAGTTGGCTCGACTGGTTGCCGATCAAAACTACCTTCAAGGAATCGGTAATTGAGCGGGCGATCTTTTCTTGTAGCGCGAATACATCTTTCAAATCGCCGTCGTAGGTTTCCGACCAAAGCCTAAAGCCGTCCTGTGTGCGGACCAACTGGGCCGTGATCCGAACATTTTGGCCTTGCTTGCGCACAGAGCCTTCCAGCACATGCGCTACGCCAAGCGTATCGCCGATCTTCTTCAGGCTTTCGTCTTTACCCTTGAAGTAGAACGATGAGGTTCGGCCCGTTACTTTCAGGTCATCCACCTTGGTCAGGGCGTTGAGAATTTCTTCGGAAATACCGTCAGAAAAATATTCGTTGTCCTTGTCGGCACTCATATTGACGAAGGGCAGTACGGCAATGGATTTTTCAATGGCGGCATTTTTTATGCTGGCGATGGTTTCAGCCTTTACCTTTGTCGCCATCGCGTTGACCGCAGCCGATTCGCGTTGTGGCGCCAGCACGAATTTATCGAAACCAAAGAAAGCCAATGCCACTGAAAACAGGACGATGATTATCCGCTCCATACGCTGGGCCGTTTGCGGCGCTATGGAATGCTCCGGCTTCACCTCGTCATCGCGTTTTAGCCCTTCCGGCGTGAGCTCGAATATCCAGGCAAAAACCAAGGAAGGAATAAAACCGAACGCCAGGATCGCGATGACGGCTTTCATCGCCCAAACGGGGGCTTCGAATACTGGCAATAAGGTGGCGGCCACTTGCGTGATTAACCATGCGCCGACCAAATACAGACCGGCCATGCGGATGACGTTGCGGCGTTTGAGTTCGGAGAGAAAAGACAAGGCGCTAAGCCCCTATTCCCGGACAAGATTTACCGTGAAACTGCCATTCCCTCATGCAGCCAGCCCCTTGATCACGCAATGATGTAATGGAGTTCTCTATCCCCAGCCGCATCATAGCCTAGCTGAATGAATTTCTGCCAAGCAGTTCACACTTTTTAACCGGTGTTCTGCACGCCGGCCGCTATGCCGTTCACAGTGGCGACCAGGGCCTGGAATAGCTCGTCTTCGGGGCGGCCGGCTTTACGCCAGCGGGCGAGCAAATCGACTTGCAACAAACTGATCGGGTCGACATAGGGATTACGCAATCGGATGCTTTGTGCGAGTCGTTGATCGCGCTGCAAAAGACTGGTTTGATTTTTGAGGTGCAGGATCGCGTTTTTGCAGCGAACAAATTCGGCGTTAATCTTTGTGAAATAATGCCCGTGGGCATCGCCGGCCAATAGCGAATAGCGCTCGAAGATCGCCATATCCGACTTCGCCAATACCATTTCAATGTCATCCAGTAGCGTTGCGAAGAAAGGCCAGTCTTTTGCCATTTCAGCCATCGTGTCGTGACCGTGTTGCTCGATGGCGTTCTTCAATGCCGTGCCGACGCCAAACCAGCCGGTCAGGCCACAGCGATTCTGGCTCCAGGAAAATACCCAGGGAATCGCCCGCAGGCTTTCGACACCGCCTTTATTGCCACGCCGCGAAGGACGTGAGCCGATTCGCAGACGTTCGATCACATCAATCGGTGTCGCAGCACGAAAATAGGCGGCAAAGTTCGGGTCTTCGTGCACTAGCGCGCGATAATTTTTCCTGGCCTCGTTTGCCGTTTGGCTCGCGAGTTCACGCCAATGATTTTCACGTGGCTCGATCACGCGCGGCCGCAAGGTTGCACGCAACACCGCGCCGGTCATCTGTTCGAGATTTCTCTCGGCCAATGCCCGCACGCCGTATTTGCGATGGATCACTTCGCCTTGTTCGGTCAAACGCAAATAGCCATCGACCGAACCGCGTGGCGATGCCATCACGGCCCGCTCGGTTTTCCCGCCGCCGCGACTAGCCGAACCACCGCGACCATGGAAGAACACAATGCGAATGCCGCTTTCCTGTGCAAGCGCCGTCAATGCAACCTGCGTGCGTTGCAGGGCCCAGCGTGAGGCGAGAATGCCGCCGTCTTTGGCACTGTCGGAATAACCCAGCATCACCATTTGTTGTTGCCCGCGTTGCTGCAAATGTTCGCGATAGACCGGATCGGCAAACAGCGAACGCAGACTGGCTTCGGAGGCTTCAAGGTCGGCGACGGTTTCGAACAGCGGTGCAAGATCGAGCGCGATATGGTTTTTCTCATCGGCAAAACCGGCGATACGCGCGAGTGCCAGCACCGCGAGGGCATCGGCGGCGCTGCGACTCATGCTGACGATGAACGGACCAAATGCCTGCGTGCCAAAACGTTCGCGGCCATCGCGCAGTGCGCGGAAAACATCGAGTACCGGTTTCGTTGCCGCGGATTCTTCATTGATAGACAAGCCATCGCGAATCAACGCATGAAGGATCGGCGCGCGTTGCTCAGGTGTTTGTTGCGCGAAATCATCTTTGGCCATTAATTCGGATAAAGCGGAATCGTGTACGGCCGAATCCTGACGCAAATCCAGTGCGGCCAGATGAAACCCGAAGCATTGCGCACGACGAATCACCCGGCCAAGACCAAAACGACCGGCGTGCTCACCGCGATGATGTTGCAAGCTCGTATCAATCAATAATAAATCGGCGATTAATTCCTCAACGCCGGCATAGGCGGCTTCGCCATTGCGGGATGTTTCCGATAAGCGGGCCTCGATTAATCGCAATAATTCGCCATACGGCATATCGGCACGACGTTCGGATAAACGAACCGCAATTTGTGGAAATGTTCGGCGGTAAAAATCGATACGTTGCAACACGGCATCATTCACGGCAACGCGGGGAATCGATTGCGTCAACACCGTTCGTAATTCAAATATATCGCGACGGTATGAATTCAATACCATCTCGCGTTGCGAGTTCAGAGTGTCGAGCATGGTGCTGGCGCCGACATTCGGATTGCCGTCCATATCGCCGCCGACCCAGGTCGAAAAGCGTAATACATTCGGCAATGACGGGCATTCACCATACGTCGCGGCGACGGCTTCTTCGAGGGCTTCCTGAAATGTCGGCAAAACGCGATATAAAACTTCGGACAGATAAAACCCGACGTGTTCCATCTCGTCTTTGACGCTCGGTTTTACCGCCGCCATCTCGCTGGTCTGCCAGGCCGAGGTCAATGAAACCCGAATGCGTTCGCGACTCTTGCGACGTTCGTCCGGTGTCAATGCGCGATCAATATCTTCGATCAGGCGACGCACGACATCGCGTTCCTTGTCGAGCAAGGCGCGACGTACCGCTTCGGTCGGATGCGCGGTGAATACTGGTTCGATATGCAGACGTTGCAGTACTTCGATCAATTCGTCGAACGAAACCCCTTCGGCTTTCAATTGCTGGATGATCGCTTCCAGACCCCCGGGTTGCGGCGCGGCACCTGCTTTCTGGTAATCGCGCCGACGACGAATGCGATGCACGCGTTCGGCAAGATTCACCGCCTGAAACCACAGCGCGAATGCGCGAACCAATCGTTCGGATTGCTGCAACGGCAAACCGGATAAATTTTTCGCCAATGTATCGATGGCCTGGATATTTTCGCGCCGTTGAATCGCGGCGACCCGGATGGCTTCGACCTGAGACAGAAATTCCGGGCTTTCCTGCTCGGCCAGAATCTCGCCGACAAGAGCACCGAGCTGTTTGACATCTTCGCGCAGCAACACATCGGTGGCGGGCGATTCGACTGATCGCAGGGGTGGATCTTCGACACGGGGAGTGATCGGATTCATGCAGACAGGTTACACCGGTCTGCCGGTGGATCGAAGTGGTACGAAAGTATCAACCTTAAATATTCCGATGTCCGGATATCCTGTCCGGAATTACACCATTCAATAAATCGCCCCTACGGCATCAGAGGAACGGCGCTGGGTCACCGCAGACGCGGGAAGTAGGCTCACGCTGTTGTAGGAGCAACTGTCTGCATCAGATAGTTGCCGCCTCCCATTCGGTGCCATCGCGCAGCATCGCATTTAGCTGGGTGATGAAGGATCTCAGGCAGGC
>JAYWIC010000170.1:0-31464 GCA_043789195.1 Arenimonas sp. | reverse complement strand
TGTTGATACCGCTCGGGGTGCTATGCACGGGTATCGCCTACTTTCTTTACTTCAAGTTATTGCACGATGTCGGCAGTACGCGTGCTACCACCGTCACTTTATTGGTGCCGGTATTCGCCTTGATCTGGGGCGTTTTGTTTCTGCAGGAACATCCGACCTTGCTCAGTTTGATCGGTATGGGCCTGGTGATTGTATCGATGATGCTGATTCTGGAAAAAATAAAACTACCGCAATTTTTTGGAACTGCCGCCAAGGAAATTTAGTGGTGTGCAGGAGGCCGCTTGCGGGCGACCTGTCTATCGGGCGTCGGGCCCAAGGGCCCTCCTACAAAAAAGAGCCGCTTTCGCGGCTCTTTTTTTACATTACGCACCCAGCAAACATCACATCTGCTTGATCATTTCGTCGGCAAATTCCGAGCACTTCACTTCGGTCGCGCCTTCCATCAGACGGGCGAAATCGTAGGTCACGCGCTTGTTGGCGATGGCTTTATCCATGGATGCAATAATCGCATCGGCCGCTTCGGTCCACCCCATGTAACGCAGCATCATTTCGCCGGACAAAATCACCGAACCCGGATTCACTTTATCCAGGCCGGCATATTTCGGTGCGGTACCGTGAGTCGCTTCGAATACCGCATGGCCGGTGACATAGTTGATGTTGGCACCCGGGGCGATACCGATACCGCCGACTTGCGCGGCGAGCGCATCGCTCAAGTAATCGCCGTTCAAGTTCAGTGTGGCGCAAACATCGTATTCTGCTGGACGTAACAAAATTTGCTGCAGGAACGCATCGGCAATTGCGTCTTTAATAATCAAGCCAGCGCCGGGTTTGCCTTCGGGAATAATCATCCACGGGCCGCCGTCCAATTCGACCGCACCGTAAAAATCTTTCGCCACTTGATAGCCCCAATCACGGAAACCACCTTCGGTGTATTTCATGATGTTGCCCTTGTGAATCAGGGTCACCGATTTCGACTTGTTCTGGATAGCGTAGGCCATCGCGCTATGCACCAAGCGTTCCGTGCCCAAATACGACACCGGTTTGATACCCAGGCCGACATTCACTTTGACTTCGCGGTGCGGTGCGCCGATACCTTCCAGAGCTTTCTGCCAGCCTTCGGATTTTTCCTGCGTGCCGAAACGGATTTTATCGAAGGCTTTGGGATCTTCCTTCGCGATGAAGTCGAGCAACTTCTGCGCCAATTCCGAACCACCGGCATATTCAACACCGGCGTAAATGTCTTCGGTATTCTCGCGGAAGATGGTCATATTGACCTGGTCGGGACGCTTGACCGGCGATGGCACGCCTTTGAACCAGCGTACAGGACGCAAGCAAACGTAGAGATCGAGCATTTGGCGCAGCGCGACGTTCAAGGAACGAATGCCGCCGCCCACCGGCGTGGTCAACGGACCCTTGATCGATACCAGATAATCGCGGCAAGCCTGCACCGAAGCTTCCGGCAACCAGGTGCCAAATTGGTTATTGGATTTCTCGCCGGCGAATACTTCCAGCCAGTGAATTTTCTTTTCGCCGCCATAGGCTTTCGCGACCGCTGCATCCAACACGCGAACCGAGGCTGCCCAGATATCCGGGCCGGTACCGTCGCCTTCGATAAAGGGAATGATCGGATTATTCGGAACGCTTAATTTGCCGCCCGAAATAGTAATTTTTGCGCCACCTGCTGGTGCCGTAATGATGGGTTCTGCCATACATCCCTCCGGATTACCGCTGCGAGAGCCGCAGCAAAGAACGCGTATTGTCGCGGATTTGGACCCCGAGGGCCACTAGCTGGATTGTTTCAACGCCCGCCACTGTTGCCGTAGCACCAGAGCAGCCCAGACCATGGCGGTCATCATCATGACGCTGCCGATGAAAAAGCTGAGGCGGGCAATACTCAGATAACTTTCCAGCAGCCCGGTCATCGTCAGCAAATTGCCCCAATCATGGGATTCTTCATCGCCGCCACCGACCAGCGGCAATCCGCGGTAATAGGCATCGGCAATGTAGGGGGATAGATCGACAAAACTTTGCCCGCTCCACCACAGCATTAAACTGGCGGCAAAGGTGTCGCGATATTTCAATAAAAACGCGAAGAGAAATGTCCACGGCCAGATCACTTGAAACAGGCTGCCGCCGAGAATCATCATGAAGTTGCCGAACGGGCTGAAAAACAAATGGCCGAATTCATGGAACATCAGATTAATGTTGTGCATGAAGGAACCGCCGATCACTTCCCAATCGATGCCGTTGACGATGAAGTACAGCGACCATATCGCAAACAAAAAAGCGCAGATCGCGCGAGCCCAGAAGGCAATGGCATCAACGTTCTCGGGCGCTTCGGTGAGCCACTGCAAAAACGATTGTCGGGTTTCAGGCTCGCTAATGATTGGATCGCCCGTTCCGTTTTGTTTCGCAAACCATTTGCTGTAGACGATGCCGCAGCCCGGACAAATATCGGCATGCATCTGGCTATCGATGGCAGTACGCTGGTATTGGCATTTCGGGCAGGTTGTCATGGCGGCATTCTAATGCCTTCGATTAATTAGCGGTATATTCCACGCCATGTCTTCATTGCCGCTGCTCTATTCCTTTCGGCGCTGCCCCTACGCAATTCGTGCGCGTCTCGCGCTTGCGATCAGTGACGTGGCGGTGGAATTTTACGAAGTCGATTTGAAAGCAAAGCCCGGACGCATGTTGCAGTTATCACCCAAGGGCACGGTGCCGGTATTGGTTTTGCCAGATGGCCGTGTGATCGATGAAAGTCTCGACATCATGCGGTGGGCGCTGCGGCAGAATAATCGCTCTGGCATGCCGGATTTATTTACCGGCGAGGTAGAGACCTTGATACGGCGCAACGATACCGAGTTCAAGCACGCATTGGACCGTTACAAATATCCCGAGCGCCATCCTGAATATCCGATGTCGCATTATCGTGCCCAAGGTGAAATATTTTTAGACGAGCTCAATGCGATGCTCGATAAAAATAACTACCTCTTCGGCGACAAGCCCGGCATCGCGGATTTGGCCCTGATGCCTTTCGTCAGGCAGTTCGCACAAGTGGATCGAGTGTGGTTTGATGCAAGTCCGCATACGCGATTGCGTGCATGGCTTGACGCATGGGTGGCATCGGATTTGTTTATCAAGATCATGTGCAAGGGCAGATAAATTTTTACAGAACCCCGCAAAGGCATTGAGCACAGCGAAATGCACTGAACGGGCGACCTGTCGTAAATCCAATTGTCCGTTCTGTACATACATCGTTTCGCTGATTGCACAGAGCGGGCGCCTGCGCTTGTACTAACCAACCGTTATTGGTGTCAAATTATCCAGTTCCAGCACCGCACTGTTTGGAAGACGCGGGCCAAAACCGACAATTGCAATCGCACCTTCTTTCAGTGTTTGCAAACCCAGGGCCTGTTCGATGGTGTGGTCATTGATTGCAGCCGTGACGAAGGCTCCCAACCCTAAATCGGCTGCCGATAAATACATCGTTTGCGACAGGTGGCCGACATCCAGATGGGCGACGCGCCAGGCTTTGGCGTGGCGGCGGTATTTCCAGAACAGACGATCGAAACGATAGGTCATCACCACCATCACCGGCACATCCTGGAACCAGTCTTGTCCGGCCACGCAGCGGTACATTAAATCTCGTATGTCTTCCTGAGTGGATTTTTGCAAGGGTTCGAGTGCATGCCGCATGGGTAAGTAATGATAAATGCCGGGCTCCAGACCGTCGGCGCGTTGCACCAGTACATAGGCTTCGGTGCCATGCAGTCCGCCGCCGCCGGGCGAACTTTTTTTCACTGCCACTGCTCCGGGTGCCAATTCCAGGGTGCCGATTACGCCCCAGACTCGATGCAGCATCGTGGCCAAATCTTCGGCCGAAATCGATTGTGCGGGATCAAAGTTGCGACAGGTTTTTCGTTTCGATAATAAATCGTTGAAGTCGGTCTGCTTTGGTTTTGATAATGCGACAGTGGCGGTATTTTCCGCACGGCGATATTCCGGTTCCGGTGCGTCGCCGAAAGCGTCGACCATTTCCTGACTCGATAAGGTCATGCCTTTTTTGTTGCTGGCGTCGGTATCGATATCTTTCCAGCGGCCGTTTGCCATGGCAATCGCGGCCGGCGGCCACCAGGCGACATCGCGTAATACCTGGTCACGGTCGCGCAGAGCTGCGTGTTTTTCTTCGTTGCTTAACAGCAAACCTTTGCTCAACAGGGAATCGATAACGGCATTGCCATGTTGTTCGGTCAGTTCGGAATAGGCATGCGGTGTTGCCGACGGCATGTTTTGCAAGACTTGCAGTTCGGCCAAATCGACTTGTATCGGTGCTTCCAAATGCGCGGCATAAGCCATCCATCGCGGTGTGCTGTCCATGCCATTGCCGCCCGATAGCAGACTGGCGAAGGCAAAACGTGGCTCGGCATCGAGTTCAATCATGGTGTGGGTGCAGCGCTGGATTTGCATGTAAGCCTTCATGTTTGTAGGAGGGCCCTCGGGCCCGACAGTGTTTATCTGGGAGCTGGTTTACCAGCGATAAAATCTTGACCGGTATCGTATGCCAAAAATCTAATCGCTGGTAAACCAGCCCCCACAAAGCGCAAAGGGCTTGCTCCTACGGGAAGGGCGGCCTTGCTGACAATAGCCTTGCCATTTTTCTATATTGGTAGCGATCTGCAATAGCAGTGCCTATGTTTGTTAGCTCTGATGAAATGAATGCATGGACGACTGACAATCCCCGGAATAATGGCTAGACTGCCCTACGTTCATTGTGAGCGGGATTAAATATCAACAGGGGATATGATCATGCCAAATCAAATTTCAGCAGAAATAGCAGACAAGTTGTTGGACAAGTTGAGTAGTGATGATGAGTTTCGTGCTGTGTTTCAAAGAGACCCGCGTATTGCCTTGGCTTATTTAGGGCACGAAGGTGCAACGAAGGCTAGCCCGAATGATCAAGGAGCCTGGTCATGCTTGGTATGCGAGAAGTTGGCCAGTCCTGAAGCCATCAAGGCCAGCCGTGATGAATTGCGTCTGCAATTGATTAGCAGTAAGGCGGCGCAAACCCCCATCCGACTCGGATCATAAAACTAGTGAGCCAAGGCCGATGCGCGCCGCCAAGCTATGGCTTGGGCATTATTGTCGGGCCAAACGGCTTTGAATTGCTGTAATCGAAGTTCGGCTTGGTGTGACTTACCAAGCCGCTTTTCGATTTCGGCAGCAGCCTGCAGTGCTAAATTTGATTCTGCGATATTGCTAGGCTCCCACAGAAAATCGTTATTACGTTCGACATAGGCGCGACCACGATAAGCGATTAACCATTCGGCCTCTTGCAAGGCCAGCTTGTTTTGGCCAACCGCCATCAAAGCACGCAGACGCAAGGCATGGGCGTAATAAAGCTCATGGCCTGCTTGAATATGTGGATTTATTACAGCCAAGGCTTGTTTGGCTTTGCCCTGGGTCAATAATATTTCTGATTCCAGGCAGGCGGCCATACTGATTAATCTCGGCTGTTCACTTTGCATTGCTTCTTTGTGGATTCGATTTTGGATGGTATTTGCCGCAGGCAAATCGCCATGACGCGCAGCCATAACACCCGCCGCCAATAAGTTGAATAGATTGCCGGTTCTGAGCACTTCATGATCTTGCGCCAAATTCCGTTCGATATCGGCTGTGTAGGTTTTTAAATCCGCTGCCAGGCTTGCATCAGGCAAATAACTTCGCAGCGACAATTCCATGCCGCGATAGATCGGCAATAATTCCGGCGATTCTGCTTTCGCAATTTGCTGAAGCTGACGTGCTTGCTTGATCGCATCGCTCCAGCGACCCTGATCAACCAAATACATCAATTTGGCTTCTTGCTGATGCAAGGAGGGTGTTTTGGTGCCGCTGCGGTCTTGTTCGTTGAGTATTTTGACTGCGGCTTCATAATCGCGCTGCACTGCAAAGACTGCGGCATGTTCGTTGTTATAACCAGATCTGTTTTGCTCCTGAGAACGCTCAAAGGCTTTTTTGGCTTCGTCAGGCTTATTCAACGCCAGATTCAACACTCCTTGTCGATAATAAGCGTTGAATCGTTTTGGGTTTTGCAGGGTATAAGCAGGTGTCAGAAAGCTCAAGCCTGCCTGATAATCCAGATTATCGTATTGTGAAAAATAAGCATAGTTGTAATAGCCATGGTATTCATCGGGATACATGGCCACCAGCGATTTCCATTTTGCCAGCAGGACATTCGTCGGAGAAAAAACGTTGCTGCTGGCATCGAGCCACAATGATTCGCGCAAGCTCAAACGCTCGCGTTTGCTTTCCGCGATGGCCCAGTTTTTCTCTGCACCCAGATTGTCGTTTTCGATGAAGTCCAGGGTTCCGAGTGCGACGTAGGCGAGCGCAAATTCCGGGTCAAGCTTGATGGCGGTCGTATTAAGATTACGCGCTTCAATGAAACGGTCCTCGTTTTTTGCTTCCTGCCCCAGCGTATAGGCACGCAGGGCATCGAGGTTTGCCGTGGTGACCTGCTCCAGTGGCTTGCTCCTCAGGTCTACCAAATTGACAGGCTCGCCCAATCGTGTGCGCAGCTTTTCCAGTATCGAATCGAGCGCGGGCAGGACGGCGTTTGCATTTTTTGCATCGGCGCTCTCGGTATAAACGGTCACGCCGGTATTGGGGTCAATCACTTCGGCGGTAATCCGCAAACGACCGCCGACTTCAGTAAGCGTTGGAAGAATCAGTGCCTTGGCACCTTCACGCAAAGCCAATTCAGCTCCCGTCTGCCGGTCAATAGCCTTGCCTTCGCGCTGCATGCGTTTGAGTGCATCTTGTTCCTGGCTGTCGGAAATCACATTGACGTAAGCCGACTGCTCCAACCCGACCCGCATCGCGGTATCGAGTGAATCATTGAACAGTTTTGCACGGCTCAGGTTTTGCACGTCGCCCATCACGACCCAGTCGCGCTCGTAGAAAGCGATCGCCGGGGCGCTTTGAAACGTACTCCAGATAAAGCCGCCGATTAAACCGGTGGTCAATATCGCTTCGAGTACCAATACCGGCGGACGCCGCCAAATCGGGATTTCCTTCCAGGCTTTTTGTGTCGAGGGTGGAGCGCGCAAAGGCGAGAAGTCGGCATCGCCGACTTCGTGCACCAGCATCGGGGCGGGGACGCCCTTGAAGTTGTAGCGGCCATGCAATATCCAGCGCAGTTTTTGTCCGCGTTCGCCGAGTTCGAGTTGCGCACGTTGCGCCAGGCTTTGCGCCATGCCGGATAATAAAATTTGTCCAGGCATCGCCAAACTCATCAGGCGGGCGGCGACCGGTTTGGCGAAGCCTTCTACCTCTAGTGGTTTGGCACCAGCGGCAATTTGATCGGGCAGGTTTTCCCAGGTCATCACATCGCCAACGTGAATACCGATGCGGGCTTGAATGGGTTGCTGGTATTCCGCACCCCACACACGCATTTGCAATTGATAACGCAGGGCGAAATCCAGCGCCTGAATCGGGCGCTCGAATAAGGTCAGAATGCCATCGGCCTTGTCGATCAGGCGGCCATTGGTCTCCAGTAAAGTTTCACGGACGAATTGGTCGTGCTTTTGCATCAAGCCGACGGCGCGGACATCGCCAAGGGTGTCGATTAAATGGGTGGAGTCGACCCAATCGCAAAGCAATACCGTACGCAATACCGACGAGACCGTCGGGTTTTCGTTAGAGGTTGGCGGTAATTGGGGGTTGCTTGCCATTGGCTCGATTCAAAGACGCTTGTTTTTGTAACGTCTAAAATGGCGGCTGACGGCCACTATTCGGAAACGCGCCAGGTTCCGCCGCCGCGTTTTTTGGCTTCGTACAAGGCGGTATCGGCCAGGCTGTACCAGTGCGACCAACCGCCTGGGTCGTGGCAGAAGGCACCACCGACACAGATGCTGAGTATGTGTTCACGCAAGCTGGGCAGGCGCAGGCCGCGAACGGCGGCCATCAATTCGAGCGCGCGATTGCTTAATTCACCGCTATCGGCCACTTGCAGCACTAACGCGAATTCATCGCCACCGAGGCGGCAGGGCAGGTCCATCGGGCCAGCCATGCGGCGAACTTCTTCGGCGACCGCGCGCAGGGCGGCGTCACCGGCGAGATGACCGCTGCGGTCATTGATTTGTTTGAAGTGGTCCAGATCAATCAGCAACAAGGCAAGGCGTTTGCCAGCTACCGGATGACGACCGACTTCATCCATGTAGCGATACAAGCCACGACGATTGGCCAGGCCGGTCAAATCGTCGGTGCGGACCAGTTGTTGGGCGACCGATAATTCACTGCGGGTTTGCCGCAGCGTATCGAGGGTTTGCATCAAGTCTTCGTTGCGACGGCGCAGGCTCTGCATCATTTGATGTTCACCGGCGACCAGGTAGGTGAAGCTGCGTTGCATGAACTTCGCGACGATCGCCGGATGACTGGCGAGCAAGCCCTGGAAGGATTCGGTGGTGATTTCGTAGAGCATGCCGGGTGCCTCGGCGATGGCGTGCGCGAAACGCTGGTGCTGCCCGATGAAAACGGACAGCTCGCCAAAAAAATGGCCGGGCCCCAATAATTTATCGACAATGCCTTCATCAAAACTGAGGCGCACTTCGCCGGTGTCGATGACGTACATGCTGCTGGCGTCATCGCCGCGACGGAATAATTCTTCGCCCGGCAGCATCGCCCGGCTCACGGCCACAGAGCACAAGGCCTGCATTTCTTCGGTCGATAACATCGAGGGAAGATGCGAGGTGTGCTGCGTTGCCTGCTTGCGGGTTTTTGATCGCACTAGTTCAATCACAACTGAAAACCAATGGAATAAGATTTCGAGTGTAACCAAAAAGCGGTCTCAAAGTGAGTCCTGCGTTACGGTGAAACAGGTTTTAACGTCTGGAATTGCTGCACCTGCAATAAAAAACCAAGGCCGAAGCCTTGGTTTTTATGTGTGTTTTGGAGCGCTCAAGAACTTAGTGATGGAACTGTTCTTCTTCGGTCGAACCTTTCAAAGCGGTAGTCGAGCTTTGGCCGCCCTGAATGGTTTGGGTGACCGAGTCGAAATAGCCGGTGCCGACTTCACGCTGATGTTTGACGGCGGTGAAGCCACGATCGGCAGCGGCAAACTCGGCTTCCTGCAATTCGACGAAAGCGCTCATCTGGTTACGGGCATAACCATAGGCCAGATTAAACATCGAGTAATTCAAGGCATGGAAACCGGCCAGCGTGATGAACTGGAATTTGTAACCCATCGCCGCCAGCTCAATCTGGAACTTGGCAATCGTGGCGTCGTCGAGATTTTTCTTCCAGTTGAACGATGGCGAGCAGTTGTAAGCCAACATCTTGCCTGGATATTTCGCGTGGACGGCATCGGCGAAGGCTTTGGCGTAGGCCAGGTCCGGTTTGCCGGTTTCGCACCAGACCAGATCGGCATACGGCGCATAGGCAATGCCGCGCGAGATGGCTTGTTGCAAGCCGGGTGTGGTTTTGTAGAAACCTTCGACGGTACGTTCGCCTGTGCAGAAAGCCTTGTCGTTGTCATCAATATCGGAGGTGATCAAATCCGCCGCTTCGGCATCGGTGCGGGCAACAATCAAGGTCGGTACGCCCATCACGTCGGCAGCGAGACGTGCGGCAATCAACTTCTCGACGGCTTCACGGGTCGGTACTAAAACTTTACCGCCCATGTGGCCGCATTTTTTTACCGAAGCCAGCTGGTCTTCAAAATGCACACCGGATGCTCCGGCTTCGATCATCGATTTCATCAATTCAAAGGCATTCAACACGCCGCCAAAACCGGCTTCGGCATCGGCAATAATCGGCTGCATCCAGTCGATGCTGTCATTGCCTTCGGCATGATGCAGTTGATCGGCGCGCAGCAAACAATTATTGATGCGCTTGACCACTTGTGGCACCGAGTTGGCGGGATACAGGCTTTGGTCGGGATACATTTCACCGGCCAGGTTGGCATCGGCCGCCACTTGCCAGCCGGACAAATAAATCGCGTTCAGGCCCGCTTTGACTTGTTGCATGGCTTGGTTGCCCGTGAGTGCGCCGAGCGCATTCACGAACGGTTTTTCGTTGAGATACTTCCAGAGTTTTTCGGCACCGAGTCGGGCAATCGAATGATCGATGGCGACGGTGCCGCGCAAGCGCACCACTTCTTCGGCGGTATAGCCGCGCTTGATGCCGGCCCAACGGGGCGAGGTTGCCCATTCTTGTTTCAGTTGTTCGGCGCTGGGAAGTGTCTTGCTCATGATGTGTCCTTGGTTTGTAGGAGCGGCCTTGGCCGCGATTGCTTGGTCTACTGTGGATGTAAAAATTAGAGTAATGAATCGTGTGCAGTGGCTTAATCGATGCGTTGATAGGCCGGTAAGGTCAGGAAGTCGGCGAGCGTGTCGGCGTGCGTGAGTTCGTCAAGCAAGGCGATGGCATCATTGAGTTTCGCGGCACCGGGCACCCGCATGCGGTCGGCGAGCTTGCTCGGCAAGGAAATCAGGCAGCGTTCGAACAGTGCAAAATCGACCGCCGAGCCATCGTCCAGATGCAAGCTGCCGTGATGCAGCCATTGCCAGAGTTGCGTGCGGGAAATTTCCGCGGTGGCGGCGTCTTCCATCAGCCAGTGAATCGGCACGCAGCCATTGCCGTCGAGCCAAGAGGCGAGATAACGCACGCAAACTTCGACACTGTTTTCGAAACCTTTTTGCGTGATGGTGCCGATGCAGGGCTTGATCAAATCGTCGCGGGTCACCGAAACGTCTTCGCGCAACACATCGCGTTGATTGGCGTTCGGCATATGTTCGTTGAAAATGGTCTCGGCTTCCTTGATCAACGCCGGATGTGCTACCCAGGTGCCGTCATGGCCGGCTTTGACTTCGCGCAATTTGTCGGCACGGACGCGATTCAAGGCGGCTTCATTCGCTTCAGGATCACCGGAAATCGGAATCTGTGCCGCCATGCCGCCCATCGCGAGTGCGCCGCGGCGGTGGCAGGTTTGAATCAATAATTCCGAATACGCTTTCAAAAATGGTTGCGTCATCAAGACTTGGCTGCGTTCCGGCAACACCTTGTCGCGATGGTTACGGAAGGTCTTGATGTAGGAAAAAATGTAATCCCAGCGGCCGCAATTCAAGCCGACGATGCGCGAACGCAAAGCGTGCAGAATTTCGTGCATTTCAAAAGCGGCAGGAAGCGTTTCAATCAGCACGGTGACTTTCATGGTGCCGAGCGGCAAGCCGAGACGGACTTCGATGAAACTCAACACGTCTTCCCATAACGCAGCCTCTTCCATGCACTGCATCTTCGGGAGATAGAAATACGGGCCGCTGTTTTTTTCGAATTGGGTTTTCGCGTTGTGGAATGCAAATAGCCCCAAGTCGAACAATGAAGCCGACATCGGCGCACCAGCGGCCTGCAAGTGTTTTTCGTCGAGGTGCCAGCCACGCGGACGCACCATCAGGGCCGCCAGATTTTCCTTGTTCAAGACGTAGTGCTTGCTGCCGTCCGGGGCCATCCAATCCAGGTCGCCGGTGACGGCCTTGCGCAGCGCGCGCTGGCCGGTCAGCAGGTTTTCCCAGGTCGGCGAGGTCGAATCCTCGAAATCGGCCATGTAAACCTTGGCGCCCGAGTTCAGGGCATTGATGACCATCTTGGGTTCGACCGGGCCGGTAATCTCGACGCGACGATCCAGCAAGTTGGCGGGCAGTTCGGCGACTTTCCAGTCGCTTTCACGTATTTCGCGGGTGTCTTCACGAAAATCAGGGGTCGCTCCCGCATCGTATTGGGCTTGGCGTACTTCGCGGGCCAGCAAGCGTGATTGACGGGTCGGCTCGAAGCGCTGATGCAGCTCGGTCAAAAAGGCTAAAGCAGCCGGGGTCAGTAAATCGCCCTGGCCGGGCTGGGTGGTAGCAATTATTTCGAGAGAGGACATAGGGCGAGTCACCTGTAAGCTGGGCTCAACCTTAAAACGCTTGTTTTAATTTGACAAACTAAATATTTGAATAGAATCTATTAACAAAAATTATACTAGATTAGAGCTAATGCTTAAAAACCCAACACAGCGCTTTTATTACAAGGGAGACCGGCTAAAACCGCTTCGGGCGTTCTGTCAGGCAGCGCGTCTGGGCTCTATTTCGAGGGCGGCTGAGGCGCTGTTCCTGAGCCAGCCGGCCGTCACCCTGCAATTGCAGGCGTTGGAGCGTGATTTGCAGGTTAGGCTGCTTGAACGCAGCGGACGGCGTCTGACCTTGACCCGGGAAGGCGCGGCGCTTTATGAGCTGGCACGGCCGCTGGTCGAAGGCATGGATGGCCTGGATGGCGAGTTCCGCAACAAATTGAAAGGCCTCGAAGCCAGCGAGCTGCATGTCGCTGCCGGCAGTTCGACCATCCTGTATCTGCTGCCTGCCATCGTGCAGGCCTTCAAAAAGACTCATCCCACGGTGCAATTGGTGCTGCACAATGTGACCGGTAAAGACGGCCTGGCCCTGCTTCGCTCGGATGCCGTTGATCTGGCGGTCGGCTCGATGCTCGATGTGCCGACCGATTTGTCCTATGCCCCCGTCTATTCCTTCGATCCGATGCTGATCATGGCCAAGGACCATCCTTTGGCGAAGAAGGAAAACCTGAAGCTGGAAGATTTAAGCCCGCACGGCCTGATCTTGCCGCCCAAGCGCTTGACCACCTGGCGTCTTGTGGACCTGGTTTTCCAGCAACGACGCGTGCCTTATACCGTGGCGCTGGAAGTCGGTGGCTGGGAGGTGATCAAACAATATGTGGCGATGGGGCTTGGAATTTCCATCGTGACCGGTATTTGTTTGAATGATGCCGATCGGGACAAGCTGGAAATTCGCAATCTTCGCGATTACTTTCCGCCCCGCAGTTATGGCGTGGTGGTGCGTAAGGGCAAGTTTTTATCGGCGCAGGCACGGGCATTTTCCGATTTGGTCAAGCCGGGCGCCTTTGAGCGCAATGATTATTTCGAATCCGGCCATTCAGAGCGTTGATCGTCAATCCTGTGTCCTGTCATGGGGCCTTGTCGCGTACAAATAAGGCCTAGTCGCTGCACACCGGCTCGCGTAAACTGGCCAAAGTTTGACGCACTAGGTGACAGCGCCTAGTCTTCCGCTTCTCACCATTCACCTTTTGATGGAAACATAGTCATGCCTCTAGCGATTAGTTTTGAACTCTCCGACCGCGACTTAGAACATTTCAATGCCGCCATCAAGGCTGCCCGTGATTCCGCCGGCAACAAACCCGCCGATGAAATCATCGCGGCTGCCGGTAAATTGCTGGAAGACGCCAATAAAGTCGAATTGCCTGACTTTATTGCTGCCCGTCTGGTGCAGCTGGATTCGCTGATCGCCATGGTGCGAGATGTGGGCTGGTCGCTGAATGATGAAGACCGCCAGCATGTACTGTCGGCACTGGTCTATTTCGCCGATCCGGCCGACATCATTCCCGACAATATTCCGGTACTCGGTTATTTCGATGATGCGATCGCAATTGAATTGTGCGTACGCGAACTCAAGCACGAGATGGAAGCTTATGAAGAATTCTGCGAATTTCGTGAAAACGAAGCACGTCGTCGCGGTGTAAGTGCCGATCAAGTGGGCTCTGCCGAATGGTTATCAGAACGTCGTCAGGAATTGCAGGACCGTATGCATCGCCGTAATAACCGCGCCACTGGCAGCGGCTACGGTGATTCTTCCGGTTACCAACGCGCCAGTTACACGCCGGCTTGGCGTCCAGGCCTGTTGCGCGTTCGCTAAGTTTGAACGTGGCGAGCGTTTTTCGTCGAATACGCTCGCTGGAAGATTTGAATGCGCATGCGCGGAATTCGTCCATTGCGCATTTGGGCATCGAGTTCACCGACATCGGCGAAGATTTCATTCGCGGCACCATGCCCGTCGATCATCGCACCCTGCAGCCTTATGGTTTATTGCATGGCGGCTCGTCCGCCATGTTGGCAGAAACACTCGCCAGCGTTGCAGCCAATATGTGCGTGGAAAAAGAGGGTGAGCAAGCCGTTGGCTTGGAACTCAATTGCAACCACCTCCGTGGGGTTACGCAAGGCGTCGTCACCGGCACGGCACGTCCGGTACATATCGGTCGCAAAACCCAGGTCTGGGATATTCGTATTGAAGATGATCGCGGCAAACTTTGCTGCGTCTCGCGTTTAACTCTGGCAGTGATTGAAACAGCCGCCTAGGGGCGATTCAAGAATCGCCCCTACGTTGCAATGTTCATAAGGGGCGCAGCAAGCAGCGTCCCTACAAAAGCATCCCGACATAAACAGTACCCCCGCGTTGGGTGCGTGCTCTAATCCAATTGAGGCACAATGGTCTGATGACAGCTTCTAACACGGCAAGCGGCGCAGGCCGTGACGGGCTACGGCCATTGCGCTACCTGGTGCGAATTCCGCTTCTGGCGTTTCACGCACTGGTGTTCTTGCCTATTACTCTCCTTATGATCAACCCGATTTGCGCGCGTATCGAGTTTCGCGGCGAGCGTCTGGACCATCGGGTGATTCGCTGGTGGTCGCTGGGCATGGTGCGGATATTCGGATTTAAAACAAAACGCTACGGCACACCTTTGCCTGGCGCGGTCTTGTTCGTCGCGAACCACGTCAGCTGGATCGATATCACTTTATTGCACAGCCAGCGCTGGATGGGATTTGTCGCAAAAGCCGAAATCGCCAACTGGCCGCTGATCGGCTGGATGGCATCGCGCGGCGGCACGATTTACCACCATCGCGGTAGCAATGATTCATTGCACGGCGTCATGCACCAAATGGTCGAGCGCTTGCAGAAAGGTCTCGCCTGCGCGGTTTTTCCGGAAGGACGAACCACCGATGGCCGCGAAATTGGAACATTCCATGCGCGTATTTTCCAGCCCGCCGTGTTGGCTGAAGTGCCAGCACAGCCGGTGGCCTTGAAATACGGCGAGCGCGGCAATGCGCAAACGATTATTGCCTTTGGTCCGAAAGAAAATTTTCTGCAAAATCTATTGCGGCTGCTTGGCGAGCCGACGCGGACTGCCGAAGTGCATTTTCTCGAACCGGTGGCGAGCAGTGAAGAGGGCCGTCGGCGAATGGCCGATACCTGTCGAGAACGAATTTCATCTGCCATGAAGTTATGACGCGCGTCAGCGCCTATCGGGCACGCGGATGGTGGCTGCGCAATCCGCATATGCAATCGATATTCAGTTCGACCGAATTTCGAAAAAGGGCTGGGGCACGTGCATTGGCAAAAACCGGTGCGGAAACCAGCGAGCATGTCATTGATGCCGGTAACGGCGTGCGTCTGCTTGGCTTTTACAGTGAAAACAAAACCAGGCCATCACGTGGATTGGTACTGTTGTTGCATGGCTGGGAAGGCAGTAGCGATTCCAGTTATATGTGTCATACCGCCGCACGCTTGCTAAGCGCGGGCTTCAACGTGTTTCGCCTGAATTTTCGTGATCACGGCGAGACCCATCATCTGAACGAAGGCCTTTTTCATTCCTGTCGTCTGGAAGAAGTCGTTAACGCAGCAAGAGAAATTGAAAAGAAATTTCCAGCCCCGGTGTTTATGGCTGCCGGTTATTCCCTTGGCGGAAATTTTGCGCTAAGGCTTGCCTTGGCGGCGCCTGAAGCGGGTATTGCTTTGAAGCATGCCGTAGCAATTTGTCCTGCCGTCGACCCCTCCGGCGTGATGAGGCAACTGGAAGCCGGCATGCCTTTGTATCACTGGTACTTCATGAAAAAATGGCGCAGCTCGCTGGTGAAAAAGCGCGCCTTGTTTCCCCAGCAACACGGTTTTGAAGACGGCGTGCTCAAGAAAAACATGCGCTCGCTGACCCAGTGGCTGGTAGCGCGGCACACCGACAAAACCGACGAGGAAGATTATTTTGATGGCTATTCGGTGGCGCGTGGCCGGCTTGCCAATTTGCGGGTGCCGGTGAGCGTGCTGGCGGCGGCCGATGATCCGGTGATTCCCATTGATGCCTTCCGCGATTTGCAGTTGCCCTCGCATTCGCTCCTGGAAATTGCCGAACATGGCGGCCATTGCGGCTTCATCGAGGGCGCGACTATGCGTGGTTACGCCGAACGCTGGGTTGTGCAGCGGCTCGCACTGGCATTGCACAATGGCCCCACAGCCAGCTAGGAAAGCCTGAACGGCTGGAACCCGCTATAATGGGGGCTTCCGTTTTTTGAGTTTCCCTTCATGATTGCCACCATTTCCCAAGCGCTGCAACGCGGCGAAACTGCTGCTGCCCTCAGTGCCGCCCAAGCGTTTGCCGTGAGTGATGCGCAAAACCCGCAAGCCCACCAGTGGTTAAGCATTTGTCTGCAACGTAGCGGCGATATTGCTGGCGCGCGTGCCGCCATCGATCAGGCCATCCATCTGGCGCCCGACCGTGCTGATTTTCAGATAAGTCGCGCGGCATTGGCGCTTGGACAAAAAGAGTATTCAGAGGCCGAAAAAGGCATGCAGGATGCGATCAATCTCGATCCCAACCAGTTGCAGGCTTACGTCACCTTGGCGCATATGGCATTGGCACGGGGTGAAAATGAAGAAGCCGGCAGGCAACTCAAGCTGGCGCAACGCATCGACCCCAATCATCCACAAGTCTTGTTGCTTGAAGGTCATCTTGCGCAGTACAGCGGTCAGCCAGATCAGGCGCTGAAATGTTTCACCGCGGCAGCCGAAATGGCGCCCAATAATTCGCTCGCACAAGTCTCGCTCGGCATGGCGTATGGCGCTCGCGGCATGTGGCCGTTTGCCGAGCAGGCGCTGAAAAATGCCATGGCGCTGGAGTCAGGCAATCCGGGTGTCATGCGTGGTCTGGTACGCAGCCAAATGCATCAGGAAAAATGGCCAGAAGCGATAGACACTCTCGGCCAGTGGTTGATCGGAAAACCCACAGACCATTCCGTACGGATGATGCGCGCACAAGTGCGTGCACAAGTCGGCCAGGTGGAAGAATCGATTGAAGATTTAACGATGGTAAATGAAGCCAATCCAGCCAATGCCCAATTGCTGTCACCGTTGGTGAATGCGCTGGTGGCGACCGGACGGCCCGTTGAAGCGCTGGAAAAACTGGAAGCAGCCCTGGCTGCCAATCCGCAAAACAATGTTTTGTGGTCGATGCGTACCTCGATTACGTCCAACGATTTACAGGCAACACTGGAAGTCCTGCAGCGCTGGTTGACGGCGTTGCCGGAAAGCCCGCAGGCACATGAAGCGCTAGCGCAGGTTCGCGAAACCATCGGCGAATTCGACACTGCCGAAGCGAGTGCCGACAAGGCATTGTCGCTCGGACAAAATTTAGCCTACGCACAGTTCATCAAACTGCGTGCCGAGATTCGCAAAAACCCGCACCAGGCATTGGAGCGACTGGAAAAGTTGGAGCAGGCCGCATCGAACCCGGAATCGCAGCGAATGGTGTATTCGTGGCGTGGTCTGACCCATGACAAATTAGGGCAATACGACAAAGCAGCCGAAAGCTTTAAACAAATGGCGGCTCGCCCATTGGCGCAATATCCGTTGCCGCAAATTTTGCCGATGCAGGCAAATGACAATGACGACATTGTCGGTACTTTGCTATGGGCGCCGGCAGGCGCGCGCCTGGAGTTGGTATTGCAAGCCTTGCGGCCTTTGCTCGACAAGCGGCTATTGACGGATCGCAATATGGCCGGAGCCCGCAATGACGGCTTCGGGCAGCTACGTGGCACACCCGGAGCACCGGAAGCCGGAACTGCAAAAACCTGGCAGGGCGCTATCGAATCGCTGGGTCTGGAAGCCGGCAGCGTGGTCGACTGGATTCCACATTTTGATGGCTATACGGCGTCCGCATTGAAAGGTACCCGTACCGTTGCCCTGATCAGTGATCCGCGTGATGCCTTGATTAACTGGATGGTATTTGGCAGCGGGCAGGGTTATCGCTTCCATCCCAATGAAAATATTTCTGCCGACTGGCTTGCACAAACCCTCGAAGCCTTTGCCGATTATCTGGAACAAAATTCCGGTGCCGCCAGCATGGTGAAAATAGATGACCTGAATTCCCGAGCGTCATCGGTGGCGGTGGCATTGCAAGCTGCGCTCGAATTGGAGCAAGTGCCCGATGAAAAAACCCTGGCGCTGAACGTCCGTTCGCGTGGTGGTTTCGACAATCAATTTCCGGATGGGCATTGGCGTAATTATCGCACCAGCTACAAAGCCGCATTTGACCGCCTGACGCCGGTTGCCGTGCGTCTGGGTTACTCGGAGGAATAAGCCATATGCATACGGGTGCATTGTTTTTTATCGCCGCGATGGTTTTGGCGCCCTGGCAAGCGGCGGCATTGGCCGAAAGAAAGTCTGAAATAAAAACAGAAGCACAAACAAAATCCGCCATTAAAACTGTAGCCGAAGTGCCGCTGCCTGTGGCACAGCCAGTCGATCGGTTGCCACATAAATTAATTTACCCTGGCGATATTCTGTATCCGGTCGAGCTTGCCAAGACGGGCGTGCAGGGTGAAGTCAAACTGGATATCGCCCTATCGGCAGAAGGGAAATTGCTGTCGGCCAACATTGTCGACAGCAGCAGGTCGTCCGAGCTGGATAAAAATGCACTCACTTATGTCAATGGCGAGAGCTGGAAGTTACCCGAGGACCTGCCAAAAGATCGCGATAGCCACTATTTTCTGAGTGTGATTTTCAATCGTGATTCGATCCTGACAATCAACCTCAAAACCTGTGCCGAGCTTAATACCGACTTGGTGTATTTTCGTTCCATACGACCCGCCGACGCAGTAAAAAATGTCGCCTCGCTGGAATTAATCGCCAGCCTGTTTGCCGTGCAGCTGATTAAAACCCAGGGTGCCGGCGAGGCATTGAACTATGCAAAAGCCTTGGGCGCTATCACTGATGGCGCGATCCAGACTTGCTCAGAAAAACCCGAAGCCTTGCTGATTGAAACTTACGTTAACTCGGCAAGGAAACACGGCATCAAATTTTGATTTTCACTCGCCGTTGGCAAGCAAAAAGATCAGGCCGGCACCCAGGGCGATTCGATAATAGGCAAATGCCGTGAAGCGGTGTGTCTGGATATAGGTCAGTAACCACTTCACCGCAATAAAGGCGGTTACGGTGGCGGCGACAAATGCGACGGCAATTTCCAGCCACGTTTCGTGTGGTGCACCATCCATCAGCAGGGAAAGCAATTTGTATCCACTGGCCGCGAACATGGTGGGAATGCCGACCAGAAAGGCAAACTCGGTGGCGGCGGCGCGGTTAGAAGTGCCGGCCAACAGGGCAACAAATATCGTTGCCGCGGAACGCGAAGTGCCGGGAAACACCGCGGCAGCTACCTGTGCCAAGCCAACGAGCACGGCGACCTTCCAGGTAATCACGGCGCTGTCGGGCTTGTTCGCGGCAAAATGTTCTGCCACCAGCATCCAGATGCCGCCAATGATCAATGCCCATGCCACCGGAGAAACGGTGTCGGGTAACTGAAACCCCATTTTGACGATGACAAAACCGAGTATCGAGGTAATCAGGAAGGCTGTCGTTAATTTAAAGGCGTAATCGCGATTCTCGGGCTCGACCAGGCCGGTGCTCATTTTCCAGAGGCGGTCACGATAAATCGCAACGACGGCAAAGATCGCGCCGGCCTGAATAAAGACATTGAAAAAATCGGTTCGGTGGCCCAGCCAGTGCTGTGCGATCAACAAATGCCCGGTGCTGGAAATCGGAAGAAATTCGGTAATACCTTCAATAATGCCCAGGATCAGGGCGGCAACAAGATCATTCACTCAGAACATCCGATCAGCGTTTACGATTCCGTATTGTGACTGATGCCGGTTCTTTGCGGCAGAGTGTCGCTCGGGCCCTGGCCCGATGCTCTGTGCAGTTTGCGATATCGCCTCTGTCGTGCCTGAGCCCTGCCAACGTCGTATTGTGTTGTCCGATGTAGAGTTGCATCGCAATGTTTAATGGCATCGGGCCAGGGCCCGACCTACGACTGCTGTATTTCGGTGCAAAATATATTGTAATGCACAATATTGGTGCATTAATTAAATGTCGGGTATGTCGATAACCATAAAATCAACAACTTATATCGCAATTCCTTTGGCACGCCACTTGCTATTGAAGCTAGTCCCTCACCCTGCCGGAGTGTTTCATGTCGCTTGAAAACATCAACAAATTAGTCAAAGACCACAGCATCGAATTCGTCGACCTGCGTTTCGCCGATATGCGTGGCGTACAGCATCACGTCACTTTCCCGGTCAACATCATCGAACCTGCCCTGTTTGAAGACGGCAAGATGTTCGACGGTTCCTCGATTTCCGGTTGGAAAGGCATCAACGAATCCGACATGATCTTGTTGCCCGACCCAAGCACCGCGTACCTCGATCCGTTCTATGCCGATCCGACCCTCGTGCTGATTTGCGACGTGCTCGATCCCGCCACCATGCAAGGCTACACACGCTGCCCACGCGGCATCGCCAAACGCGCCGAAGCATTCTTGAAAGCCAGCGGTATCGCCGACCAGGCCTTCTTCGGTCCAGAGCCTGAATTTTTCATCTTCGACGGCGTTCGTTTCGCGAACGATATGGGCAAAGTGATGTACGAAATTTTCTCGGACGAAGCCGCCTGGGAAACCGGCAAGAAACAAGACGGTGGCAACCATGGCCATCGTCCTACCGTGAAAGGTGGTTACTTTCCTCTGCCTCCAGTTGATTCATTGCACGACATCCGCGCTGAAATGTGCAAAGTGTTGGCAGCGGTCGGTCAGGAAGTCGAAGTGCATCACCATGAAGTGGCGAATGCCGGCCAATGCGAAATCGGTACCAAGTTCAATTCTCTGGTGAAAAAAGCCGATGAGCTGGCCACGATGAAATATGTGATCCGCAACGTTGCCCACCAGAACGGCAAGACCGCTACCTTCATGCCGAAGCCTATCGTCGGCGACAACGGTAGCGGCATGCACGTGCACCAGTCGCTTGCCAAAGGCGGCCAGAATTTATTTTCCGGTGAAGGCTACGGCGGTCTGAGCCAACTCGCCTTGTGGTACATCGGCGGCATCTTCAAGCATGCCCAAGCCATCAATGCTTTCGCTAACTCCACCACCAACAGCTACAAGCGTTTGGTACCGGGTTTCGAAGCACCGGTGATGCTGGCTTATTCCGCCCGCAACCGTTCGGCTTCCTGCCGCATTCCGTTCGTGCCAAACCCAAAGGCACGCCGCATCGAAATCCGTTTCCCTGATCCGATGAACTCCGGCTACCTCACGTTCACCGCGCTGATGATGGCCGGTCTCGATGGCATCAAAAACCAAATCGATCCGGGCGCGCCAAGCGACAAGGATTTGTACGACCTGCCGCCAGAAGAAGAAAAGAACATTCCGAAGGTCTGCCACAGCCTCGACATGGCGTTGGACGCACTGGAAAAAGATCGCGACTTCTTGAAAGCCGGTGGCGTGATGACGGACGATTTTATCGACAGTTATATCGAACTAAAAATGGGCGAAGTCACCAAGTTCCGTGCAGCGACCCATCCGCTGGAATATCAAATGTATTACGGTATTTGATTTTGGTAATCTATTTCATAACAAAGCCCCTCTTTTGGGGCTTTGTTTTTATGGACGAATCAATTGATGAGAAAAAATTACACGCTCGGGGTTTTGCTGCTTTTATGCGTGGCGGCTTCGATACCGGTCAAGTCGGTTCACGGCAGGGAATTGCCGGAAGCCGCGATGACGATAATTCCGGTTGCGGATTTCTACAAACGAAGTCGGGTTGCTGACCTGAAAATATCGCCCAATGGCAACTATATCGCTGCGACCATGTCGCTCGAAGAACACACCGATTTAATCGTGTTGGATCGTGTTACCCTAAAAGTCATCAGTCGGGTCGTGTTCAAGAACAAATCCCACGTCGATGATTTCTACTGGGTGAGCCCGTCGCGCATAATTTTTACCGAAAAACAAAAAGCCGGAACATTGAACGAGCCAAGAAGGCTTCACGGCATTTACGCCGTCAATGCCGATGGCAGCGATAACCGTCGGATTACGAATGATAGATTGCTCGACACGCTCGTCAACGAAGACGATTGGGTGCTGGTTGAGCAGTATGGCGTCGTCAAACGACTCAATGTACATGACGGGAAGGTAGAAAAAACGAAATACAAAAGCCCGGCCACCGCCGGCTTCTACATCACCGATAATTCGGGCAATGTGAGATTTTTCAGCGGTTCAAGAGGACGTGAACTTTACGGAAGGCTCTTCCGCTATGTGTCGGAAACGAATAAATGGCAGCTCGTCAACGCAGAAGCGGAGAGCGGTCAGGATTTTGACGTGCTGGGTTTTTCGACCGATAACCAAACAGCCTACATGGCAATATCCAAAAAATCGGGACCTTCGGCGGTATACGCATTCGACATGATAACGGGCCAGAAAAAAATGGTCTCGAGCGACGACAATGTAAATCCCGACTACGCACTTTCCGGGTCGGGGTCGTCGGGGATGTACGGTATCCGGTATCTCGACGGACGACCAAGAAACGAAATACTGGACGCGACCGATCCCAATGCCCGTGATTTGTTGAAAATGGAGAAAGCCTTCGCCGGATATGATGTTTTTCCGATGTCGTCTTCCGGTGATGGAAGTTTGGCGATTTATTACGTTTATGCCGATGATCACCCCGGAACTTACTATCTTTACGATCGTGCAAATGCAAAAGCGAGCTATTTACTTGATCGACAGCCGTCGATCGATAACAAGGGGCTGTCAAAAACGGAGCCGGTAAAATTCAAGTCCAGAGACGGCTTGGAAATCGAAGCATTCCTGACTTTGCCAAAGCACCTGGACAGACATGATTTGCCGGCCGTTGTGCTGGTCCACGGCGGACCGTTTGGCATATTTGATCAATGGGGCTATTCCCCGGAAGTCCAGATGTTGGCAAATCGGGGCTATGCGGTGCTACAGGTAAATTTCCGGGGTTCCGGCAATTACGGCCATGCCTTCGAGACCGCAGGCTACCGGCAATGGGGCGGAGCAATGCAGGATGATATTACCGATGCCACACAATGGATGATCAAGCAGAAATATGCAGACAAGCAACGGATATGTATTTACGGCGCCAGTTACGGCGGCTATGCCGCATTGATGGGATCGGTCAAGGAGCCGGATTTGTACCAGTGCGTCATCGGAAATGTTGGCGTCTATGACTTGAATAGAATGCTGGTCGAAGACACGCATTATCGTTTCTGGACGGTTGATGTTCGTGCCATGGCGTTGATGTTGGGATTGAAAAATCTGGACGTTATTTCCCCCAACCTGAGGGCGCACAAAATAAGAGCAAATGTACTTTTAGGTGCAGGCCGAGAAGACGATACAGCGCCGCCTATCCACACCGAACGCATGCGCGATGCCATCATCAAGGCCGGCGGCTCGGTCGATACGGTGATCTACGAAGGCGAAGGCCATGGCAATTACCTGTTGAAAAACCAGGTGGACTGGGCTAATCGCGTGCTGACTTTTCTGGATAAGAATATCGGGCCGGCTTCCGCATCGGGAAAATGAATTCATAGTGACAATAAGGCCCGGCTGCCCGGGCTTTTCTCAACACACATCCACTACACATCGCACCCATCATCAGCACATTTGCGAAGGCTAATTTACTGTCACAAAGTGACGGTATGAGGCCCGGAATAAATGCACTATCCTTACAGCATGCTGCACTATCGATTGAAATACGGATTTTGTTGCCTGCTGGTCTTGTCGGCGTGTGCGCCGATGCCGGTGAAAAATCCGTTGGCGCAATGGGCACCGTCGCCGAACTTCGATGTCCGCAAACCGCGCTTGATTGTCATCCATCACACCGATATGGATAGCGCCGATGCAGCACTGCGTGTGCTGCACACGCAGAATAAGCAGGGGCGTGTCAGCGCGCATTATCTGATCACCAACAACGGGAAGCTGTATCAACTGGTCGGCGACAACGAAAGGGCTTGGCATGCCGGCGTCGGCAGTTGGCAGGGAGTGACCGATATCAACTCGGTTTCCATCGGCATCGAACTCGACAACAATGGCAGCGAGCCGTTTGAAGAGCGGCAGATTCTTTCGCTGATTCGATTGCTCGATGATCTGTGCACGCGTCTCAATATTCCGCGCGATGCCATTATCGGCCATGCCGATCTTGCCCCCGCGCGTAAAAATGATCCGAGCAAATATTTTCCCTGGCAGCGATTGGCGCAAGCCGGGTTTGGCAAGTGGTACGAAGAAAATCTGGTGGCTGCGCCCGATAACTTCGATGCCGTGCTCGCCCTGAAGGCACTCGGCTACGACACGACCGATTTACCCGCCGCGGTTCGGGCATTTCATCGTCGCTATCGCGGCATGGAAACCGATACGCTCGATAGCGAGGACAGCAAGATTCTTTTTAATTTGCTCCGGCAGTAGGCGAGCATTGCGCCAACCCTGCATTTCCTGACGCCACCTGAAAACGGTTCGCTTCTGGATGACGGTTATCTTTCTGCCAGCGAAGTGGCGCAACTCAAGCTCAATGCCGATTGGGTTTTGTTGTCGGCCTGCAATACCGCTGCCCCCGACGGCATGCCGGGTGCAGAAGGCTTGAGCGGATTGGCTAACGCTTTCTTTTAAGCAGGCACGCGATCGTTATTGGTATCGAACTGGCAGGTGTCCTCGGTCGCAACGAAGAAGCTAATGAGCGACACCATGAAGCGTTATGTTGATGCGCCGGATCAAGGCAAGCCGGAAGCGCTTCAAGAGGCCATGTTAACGATGATGAAGTCGAAGGAATATCAGCATCCATTTTTCTGGGCAGCGTTCGTTGTGGTGGGAGATTAATTGACGAGTTTTTACTTGTCGTTTCGATATTTTGCACTATTATGGTGCAATGTCTGACCCCGCCCATATCAGTGTAGAAAGCTTGGCCACCCCGGTCGCCTGGCTATCTTCATCGGGCGCGGTACAAAACTGTAATCAGGCATTTGCCAGTTGGCTGGGGGTTAGTGTCAGGCGTTTGCAAGGCATGCCCCTGAGCGAGCTGGACATCGAAATCGGGCGCTTGTCGGAAGTATTCAAACGCTTGCCTGATACCGGACATACCTTGCGGGTGCACCGTGCACGTCTGGCCTTTCCCGGCTCGAGCGAACACTTCGCCGAGCTTTGGTTAACGCGACTGGAAAGCGGCGAAGTCAGAGTCGAAGCACATCCGACCGAGGAATTTCTCGGTGAAGATCCGGCCAAAGTATTACCGGCCGCTTTATCGGCGGCATTGAAAGGACTTGCACACGAAATTCGCAATCCGCTTGCCGGCATGAAAGGTGCCGCACAATTATTATCACGTCGCGTCGATGACCAGGATTCGAAAGAACTGATCGAATTGATCAGTGTCGAAGTGGAACGCTTGGCGGCATTGGTCGATCGCTTGTTGAATCCGGCACCGCCGAGAGAATTCGCAGACACCAATATCCATG
This sequence comes from Arenimonas sp., assembly GCA_043789195.1. GTDB lineage: Bacteria > Pseudomonadota > Gammaproteobacteria > Xanthomonadales > Xanthomonadaceae > Arenimonas. The sequence continues at coordinate 6,007 of JAYWIC010000170.1, read as the reverse complement.
CCGTCCTGGAACGCGTGCTGCAACTGGCCGACACCGATGCCGGCTGGGCGGTAAAACTGGTTCGTGATTACGATCCAAGCTTGCCGGAGTTGTTTGGCGATGCCGATCGCCTGACGCAGGCGATCTGGAATCTGGTTCGCAACGCCTTGCAATCGGGGGCCTCGCAAGTCGGCTTGCGTACGCGCGCCGAACACCACGTATTGATTGGCGACACCGCACATCGCTTAAGTCTGCGTGTCGAAATTTCCGACAATGGCCGTGGTGTACCGGAAGATCTAGCCGAACAAATTTTTCTTCCGCTGGTCAGTGGCCGCGCCGAAGGTACCGGACTTGGTTTGGCGATGGCACAACAAGTCGCACGCGAACACGGCGGCTCGCTGGGTTACCGCTCGCGGCCGGGCCATACCGTTTTCACTTTATTGCTGCCGGTCAACGATACCGATCTAGAAAGCGACGATGAATAATTCGCGTCTCTGGGTGGTTGACGACGATCGTAGTGTTCGCATTGTGCTGAGTCAGGCGTTGCGCGATGCCGGTTATCAGGTGCAAAGTTTTGATTCTGCCGACAGGGCATTGTCGGCACTGGACACAGAAGTACTCCCAGAGCTGGTGATTACCGATGTACGAATGCCCGGCACCGACGGCTTCAGTTTTCTGGAAGCCCTGAAAAAACGTCACGACACGATGCCGGTCATCGTGATGTCGGCCTATACCGATATCACTTCAACGGCCAGCGCATTCCGTGGTGGCGCGCATGAGTTTTTATCCAAGCCCTTTGATATCGATGAAGCGGTTAGCCTCGTGGCCCGGGCATTGCCAGAAAAATCCATCGAGCCGACGACTAAACAAAATGAAGAGGGGCATGAATTACTAGGAAGCACAGCGGCCATGCGTGAATTATTTCGCGCCATTGGCAGGCTTGCGCAGGCACCGCTTTCGGTATTGATCACCGGCGAAACCGGCACAGGAAAGGAATTGGTGGCGCGTGCATTGCATCGTGAATCGCCACGCGCCAAGCGACCCTTTATTGCCTTGAATACCGCGGCAATTCCCGAAGAACTTCTGGAATCGGAACTATTTGGTCATGAAGCCGGTTCTTTCACCGGAGCACACAAAAAGCAAATTGGTCGTTTTGAACAAGCCGACGGCGGCACCCTGTTTCTCGATGAAATTGGCGACATGCCGGCCGGATTGCAAACACGATTGTTGCGCGTACTTGCCGAAGGCGAATTTTTCCGCGTCGGCGGACGTGAGTTGATCAGGGTGGATGTCCGCGTCGTGGCAGCGACCCATCAACATCTCGAAGCGCTGGTGAAAGCGGGAAAATTCCGCGCCGACTTATTGCATCGCCTTGATGTGGTGCGTTTGTTTGTGCCACCTCTGCGCGAACGAAAAGCCGATGTGCCTGCACTGTCGCAAAGGTTTCTCGAGCAGGCAGCGAAACAATTGCATGCAGGCGCGAAGCGCTTCAAACCCGAAGCACTTGCACGCATGGAGCAACATGATTGGCCGGGCAATGTTCGTGAACTGGAAAATCTTTGCTGGCGCCTGGCAGCATTAGCACCGGGAGACAGCATCGGGCTGAAAGATCTGAAATTCTGCCTGCGCAGTAACGAGATTACGGTTGAATCGCAAAACGTCTGGCAACAGGCTCTCGCCCGCAGTGCCCAGCAGTTGCTGAGTCGAAATGAAACCCATATCCATGCGCATTTGCGCGAGCAGTTCGACAGAATATTGCTGGAAACCGCGCTGGACTTTACCGATGGTCATCGCCAGCAGGCGGCGGAAAAGCTCGGGCTGGGCAGGAATACGCTGACACGTAAACTGGGTACGGAGCGCAAGCGCATGAAGGATGACAAATGAAGCATGCTGTAACTTCCGACAAACCAAATAAGGAAAGCCATCCGTGAAAATCATCTATGGAATAGGGCTTGTCCTGATTTTCACGATTACCTACCTGGTCGCAGGCAAATTGTTTTCCTCTGAACACGCTAGCAACAGCACGTCGGAAAGAAGGCCGGAAAGCAAGTCGGCTCACTATCGATTTTTGTCGGACCATGACCTGCCTGCCTGTCAGCAATATTTGACATTCAACGACAATGGGTCGGCCAGTCAAGGCATAAACAAGCAAATTGAAGCATGCGCCTTCCATTTTCTTGAAGCCGAGGATTTCGCATCACTTGAATCGTCGATGTCCCAATTGCGGAAGAATGAAATCAGGTCACAGAGCGGCTATTGGCTGCAAACAAACTTTTATGTCGGTCTCGAAAAGTTTCTGTCGGGTGCGAATGATGATGCGGCATTTGACGAAAAAGACGCCTACATCAGGCGATGGATTGAAAAAACTGGCGGCTCTGACACGGCCAAACTGCAATTGTCTCGCTCAATGATCGCCAGAGCCGCCATGTATCGTGGAAGCGACTACGCGAATGCGGTGACGGATGAAAGCTTTGAAAAACATCAAGTACAGATTTCAAAGGCGAAAAAATTTCTGCTCGAGAATGAAGACATCTCGAAAAGGGACCCTGAGTGGTTTTACCAAATGCTGAATATATCGAATGTCGAAAAAAATGCTGATGAACAAAAACACAGAAAACTTTTCGATAAGGCCGTGAGTCTGTATCCGGATTATTATCCCATCTACCTGTCGGCATCCGAGTTTTATCTGGAGAAATGGCATGGCGAAGCCGATTCTTTCGAGAAATTCGCAAGAGAAGCGACCCGTACGCTCGGCCCTGAGCAAGCGAAGGCCATCTATGCGCGAATTTACAGAAACAAGATATGTGGCAGGTGCGGAGACAGAGATGTCAGAAATTGGCGTAATCACTGGAGTGATATTCAGGAAGGGATGGATCAGGTGATCAAAGACTTCCCTGACCAGTGGAATATTAACAGCTATGCCCAGATGGCTTGTTCCGCCTACGAACAGGACAAAACGCTGGAGTTAATGAAAAAAATTCAAGGCGGGCCAAATCCTGCGGCATGGACTGGAGAACAATTTACCTATGAATACTGTGCAAACTGGTCCGGACTTTCCAATTAGGTCGAAAACATCATGGATAAAATAGAAGTACAACTGGCGATCATGCAGGACGCCGCATTGCTTGCAAGCTGGGCACAAGCCATGGCAATGGAAACCGAGCACAAGCAGCTCGATGGCGACACCGTTTTGAAGGGCGTACAGGCCGGCATCGCCGATCCGAAGCGAGCCCGCTATTTCATCGCGATGGCGGGAAATTTGCCTGCAGGCACCCTGATGTTGACGACCGAATGGAGTGATTGGCGCAATGCCGATTGGTGGTGGATTCAAAGCGTTTACGTGCATCCGGACTTCCGGCGCAAGGGTATGTTTCAGGCGATGTATCAGCACGTGAAAAAAATGGCCACGGAAAACCCCGGCGTTTGCGGTTTGCGCTTATATGTTGAACATGAAAATAAAAATGCACAAAAGACTTACGAAAAGCTGGGCATGGAAGACGCCGGGTACAGGATGATGGAAACGGCCATATAACCACGTGATGCCTTCAATGCGGGTCAAGTAATTCCAGAAGACTTGCGCCCAGTGAAGAGGCAACTTCACGGGCACTCTTGCCGTAAATATTTTTATGGTCTGCATCGATTTTGCTGTTCACCAGCAGACGAATAATGTCGAGCTTGTGGTCCTTGGGCGTCACTAGCAGGGCCGTCCACAATGGATTATTGCCATGCTTGTCGGCCAAGTTCACGTCGGCGGAAACGCTGATCAAATATTTGATGACATCTATATGGCCGCTATGTACGGCAGCATGTAACGGCGTATAGCCGGCATCGTCGGGCAGGTTCACCTTTGCCCCGGCCGCCAGTGCTGTCATCACGCCGGCGACATCTCCCTTGGCAGCGAGGTGCCAAAGCGGCGTACGGCCATGTTCGTCCATCCCGACGCGGGTATTATTTCTTGACCAAAATGGCATGCTGCATTTCTCCAATGCCCATAGAGCTGCAAGAAATCCGAACGAGTCGCCCTGAAGCCAATATACGACTTTGTCTATTTGAATTGCACGCGCCAATTGAAAAAAACTGCACCTTGGATCATTCCAACCGACATTGCTGTTAGAGGAATGAAGACTATCCTGCCAAGCCAAAGACGCCATCGCTCGATTGGAATGTGTGTTGGGTCATGTGAAGTGGTGAGTGCCATCGCGCTCCTCGATCCAAATGCCTAACAACCAAAATAAGGGGCTGACGCGCCGGATGATAATTTGAATGTAATGTTCATACGGAAGTCCCGCTTGATTGCGTAGTTATGACCCAACTACAGTGCCGCCATAAACTCGTCTGTTGAAACACCGGCCTGCTTGAGTACGCTAGACAAGGTGCCAATTTTGATTTCTTTGTGATTGGGAACCACGCAGCCCGTTGAGCCACGACGAAGAATAACGTGACTTCCCTTTTGGCGTGCAATAACAAAACCTAGTTTTTGAAGAGCTCGAATTGCCTCAGCACCAGAGATGTGCGGAAGGCTAGGCGGCGCGAACCGGAACCTCAAAAGTGGTCAGAAGAGGCTGACCATAAGTGGCCATTGGAAATTCCTCCAAATACAGTTCGGTCGCTTCTTGCAGGTTAGCCATAGCTTCCTGAATGGTTTCACCTTGTGTGCTGGTGCCGGTTTCAGGGTTGATGGCGACAAAACCGCCCTCTTGAGCAGGGATTAAAACGGCTGTGAGTTGCATTAGGCTGTCTCCTAGCTAGAACGCGTGGTGATTATCTCGCAATTAGGTCGGTAAATCTAATGTGTCAATTTTGGGCCCAAATACCCTTGATTTTTGCCTTTGGGACATAACAACCAAGATAAGGGACCGACGCGCCGGATGATAACTCGCTTGAATCTAATGTTTCCACGGAGGTCCCCTTGATTGCGTAGTTAGGCAGCGAACGGTTGCTGAAGAGTCAATGTGAAATCGGTACAAATAATCTCAAAAACGTCATCGTACGTCTGGACAACGTAATGCTTTAAATTGGCAGAGTTGTTCGAGTCGTATTTTTTAAGCAATGTGGATTCAGTTAATTGGTCAAAGCAAGACTCCCAATCCCAGTCCGATGCGTCAATGGTGATGCTTGACCACGAAACAATGCCGATAAAGCACAGTACATAAGGAATGTATTTGTCCACTACTGGAATCTCGCATAGTGACCCATTAATGTCACCAACAAGTGACAATGTTTGCAAGTCTTTATCTTCGATTTGCTCGTCTAAGAAAATGCAATCGCGGCCGTAAAGTCGGCCATATTCTGTGACGATCGGATTGCGATTTACAGGCATAAGCGGCCTAACAACCAAGATAAGGGACCGACGCGCCGGATGACGGTTCGGATGAATCTAATATTTCCACGGAGGTCCCGCTTGATTGCGTAGTTAGGCCCAGCATCAGTTGTCGTAACTCAAATCAGAAACGAAAATAACACAACCAGCTCTTGCAACCAGATACCCACTGAAGCCCCAGTAGTAGTCAGACGCAGGATCGGTTGTGTACCAAAATTGGTGAATCGAATCATTCTCTTTTAGATGTTGGTACAAATGAGCAGGCACTTGCGACTGAAGTACATCTAATGGGAGAGGGTCGGACACAACCATTTGAGTCTGAAGGTGTGCGAAAGCGCCACCAGGACATTCTGTAGTTGGCGGCGAATACCGAACGAAATCGTTGCTCCAACTGTCTCGAGGCGAGAGCGTAGCAACTGACTCGTTGGCTGTGCTTGCAATGCACACAAAGGATGTAACAACTGCAAGGATAAATCGCAGGAACATTCTTTTGCTTTGCTCTTCGTTCATAAGGGCCTAACAACCAAAATAAGGGACCGACGTGCCGGATGATAACTCGCTTGAATCTAATGTTTCCACGGAGGTCCCCTTGATTGCGTAGTTAGACCGCGCGAATTGCCATAGTAAGTGCGACACCCGGTGGGAAAAGAACGATGAGCTGGCACACTAACAGGAATTCTTATCCGGCAAGAAAGGAATCCCTATGAC
>JAYWIC010000169.1:0-2196 GCA_043789195.1 Arenimonas sp. | reverse complement strand
CCTGAAGCCTGAAGTGATCTGGCCTTCACGGTATGACAACCACGGCTTGCCGAATCGTGTCATGGGCCGCAAGCCTAAACGGCCAGAGCACCTACCTGTAAAGCCTAACACCTCCAAAGCATCTGGCAATAGCCAAACAAAAAAGGTCGCTTAGACATGGGCCTTATCTATGAACGCCTGGCTCGGGCAAACGAGCGCGGATTAGCCGGTAAGTGCCGCAGGGGGCCATGCCTGAAAACACCGGCAGCAAGTGACCAGTCTTGCCACGTTGTGGCGGGCAGAAGCGAGCGCTTCTGCAGCAGGACTCCGCTGGGCGAGCTTGCAGTTTGTTTCGGAGGTCGCCTATGACGCGTCACGACGCTGCCACAGGCGACCTCTTTTACGACATTCCCAGGGCTGCTCCGGCATTGCCCGCGTCAATGGATTTCCGTCCCCAACTGTCGCACCTGGTATCGGAAATGTTGGCCGCAGCCCATGTCCGCGACCCGCGCCTTGATCGCTATGAAATTGCCGCCCGCGCTTCGCGATATGCAGGCAAAGAAATCAGCAAATTGATGCTCGACGGATACACCAGCGAGAGTCGCGAAAACTTCAACTTGCCCTTGTGGATTGTGCCGGCATTGGAGAGCGCTTGCGAAAGTACTTTGCTCACCAGTTGGCTGGCTGAAATTCGCGGTGGACGAGTACTGCTCGGCCCAGCCGCATTGGATGCAGAGATTGGCCGAATAGAACGGATGAAATCCGACGCTTCAGATCAGCTCAAACAACTGCGTGATTTACGAAAGAAGGTGCGCTAATGATCGGTTCAAATAAGTTTGATATTGCGATTGAATCGCCTAGTGATAGTGGCGCCTCGGTAGGTGCACGAATTAAAAAAATTCGTGGCAGTAAAAGTCAGAGGGCTATGGCCTCCGAATTGAGGGTAGCTTTAAGTGGATATCAAAACTATGAGCATAACGAACGTGACATACCATCAAAGATATTACTAAGGCTCCACAACCTCGGCTGGAATCCAAATTGGATATTGACTGGCGAGGGGCCGGAGCGTCTGAACTACAACAGTGTCGTGTTGAATGTAATTGCTGCAGCAAACGTTCAAATCACCCTGCTTGAGGCACTCCTATTGGTGCCAGAAAACTGTAGGGGTCGTGTATGGATTAAAGCCGTTGAAATAAGCAATTCCTTAAACCGTAGGGAGCGCAATTAATGGCCGACGGGGGCTCCAACACGATCATGGTGGATATCAGAACCATCGCCGATGCATTGAATGTGCATAAAACGGTCGCAGAAAAGCGGGCAAAGAAACAGGCATGGCCGTATTTAGAGGGAAGCAATCGCCGCCGACAGTACAACCTGGCATCGCTCCCATCTGACGTACAAACGGCGGTGGCCCGCTTCCAGGCAATTGCTGCAGCAAGCCAGCTGAAAAAAAGCGAAGACTATCAGGCTGGCCAGCGTATTTCGCGACAGCTAAATATCACCGACTCAATAGACGCAAAAGTTCAGCATCGCAAGATAGAAACTGGCGCAAAAAATGCCGTCGGTTTAAGCGGTGCAAAGAAGGCCCGAATGGAAGCAAGGCTCGACCTGCTTGCAAGGCTCGATGTGTTCGCCAATCAACGTCGCGTAGGTATCTGCAGCGCAATGCAGGATTTTTGCCTGGCATACGGGTCCGGTGACCTGCAGGTGCCAATCGAAATTCGTAATTTTGTCGGCCCGGATTTATGCCCGATGACGCTGCGCCGGTGGCGCAAAACTTTGAAGACACAGGGTGCCGCAGGTTTGGCCGGTGAATACGGCAACCGAGAAGGCAGCAGCATTATCGAAACAAACGATGGCATGCGCGACCTGGTGATTGGCCTGATGGCCGACAAGCCTCATGTCTCAGCGCGCATCGTTTATCAAGCGATTGAAGTGCGTTTTAGCAATAGCTTGCCAAGCCCACGCACGGTGGCGCGCTTCATGGACAAATGGAAAAAGGATAACGCTGAAGCTTTTTTGGCGGTGACCAATCCTGATGCCTGGAAGAACAAGCACAAGGCTGCGTTTGGAAAATCGGATGAAGGTATCGTCCGCATTAACCAACGCTGGGCAGTAGATTCGACGCCGAGTGACATTCACCTGGTGGATGGACGCTACAACATTCTCGGTGCCATTGATCTGGCCACGCGTCGCGTGAAGTTACATGTTCCTAAA
>JAYWIC010000168.1:0-7805 GCA_043789195.1 Arenimonas sp. | reverse complement strand
TACCGCTACGATCAAATTATGCGCCTGGGCTGGAAGGTCTTTATTCCATTAACTATTTTCTGGATTTTCGTGACAGCACTCATGGCTTACAACAATATCTTCGTGATAGGGAGCTAAGACAATGTCGCGCATCCTCAGCTACCTTAAAAGTCTGTTGTTGATTGAATTCATCAAAGGCATGTGGTTGACCTTGAGATACATGTTCAAGCCAACCTACACGGTGAATTATCCGTTCGAAAAATTCCCGCAGTCGCCACGTTTCCGCGGTTTGCATGCATTGCGTCGTTATCCGAACGGCGAAGAGCGCTGCATCGCCTGCAAACTTTGCGAAGCCGTTTGCCCGGCATTGGCCATCACGATCGATTCCGAACCGCGTGCCGACGGACAGCGTCGCACCACGCGCTATGAAATTGATTTGTTCAAATGCATTTACTGCGGTTTTTGTGAAGAAAGCTGCCCGGTTGATTCCATCGTGGAAACCCATATCCACGAATACCATTTTGAAAAACGCGGCGAAAACATAGTCAACAAAGACCAGTTGCTCGCCATTGGTGATCGCTTTGAATCCGAAATCGCAGCCCGTCGCGCTGCTGATGCGGCATATCGCTGAGGAATGCAAATATGTCGAATGAATTAATCGCTTTTTGGGCATTCTTTACGATTACCGTGATGGCTGCCATCGGCGTGATCAGTTTGAAGAATCCGGTCCACGCGGCCCTGAGCCTGGTGCTGACTTTCTTTACCACCGCTTGCCTGTGGCTGTTGCTGCAAGCCGAATTCCTCGGCATCACTCTGATACTCGTGTATGTCGGCGCCGTGATGGTGTTGTTCCTTTTCGTTGTGATGATGTTAGACATAAATACGACTCCGTTGCGCGAAGGTTTTGCGAAATATTTCCCGGTCGCGATGGTCGTGGCCGCCATCATGTTCGTGGAAATATTTGCCTTGCTCGGTTTGAGACAAGGTGGTTGGCCTGAACTCACTGCATCGGATCCTGCCGCCGCGCTTGGCAAAAGCAATATCGAGTGGATCGGCGAAGCCTTATTTACCCGCTTCATGTTGCCGTTTGAAATTGCTGCCGTGATTCTGACCGTCGCCATCGTCGTTGCCGTGCTGCTGACCTTGCGTCGTCGTACAGGCACCAAGACACAAGATCCCTCGAAGCAAGTGATGGTGCGTCGTGAAGACCGCGTCCGCCTGATCAAGATGAAAGCGGAAACCAAACAGGAGCCATCGCCATGATCGGGCTAAATCACTATCTGTTACTGGGCGCGATTCTGTTTTGCCTAAGCATCGCCGGCATCATCATCAACCGTAAGAATGTCATCATACTGCTGATGTGTATTGAGTTGATGCTGCTTGCGGTCAACGTCAACTTCATTGCTTTCTCGCGTTTCAACGCCGAAGTCTCGGGCCAGGTTTTCGTGTTTTTCATTCTTACCGTGGCTGCCGCCGAAGCTGCAATCGGCCTGGCAATCCTGGTCACTCTGTTCCGCAATAGCCGCACCATCAATGTGGCCGAAATGGATTCTCTGAAGGGCTGATGCTGATGGATTCTTCGCAACTTTCCACCGCTGCTTTACTGATCATCGCGCTGGCGCCTTTATTTGGCGCCGTGGTGGCAGGACTCTTTGGAAAACAAATCGGACGCACCGGTGCCCATGCCGTCACTATCGGCGGGGTATTCATTAGCTGTGCGCTTTCCTGCCAGGTGCTGTTCAAGCTTTATACCGGCGATGCCGACCCGTTTAACCAGAATATCTACACCTTTTACGAAATCGGGAATTATTCGGCCCATATCGGTTTCATGGTAGATAATCTCACTGCGATGATGATGGTTGTCGTCACTTTTGTGTCCTTGTTGGTGCACGTTTACACCATCGGATACATGGAAGAAGATCCGGGGTATCAGCGTTTCTTTAGCTATATCTCGCTGTTTACCTTTTCGATGCTGATGCTGGTAATGAGCAACAACTTCCTGCAGCTGTTTTTTGGCTGGGAAGCGGTGGGCCTAGTGTCGTATTTGTTGATTGGCTTTTGGTACAAGCGACCAACGGCGATCTTCGCCAATCTCAAAGCCTTTCTGGTGAATCGGGTAGGCGACTTCGGTTTCCTGCTGGGTATCGCGGCGGTCTTGTTTGCCTACGGTACGCTCGACTATGCTGAAGTATTTAGCCAAATCACCAACAATGCCCAAGCCGCGATGACCTACATCCCGGAATGGCATCCCACGGTGTTCGGTTATACCTTCAATATTTTTGATGGTAATAGCACAACGCTAATTACCTTTATTTGTATCTGCCTGTTTATTGGTGCGATGGGCAAATCGGCACAGGTTCCGTTGCATGTCTGGTTGCCAGATTCAATGGAAGGCCCAACACCCATTTCGGCGCTGATCCATGCGGCCACCATGGTGACCGCGGGTATCTTCATGGTCGCTCGCATGTCGCCGATGTTCGAACTCAGCGAAACCGCATTGCAGTTTGTGTTGTTTATCGGTGCCACAACGGCATTCTTTACCGGCCTGATGGGTATCGTGCAAAACGACATCAAGCGCGTTGTCGCGTATTCAACGTTGTCGCAATTGGGCTACATGACGGTTGCGCTGGGTGTGTCGGCCTACAGCGGCGCGGTATTCCACCTGATGACCCACGCATTCTTCAAAGCCTTGTTATTCCTGGCTGCCGGCTCGGTCATCATCGGCATGCACCATGAGCAAGACATGCGCAAAATGGGCGGCCTGAAAAAATACATGCCGATTACCTATTGGACCAGTCTGATTGGTACTTTGGCGCTGACCGGCTTTCCGTTCCTCTCGGGTTATTACTCGAAGGACATGATTATCGAAGCGACCCATCTGGCAACGGAAGGCGGTAGCTGGATCAATCAATACGCCTATTGGTCGGTATTGCTGGGTGTCTTCATCACCAGCTTCTACAGCTTCCGTTTGTTCTATCTCACCTTCCACGGTGAAGAGCGCTTCCGAGATAACGAACACGCCCATGCCGAAGTCGCGCATGACCAACACAAGCAAGATGAGCATGCCCACGATGCTCATGCACATGACGAACATGCCGGGGAAGATAGCCACCACCACGGCCCGCATATTCCACATGAATCGCCATTGGTCGTTACGATACCGCTGATACTTTTGGCTATCCCATCTGTCATCGTCGGCTTCCTGACGATCGGTCCGATGTTGTTCGGTGATTTCTTCACTGGTGCGATTACGGTTACCCGTGATCATCAGTGGTTCGCGACGATTGCCGAAGAATTCGGTGGCGTTGATGGCATTGCTCTGCATGTCGGTCTGCACTTTTTCGCCGCGCCGGCATTCTGGCTGGCGTTCTCCGGCTTTGCCTTGGCAAGCTACATCTATTTGTTCAATATCGATGTCGCGAAAAAATGCCAAAAGATTTTCGCCTTGCCGATTCGCATTCTCGAAAACAAATACGGCATGGACGATCTCTGGATCAAGGGTTTTGCCGGTGGCGGCATCGCTCTTGGCAAGACGGTCGCGAAATATGTCGATACCAAAATTATCGATGGCATCTTCGTGGATGGCACTGCCGTGTTGATTGATAGAACCGCAGGTTTGGTACGCCAAATTCAAAGCGGCCGTTTGTATATCTATGCCTTTGCAATGATTTTGGGTCTCATCGCCTTGTTGGCGTTGCTGGTCAGAAATCTTGCTGTGTAAGCACTGGGGAAGTTCGGATGGATTTTAAATTGCCATTGCTAAGCCTGTTGATTTGGCTACCGATTATCGGCGGCGGGCTGACGCTTTTTTTCAGTGAAAAAAATGCCGTGCAGGCGAAATGGTTTGCCATGCTGGTGGCGCTGGTCACGCTGGCACTCGGCGTTCCGCTTTATCGTGAATTCGATCTGGTCACGCCAGGCATGCAGTTCGTCGAAACCCATCCGTGGATTCCCAGTTTCGACATTTTCTACAATCTTGGCGCCGACGGCATTTCTATCGCTTTGATATTGTTGACCACGTTCACCTCCGTGCTGGTATTGATGGGTGCGTGGAATTCGATCGAAAAACGCGTGCCGCAATATTTTGCCGCTTTTCTGATTCTCGAAGGTCTGATGGTCGGCGTGTTCTGCGCACTGGATGCCATGCTGTTCTACGTGTTTTTCGAAGGCATGCTGATCCCGATGTTTATCATCATCGGTGTCTGGGGCGGGCCATGCCGTGTTTATGCCAGCATCAAATTTTTCCTGTTCACCTTCCTAGGTTCGGTGTTCATGTTGATTGGCCTGGTGTTTCTCTATCTCAAGTCCGGTAGTTTCCAGTTGGCCGATTGGTATGTGCTTCCTTTGGATGCAACAGAACAAATGTGGTTGTTCTTTGCTTTCCTCGCGGCATTCGCGGTCAAGATTCCGATGTTCCCGGTCCATACCTGGCTGCCGGATGCACACGTCGAAGCGCCAACTGCCGGCTCTGTGGTACTGGCGGCCATCATGCTGAAAATTGGTGGTTACGGTTTCATCCGTTTCACTTTGCCGATTTTGCCGGATGCCGGCCATGAATATGCCTGGCTGATTATCCTGATGTCGCTGATCGCCGTCGTCTACATCGGCTTGGTGGCACTGGTGCAGCAGGACATGAAAAAGCTGATTGCCTATTCCTCGATTGCCCATATGGGTTTCGTGACGCTTGGTACTTTTATCGCTTTCAGCCTGATTCGTGATAGCGGCAATACCGATGCGGCTGAACTTGGCTTGCAAGGCGCGATGGTACAAATGGTGTCACACGGCTTTATTTCCGGTGCGATGTTTAGCTGCGTCGGTGTGTTGTACGACCGCATGCACAGCCGCATGATTCGCGATTACGGTGGCGTGATTAACACCATGCCGTGGTTTGCCGGTTTGTTCGTGTTTTTCGCTATGGCTAATGCCGGTTTGCCCGGCACCTCGGGTTTCGTCGGCGAATTCATGGTGATCCTGGCAGCGTTCCAGCAATCGCCGGTGACCGCATTTTTTGCCTCGATGACCTTGATTCTCGGCGCTGCCTACACCCTATGGATGGTGAAGCGGGTGATCTTTGGCGAAATCGCCAACCATCACGTCGCCGAACTGAAAGACATCAATGCACGTGAAGGCACCATGTTGCTGCTGTTCGCCGTGGGTGTGCTGGCAGTCGGCATTTATCCAAAACCACTTACCGATTTAATGGATAGTTCGGTCGTGCAACTGGTCGCCCAGTTAAGCGCAACCAAACTGTAAGGAAACACGATGCTACCTTCCACATTCGTCATGGCTGATTTGCAAACCATCACCCCGGAAATTTTCATGTGCGGGGCGGCGTTTGCTTTGTTAATGCTTGATTTGTTCATCTCGCCACAACGACGCGGCCTGATCCATTTCCTTTCGATTCTCGTTCTTGTGGCAGCAGCGATATTGACCGCCAGAGAAATGGCAACTGAACAAATCTTTGCTTTCAGCAATATGTTCGTCCGCGATACTGCCAGCGACGTTTTGAAGATGGCCGTGTATCTGGTGTCGGCATTCAGTTTGATTTATGCCAGGCCTTATCTCATTGATCGGGATTTGTTCAAAGGCGAATTTTATTCGCTCGCCCTGTTCTCGGTGCTGGGCATGATGCTGATGATTTCAGCCGGCAGCATGGTAACTTTGTACCTCGGCCTGGAATTGCTGGCATTGAGTTCGTACGGCCTGGTGGCGATGGATCGCGACAATCGCCTGGCTTCCGAAGCCGCGATGAAATATTTCATTCTCGGAGCGCTGGCTTCGGGTTTGCTGCTGTACGGCATGTCGATGGTGTATGGCGCCACCGGTAGTCTTCAATTAGCCGAAATTTATTCGGCTTCCGGTATTTCGGCTAATCAGAATATGTTGTTGCTTGGCGTTGTCTTTATGTTGGTCGGCATCGCCTTCAAATTCGGTGCCGCGCCATTCCATATGTGGCTGCCCGATGTGTATCAAGGCGCACCCACCGCGGTAACGTTGTTGATTGCCGCTGCGCCAAAATTGGCGGCCTTCGGTATGTTCTATCGTTTGCTGGAAACCGGATTAGGCGGCACCGATGTGCATTGGGGCGATATGGTGGCCTATCTTGCCGCGATCTCTTTGGTGATCGGCAATCTTGTTGCGCTCGTGCAAACCAATCTAAAACGACTGCTGGCGTATTCCACCATTTCACATGTCGGCTTTTTATTCATGGGCTTGGTGAGTGCCGATAACACCGGTTACAGCGCTGCGATGTTCTACGCGATTTCCTACTCCCTGATGACCGCTGCCGCCTTCGCTGCCATCATCACCCTGTCGCGCAAAGGCCACGAAGCGGAAGAAGTATCGGATTTCCGCGGCCTCTGGCAACACAATCCCTTCCACGCCTTGATGGTCTTGTTTGTCATGGCATCGCTGGCCGGCGTACCGCCATTCCTCGGCTTCTGGGCCAAGCTGGAAGTGATCAAGGCATCGGTTGTCAGTGGCTACACTTGGCTCGCCATTCTCAGCGTCGTCACCGCCGTCGTCGGTGCCTTCTATTACCTGCGCATCATTCGTGCGATGTTTTTTGAAGAACCGAAAAACGAAGCCCCGCGTCTGCATACCGATAGCCATCTGCGCGTCGTGTTTACCATCAACGCAATGGGCTTGTTGGTGATGGGCATCTTCGCCGAACCTATCATGTCCTGGTGTCGGCTGGCGTTTCCGGTTTGATGGGAAGCCCGTTCGTGTCTTGCTAAAAGAAAAAGCTCCGGCTTAATCACCGGGGCTTTTTTAATGCGTCAATGAGGTCAAAATTCCCATCGGGTATGCGATATGCTTCAAACTGTCGTGATACTTGGAATGTCTGGCAAATTTCATTTGCAGATAGAGCCCTGGCCCGAAATTTCACACACAGCGGGACGTGGATTATCCCGGGTCAAGGCAATGGCCGGTAGCGCTTCGATAAATTACTGATGCATTGCCAGCGAAATCCATGGATTGGTTATAATTCGCCTATTATGGATATCAAATCCGCCTACGATTTATGGTGTTCGACATACGATTTGGATAGTAACCTGACGCGCGATCTTGATCAGGCAATGACGAAAGTGGCATTCATCGGTCGGCGTTTCGGCAATATCCTCGAGCTTGGTTGCGGGACGGGCAAAAACACGGCGCTACTCGCGGAAATATCAAAAAAGGTACATGCGCTGGATTTTTCCGAAGGCATGATCGCGCAGGCCAAACAAAAACTCGACGCAAGCAATGTCGAATTCTCCCAAGCCGACTTGACCAAGCACTGGCCAAGCAAAAATGACGGTCACGACCTGATCATCTGCAATCTGGTGCTTGAACACATCGAAGACCTGTCCCATATATTCAAGGAAGCCTTTCGGAGTCTCCGCAAGGGCGGGAGTTTTTATATTTCCGAGCTGCATCCGTTTCGCCAGTACCAGGGCGGCAGGGCGCATTTCCAGCGGGACCTACAGGTCACCGAGGTGCCGGCCTTTGTCCATCATGTGTCGGAATTTTTACAGGCCGCCGCTGCGAACAATCTTGTGCTGGAAAGCTTCAATGAATACTGGCATGCCGAGGACCAGGGCAAGCCGCCGCGACTGGCCGTTTTCATGTTCAAAAAACCATAAAGGTGCGCAGCCGCATCGTTTGGCAGTTTTGATTAGCCTGCAAATCCCGCCAATACGCTTATATATAGTGGCAATTTAACTTTTACTTGCGTGAAATTCGGACAAGCCGCTATAATCGCGGTTCACTGCTGCGGGGTGGAGCAGTCTGGCAGCTCGTCGGGCTCATAACCCGAAGGTCGTAGGTTCAAATCCTACCCCCGC
>JAYWIC010000167.1:0-2214 GCA_043789195.1 Arenimonas sp. | reverse complement strand
GTGTGCTCTTCCGATCTATACGACAGCGTGTCGCGTGAATCATCGTTCCATTCGATAATTTCGAGTAACTCGCCTTTCAGAAAATCTACAATGCCCATGACCAACTCCTGTGTGATTAAAACCGGGTATCACCCGGAAACTGGATTCTAGACTAAGCCTGTGCCGAAATAATGAATGCACTCGGCCACTGCAAGCCCACGCGCTCGATTTTTCTTTGACACTGCGGGCAGGGGAAATTCGAGACGTCGGCATCGATGGCCAGATGGCTGCCGCAACCGTCACAATTCAGGCCTTGCTCGACCACGAGCTTGTGCCCGCACTGTTCGCAAACGCATTGTTTTGCGCCGGGAAAAACCGGAATCGAATTTTTGCAGTGGCCGCAATTCAATATTGCCGACGGATGCGTTTCAACTGATAGAAATTCCTGCTTCAAACCGGTTCTTTCCAGCAACAGCTTTGCCGTGGCTTCATGTAGATACGGCAACCATCCCTGCACAAAGCCCGAATAGCCGATTCGCTTCAGCAAGTCGGCGTGCGCGCCATCGGGATGCGGCGTGTATTGACCATGCAATTCATCGGAATAAGCACGCTCCTGCGATGCGATTACGGTATCCAGAACCGCCTTGAAGCTCTTGTGGGTAACGCGAGTGACGCCATCGTTGTGGGTCCATTGCAATGCGGCGGTGGCCAGCGTCATCGCGTCCGATATTTTTTTGTATTCCTCATCAAAGGCGATCACCGTGCAACACTCGGCCGAATGGGCAACGAAGGCTTTCCTGAAAACCGCATCACCAACCCGGACCGGCACCGCATTCGGGCAAGCTTTTACGTAGGCTTCGAAGAGTTCGGTTTGGAGTTCGAGATAGTTTCCGCGGTCATTGGCCTGCAAAGCTTTTTCACACTGCGGCTTCAATTTTGCCGAGAGCTTTTCATAGACTGGACCCGGCATGGATTTCGGCTGCTCGCAGGCTTTCGTGAAATCGTAATCGGCCAAGCTGCCGCAAAAATCGCAATACACATACGCAGTTGCTGAAGGCCGCGATTTCGCCGCGCCGCAACTCGGGCAGCGACTGGCTAGATAATAAACGGTTTCCGGATTTTTATTCGTGCTCATCGAGGGCATCGGGTGGCTTACGTGGTTTTTAGCTTAACGTAAATGCAGCGGGGTTCCAGCCATCGGGCTTGTACACGTAATTTCCAGAACGGAATACGATGAAATCGGACCTTCGGAACCGTCGAATTGCATCATTTTTTTGCGGCTTTTCTCTATCAAGTGGCATTGCCCTGCAAATGCCGTGCCTGTCTCGACGGTGTGCCGCCGACCAGTTTCTGCGGTCTTGGCAAGGGTCGCATCGTACCTGGCGCTTCGAATTCAAAATGGGTACGACCACCCACGGCACGGTAATCGGCAATGATGTCTTCGGCCAGCTTTTCTTTTTCGAGCCCGCGAACATCGCTTAAATAATCGAAAATAAATTGCACCATGCGCTCATGAGCTATTGCATGGGTCTTGCCGGTTTTCTCGTACAGCCAGTCACTGAACGCGAGGAAATTCTCGAACGCATTGTCGGCCATCAATAGTGGCAGCGTTCTTGCATAACGGCCGGAGTTGGCGATGATGTCCCAGTAACGCGAGAAGCGCGACAGCCGTTGCATGGTCGCGAAATCGATCACGTCGGTCGCCAGAATATTGTAGGGCGGGTCCGGATTGAACTTCAGCCCATGCTCTTTGGTGTGACGGGCAATCGGCGCACCACGCAAACGTTTCAGGATGCCGAACTGGATTTCATGTGGCGCCAACGCGACCAATCGATCGAAACCTTTGGCAAACGATTCGACGCCTTCGCCCGGCAAACCGGCGATCAGGTCGACATGTAGATGCGCAGTGCTGTGTTCACGCAACCAGCGGATATTGGTGTCGGCCACTTCGTTTTTCTGGCGGCGCGAAACGCGCGCCTGCACTTCCGGATCAAAGGTCTGGATGCCAATTTCAAACTGCAAAGTACCAGCAGGAAATTTCGCGATTTCGGCTTTCAGTTTTTCCGGCAGATGATCGGGAATCAATTCGAAGTGGGCGAAGATCGGATCGTCCGGTGCCTGCTCGAGTTTCTTCAGGAAGAAATCCAGAATCGCCAGCGAGGTATCAACTTTTAAATTGAAAGTACGATCGACGAACTTGAACGTGCGGGCACCGCGTTGATACAGAATTTCCAA
>JAYWIC010000166.1:0-32299 GCA_043789195.1 Arenimonas sp. | reverse complement strand
ACACTCGGCTTACCATACCTAAATTATTACCAGGCATGGCATAAGCCCTTACATCAATCTTAATGGGGCAGAAACTAAAATAAATTTTTCCTATAACTTTCGACACATGCCCGTTTTTAAATCCCGGCCAGGCCGCTCACGTGGAAAAAAACTTCTACGCTTTGTATTTATCTGGCTGCCACTGTTATTTATTCTGATTTCCACTACCCAGGTGTTTTTGATGCGTTGGGTAGATCCCTTTGGATCGAGTTTCATGGTGGGCCGCCAAGTGGATGCCTGGCTCGAAAAGGATTGGGATTTTCGGATTTCCTACGAATGGAAGGACGAAGATCAGTTGTCCCGACATTTGCCGATTGCCCTGGTAGCGGCCGAAGACCAGAAATTTCCGGAACACGATGGCTTTGATTTTGAAGCGATGGAAAAAGCGCTGGAGCACAACAAGAAAGGCAAAAAAATAAAGGGCGGCAGTACCATAAGCCAGCAAGTGGCGAAGAATGTGTTTTGCTGGAACGGCAAGGGCTTCATGCGGTATTTGCGTAAGCCGTTCGAGGCTTGGTACACATTGCTGATAGAAATTTTCTGGCCCAAGCATCGCATTATCGAGGTCTATGCCAATGTCGCGGAGTTTGGCGATGGCGTTTATGGTGCGGAATCAGCTGCGAAAAAATTCTTCGGAAAATCGGCAAAAAATCTGACGGCCAATGAGAGTGCGCGTCTGGCGGCGGTGCTACCGAATCCAAAAAAATACAGTGCAAAAAATCCCGGGCCCTACGTCAATCGCCGTGCACGCTGGATACAAAGGCAAATGCGTCAGCTCGGTGGTGCGGGTTATTTGGCTGAAGAACCCGAAGAAGAAGAAAAGCCAGAAGCCAGAAAAAAGAAAAGATAAGCCAGCCCGGCGCCGATGAATTGTGCCGCGATAAACCCAAGAACATCGTCCGGGCGAATGCCGGCAAAACTTTGCGTCAATGAACGTGCAATCGTGACGGCGGGATTGGCGAAAGACGTGCTCGAAGTAAACCCGTAGGCGGCGAAGATATAGCTTGCGACCAGCGCTGGAATTTGTGTCGATTTTTGCTTGGTCGCCAGCAAGATGGTGATCAATAATCCAAATGTCGCAACGGCTTCGGATATATATTGCGGCATGCCGGTGCGTACGCGGATACCGGGTTGAATCAGGGCTTGCTCGAACATCGCATGGGCCAGCATTACGCCAAGCACGGCACCCATAAGTTGCGCTGAAACATAGAAAAACAATTCTCTGTTCGTCAATTCATTGCGTATTCGCATTATCAGGCTGACGGCCGGATTGAAATGCGCTCCGGATATCGGCCCCAATACGCTGATCAATACATAAAGCATCCCAGCCGTGGCCGCGGCATTTGCCAGCAGGGCAATGCCGGCATTTCCCGACGATAAATTGACGCCCATGATGCCGCTGCCCACCACCGTTGCCAGTAAAGCGGCCGAACCGGCAAGCTCGGCAATGCACTTGGTTCGCAGGTTCATGCCAATGACGCCAGCAGCGTTTTGACGCGTGCGGAAATGTCATCGCGAACGAGACGGTAGTCCTCGTCGGACATGTTTTTGGGATCAGGCAAGCCCCAGTCTTCGCGCAGTTTTGCCGGAATCCACGGGCAGTTATCACCGCAGCCCATGGTGATGACGGCATCGAATTCGCCTTCAATCTCGTCGAGCGATTTGGAGGCATGCTTGGACAGGTCGTAATCCAGTTCGGCCATAAAGCGAATCGCTTTCGGATTGATAAGGCCCGATGGCTTGGAGCCGGCGCTCTGTGCGTCAATCGTGTTGCCGCCGTGAATATGGGCGAAGGCTTCCGCCATCTGGCTTCGGTTGGCGTTTTCGACGCAAACAAACAAGAGTCGTTTCATGTCAGCATTCTTTGCAGGTTTCAAGAGGGGTATTTGTGGCTTCGCAAGCCGTGCCTTGGCAGCAGTTTTCCGTGAGAAAGGTTTGCAGACCGTTCATTTGCGCGTAGTCCGCACGAATCCGTATAACCCGCCCTTCTCGCTGATCAATGACCAGGCCGGCGCTACGCAAAATATTAAGATGGGCGCTTAAGGTGGCCGCGGGTATGTCCAGTGCTTCGCGAAGATCGCCGACCGGCATTCCCTCGCTACCGGCTTGAACCAATAACCGGAATGCGGCCAGTCGGTTTTCCTGGGCCAGTGCTTTCAGGGCGTTTAAGGCGGTCAAATCATTCATTATTCTATAATTCCAGAAATATGGAAATATGTCAACGGAAGTGATAAATAATGTTTCGGCACTTCGCCAGCATGAGAGTTCAAGCCCGGGCTGTGCCGAATCAGAATCGGGATTTAGATGGTCGCGAAATAACTATTCCCGGAGATGGCATACCGGGCTGTCGTGGAAGTGGAGGGTCTTTCAATCTCATTCAAAACCAAACGCTAACCCTTGAATTTGCTTGCCAAACCATACCCGCCGTCACCCAACAGGAATATGATAGTCGGCAATCATCACAACTCATGCGGAGGCTGATATGCATAACGTCCAGCAAATTCTGGATCAAAAAGGGCGTCGCATCATCAGCGCGGCGCCGGCTGCGAGTGTGAGGGAAGTGATTAGTCTGATGGCCGAACACAATATTTCGGCGGTGTTGATCATGAAAGGAAGCGAGCTGCAGGGAATCATCACCGAGCGTGACTACGCCAGAAAAGTGATCTTGCAAGGCAGGACATCTGCCGACACGCCGGTGAGCGAAATCATGACCAGTCAGGTCATTAGCGTGTCACCTGGCGAAACCGCACAAAAATGCATGAGCCTGATGACCGAAAAGAAATGCCGGCATTTGCCCGTACTCGACAAGGGCGAAGTGGTCGGCATGGTATCGATTGGTGATTTGGTGAAAGCGGTGATTGAAGATCAGCAGAAGGAAATACAGCAATTGCAGCAATACATCAGTAGTTAAGCACTTGAATCTAGATCAATGATTAACTCAAAGATAATGCGTTACGTGCTTTGGGTTGGCGTTGTGTTCAATGCTTTAGTAGCACTAATGCTTGTCTTCCCAACAACATTCGACTCATGGGCGACACTTCCTCCAATCGGGTCTGATTTCTATCGCTGGATGCTCACTTTTTTCGTGATGCTTTTCAGCGCTACCTATGCGTGGATAGCCCTTGAGCCAACCATCTCTCGGCCTATCGTAGCGCTTGCTGCCATCGGCAAAACCGGTGCATTCATCATTGCCCTCGTGTGCTTGTTACTCGGCGATATTCATATCAAATCCTTATTGCCCTCGTGTGCTTGTTACTCGGCGATATTCATATCAAATCCTTCTTTGTTTCAGCCGGAGACTTGGCTTTTGCCATTTACTTCTTCTTGTGGTTGCATTTCTCGCCAGTTTCGTCGTCAAATGCCTAACCACGCAATCAAGCTGACCTCCGCGAAGTACCTGCATTCAAGTTTCGCATCCGGTGCGTCGGCACCTTATTTTGGTTGTTAGGCGTCAGAACATGAACTTCAGCGAACTTGAAAAAGCAGCACTACACCTAAACGAGCTTTACGAGCAGCTTGAGATCAAGAAGTATGGGCGCATCTGGACCACTCAGGAGCTCACACTTGGTTTCGTAGGGGACGTGGGCGATCTTGCAAAGCTGATTCAGGCGAACGCCGGTGTCCGAGCTATTGATGACTGCAAGGCGAAACTTGGTCATGAATTGTCGGACTGTTTTTGGTCAATCATTGTTCTGGCAAACAAGTGTGGAATTGATCTTGAGGCAGAGTTTGTCAAGAACACCAGCGAGATATCCGCATATGTATCCAGCGAGCTAGACAAGTCGCCAGCCGGCTAACTACGCAATCAAGGGGGCATCCGTGGAAACATTGCATCCAAGCGATTTATCATCCAGCCCGTCGGCCCCTTGTTTTCGTTGTTAGACACCATGGGTTTAGTTGTCGTTAGCCCCTATTCCAACGAGTGGCCCGAGCTCTTTCGTGATCTGAAAGAGGATCTGATTCGCTTGTTTACACCGACATCAATTGCAGTCGAACACATCGGTAGCACTTCAGTTCCGGGGCTCGCGGCTAAACCTGTTATTGATGTAGTCATTGGGGCTGCATCGCTGATTCACATTGAATCAAAGATCAAACTTCTAAGTGAACACGGCTACGAATATGTTTCAAAGTACGAGAAAGAAATTCCAGAGAGGCGTTATTTCGTAAAGTCCCCTGCTAATTCGCTTCGTGTGCATATTCATGCAGTGAAGTTGGGTTCGCGAATATGGCGAGAACACTTGGCGTTCCGAGACGCTCTTCGTAGCGATTTAAGTCTCCGTGCGCAGTATCAATCGTTGAAGCTTCAACTGGCGGAACAATTCACCAACAATAAGTCAGCGTACTCGGCGGCAAAAAATCCGTTCATTGAGTCTGTTTTAACAGCCGTTTCGGGCCACGAGCCTGTTGGGTGAATACAACCACCCATTGCGACAGTTGGCTGCACTTGAGTCGTCGCTATCGCGAACTGGTTATGTGCCCGATGACATTTTCAACCGGACGCTCCCCGTGGGTGGCCGCGGTGCATTGGCGGCCACGGGCCATCCCTACAGAAGTACTTGCCGACTGATGGCAACGAAGTGGCTTGCACTGCCGAGCATCACGAAAACATGCCAGATGGTATGGGTGTAGCGGATTTTTTTGCTCAAGTAAAAAATGGTGCCGAGCGTATAAAAAAGACCGCCCGCGAATAACCAGGCCAGGGTAGTCATGTCGATGTTTTGCAACATCGGTTTGACCGCAAAAACCACCATCCATCCCATGCCGATATAAATGAGCGTCGAGACGAGTTTAAAGCGACCGGTGTAATACAGTTTAAAAATCACGCCGGCCAACGCCAGTATCCACACGATGCCAAATAGCCACCAGCCGCCGTGCTCCCGGAGACCAATCAGGGTAAAGGGTGTGTAGCTGCCGGCGATCAACACATAAATCGCGCAGTGATCAAACACCTTGAGTTGCTGCTTGGCGTTGAGGTGTGGAATGGCGTGATACAAAGTCGAAGCGGTGTACAAAAGCAGCAGGGCCATCGTAAACACGATCGCGCTGATCAGTTGCCACGGATTGCCCTTCAGTGCTGCCAGCGTAATCAGCACGGCGCCACCGGCGACGCTCATGATGGCGCCCAGTCCATGAGTGATCGCATTCCAGATTTCCTCACGGACATCGTGCATATCAGTCATACATTACTCGTTTGGATTCAAGGCTAGTGAGCATCAAACGTGCCTGAATATGGTTGAGGTGTCCACCTAACGGGACCGTACTGAGAAGACACCGGGCTCAGGATTCTACGTCCATATGGAGGTGATGCAAGAGCCTGTGTACAAAGGGAGCCACCATCAAGGCGGCGATACCAATAAAAAATAAACCCGAGAACAGGGCATAAGCAGAAGAAAATAATTTGGCCACGTCACTATCGAGTGTATTTACCGGTCCCATGCCACCGAGAATCATCGCGGCATTCAAGATGGCATCCACCCAGCCCATGTTGCCCAGAAAATGATAGCCCGCGACACCGGCACCGAGAGCGGCGGCAATGGCCAGCAGCGAGTAAGAGGTATGCAGGAAGACACGGAGGAAGAAAAGCTTGCGGCTCAGTAATGGCTTCTTCCGGTGCTCGTACATGGCTAAGTCCCCGTCAATGAAAGCGCAACATCTCTGGCAAATAGATCGAAGCCGCCTTGATGCCGGGCGGCTTGCTAATACTAATCCATGCTGACCGCATAGGCGTGTTCGCGTGTCGCGGCGAACGTGAAGTCGGGCCAGCGTTCTTGTGTGAGTTGTAGATTTACGCGAGAGGGCGCCAGATAGACCAATTGCCCGGCGGCATCGATGGCGAGATTCATGGCATTCTTGTCGCGAAACTCTTCCATTTTTTTTGTGCTGCCGCCACGAACCCAACGCGCGGTCGCAACGCTGACGGGCTCGAAACTGGCATCGACGCTGTATTCGTCTTTTAATCGATAGGCCACCACTTCGAACTGCAATACGCCCACGGCGCCCAGTATTAAATCATTGCTCATGAGCGGTCGAAAAAACTGGGTCGCGCCTTCTTCGGATAATTGCGCGAGGCCTTTTTGCAGTTGTTTCAGTTTCAATGGATCACGCAGGCGTGCGCGTCGAAATAGTTCCGGTGCGAAATTCGGGATGCCGGTAAAACTGAAAGACTCGCCTGCAGTAAAGGTATCGCCGATGGAAATGGTGCCGTGGTTGTGCAAGCCGATGACATCGCCCGGATAGGCGGTCTCGACAATTTCGCGGTCACTGGCCATGAAGGTGAGCGCATTCGCCAGTTTTTGTTCTTTACCGCTGCGGACATGGAATGCTTTCATGCCGCCATCGAAGCGCCCCGAGCAGACCCGTAAAAATGCAACACGGTCGCGATGTTGTGGGTCCATATTGGCCTGGATCTTGAACACGAATCCGGAAAAGGTTTCTTCTTCCGGTTTTACCTCGCGTGTCGTGGTGCCGCGGGCTTTAGGCGCAGGCGCGTGCTCGACGAAAAAGTCCAGCAGCAGTTGTACGCCGAAGTTGTTGACGGCCGAACCGAAAAACACCGGGGTCTGTTGTCCGGACAAATATTTTTCCTTATCGAACGGGTGCGACGCCCCTTCCACCAGCTCGAGTTCATCGCGAACTTCACGCAACATCTCTGAACCGATGCGTGCTTCCAGTTGCGGGTCATCAAGCGAAGTGAAAATCGTCGAGTCCTGGCGGGTGAAGTTGCGTCCTTGTTCGTAAATATGCACTTCGCCGGTAATCAGATGTACAACGCCTTTTAGTCGTGAACCCATGCCGATCGGCCAGGTAATCGGTGCGCATTGAATGCCGAGCACCGACTCGACTTCATCGAGTAAATCTATCGGTGATTTTCCTTCGCGATCGAGCTTGTTGATGAAGCTCATGATCGGCGTATCACGCAGACGGCACACTTCCATCAGTTTGATCGTGCGTTCTTCGACACCTTTGGCACAGTCGATCACCATCAAGGCCGAGTCAACGGCGGTCAACACGCGGTAGGTATCTTCCGAGAAGTCGGCATGGCCCGGGGTATCGAGCAAATTGACAATGCTGCCTTCATAAGGAAACTGCATGACCGAAGAAGTGACGGAAATGCCGCGTTCTTTTTCCAGTGCCATCCAGTCCGAGGTGGCGTGACGTGCCGCTTTGCGTGATTTCACGCTGCCGGCCATTTGAATCGCGCCTCCGAATAACAGCAGTTTTTCGGTGAGCGTGGTTTTGCCCGCATCGGGATGCGAGACGATCGCAAACGTGCGGCGTCGATGGGTTTCGTTTAAATGTTCGGACATGGGGTTGGCCGCAGAGGGCTTAAAGACAAGGGCGGCATTATATCGCAAGCATCAAGGCCGCACGGCCCTAAGTGCGCTTGGGTGGCCTGATAGGCATGCCTCAAGCCGATCAAGAATATTTTGTAGCAGGCCGCTTGCGACCGCCATGGATGGGGAAAGTGTCGAAAATGCACGAGCATTTTTTCGACTTGACGACCTGTGTACTCCGGGTTTCGGGCCCAAGGGCCCTCCTATTGGGACAAGGGCAGAATGCCCGTTGGGCCCACCATGCGAAAGGGAATCGAGACCAGGCGCATGCCGGTATTGATTTGCAGGACGAAATGCAGATGCGGGCCGCTGGAAAAGCCGGTATTGCCGGAATAGCCAATCACATCGCCCAGACCCACCCGTTCACCGGGCAAGACCAGAACGCCGTTTTCCTTGAGGTGTGCATACAGTGCCATGCTGCCGTCATCGTGCAGGATGCGAATAAAATTCGCACGGGAGGCATAGATTTTCGCATTTTGACCGCCAGCATCATAACTGCCGATGGTCTCCATCACGATGCCCGAACGCGCCGCTAACACGGGTGTCCCGACCGGGACGATGAAATCCACGGCATAACGGTTTTGTTCGTCATTGTGTGAATATTCGCCATTGAATTCCTGACCCAATGCCCACTGGCTATTTTCGTCAACGGGTAGCGAATAAGTCAGTTCATCAGGGATGGCGTGAGGGTCACCGGGAATTCCCCGGCTTTGCAGATCGCGAATCATCGGGGCGTTGGCATCAATTGCCTGCAGGCGAGTTACCAACTTTCGTTGCTTGGGTTCGAGCAAGTAAGTCACCGGCAAGGCCGGTTGCGCTTCCATGTTTCTTGTTTCACGACCGGCGCTCAATTGCACCTGCATCGGCCCCGAGAGACGATTGTTGATATAAACGAAAACGACACCGTCGCTGGATTCAAATTCGACTTCGTTACCAAAGGAAAATGGCGATGCCTGTCCGGCAGCGCTGCTAGGCGCCCGGTTTTTTTTGGGCGAAGCGCTTATTTTTTTAGGGATTGCAGATTCCACGCCATTAAAGAAAGCGGGGCTTGCCCATGAGGCTGCCACCAGCAAAGCGAAAAAAACTGCCGCAGAAATGGAAAAGTGCCGACTATTCATTCGACAATTTTAGTGCCAATCGTTGCAAAATACTCATCGATGGGTTCGGGTTTGTGAATGCCGAAGCCTTGCACATAATCTACGTTCAGTTTGAGTAAAATCTCTGCCAGCTCCGCGCTTTCGCAATGTTCTGCGGTCGTTTTCTTGTTGAGCACCTGGGCAATGTCGGTGATGGATTTAATCACCGCCATCGACAGGGCCGAGCTCTGCAGGTCACGCACGAAACTGCCATCGATCTTGAAGTAGTCCACATCGAGATTTCGCAGGTAATTAAACGAGCAAAAGCCGGTGCCGAAATCATCCAGTGCAAAACGACAACCCAGGCTGCGCATATCATTGATCAAATTCTGTGCCCGCGACAAATCGCGTACGGCACTGGTTTCGGTGATTTCGAAAATCAGTTTGCGAGCCGAAAAACTCGAGGTGAGGATGCGGGTTTTGAGAAACTGCGAAAAACTTTCATCGACCATCGATGCCGCGGTCAGGTTGATCGAGCAGCCGCTGACGGTTTGTGCCGCTTCGGGATGTTTTTCCATCCAGCCAAGCACAAGTTCAACGACATGGCGATCAATTTGGGTGCCCAGATGAAAGCGTTCGGCGGCTGGTATGAAATAGCCCGGCAGCAAACGTTGCTGGGTGTTGGGATCGCGCATGCGAAGCAGTACTTCGAAGTAGCGCCCCTGATCATTGGGGTTTTTAAGCGAGGCAATGCTTTGGCAGTCGATTTCAAACAGGTTTTGATTCAGTGCTTCACGAATACGAACTGCCCAGCGCATCGCCTCGGTACGATCCTGCGATTCGGGGGCTTCCTGATTCGAAACAAATACGCGATTACCACCCAATTCCTTGGCTGTGAAACACGCCGCATCGGCTTGCGACAAGAGCGCGGCAAATTCGCTTTGCCCGGGGCGCAAAGTGACCATGCCGATACTGGCCGTGGTGGAAATGACATTCGATGCCCAGCCGATTCGAAAGGCTTCGATTGCTTGCAGGATACGCTGGCAACGCAACTCGGCTTCCTTGCCTTCGCATAACAGCAATAGGGCAAATTCATCACCGCCGATACGGAATAGCCGGTCACCAACGTGTAATTTTGTGACCAGTAGCGAAGCGATGCCCTGAATGAGTTCATCCCCCGCGGCATGACTCGCGGTGTCATTGACCAAGGTGAAATGATCAAGATCTAGATAGGCAAGCGTTTGTGGCAAGCCACTGCGATTGAGTGCTTCGCGTGTCGCTTCTTCAAAAGCCGTGCGATTGGGCAAGCCGGTCGCACTGTCGGTGGTGGCACGCCGAATCATTTTTCGGGTAGCGATGCGGTTCTCGTGGTTGGCGGCGACCAATACGAGCGGAATGATGGAAATCAAACACAGAAAACTGAGCAGCAAGGCAGCATCGAGCAACTGATCGGGTGGCTTGAAGCCCGCCATGCCAAAGCCCGTCATGGAGGTCAGTACTAAAATCGTTATCGTAATCCCCGCCGCCGTCCACACCGGCTGAAAACGGATGGCACTCCAGATAATGAGGGTGATCGGCAATGCGGTAAGCCCGAGTGCGTAACTGCTACCGCTGCTGCCACCCAGAAAAACCAACGCAAACGTGCTGAACAATAAAATAGACCAGACTATTTTTTCACGCACGGAAGCGTAATCGCTGTCGAGCGGTTGGTCCGGATTAACCGAGGGTGCAGCGGTCAACAATAATACCGTGGGTGCCACGCTGATGATGCCCAGCAAATCACCCATCGCCCATTTTGCCAATGTCGGGCCAAGCGTTGCCGAATCAATCATGCCGGCGGTATAGAGCCCGATCGTACCGATTAGGGCGCTCAAGCCCGCCATCATCATGCCGCCGCGCAACAGTACAAATCCGCTACGAACAGAAATATAAGTCGGAAGATTTTTTTTGTGAACGTAAAGCGCGCCCATGCAACCACCAACGGCATTGCTGAGAATTGAAAATATAAAAAATGTGGGAGGCACCGGGCTGACGAGAAGATGCGTGAGTGCGATGGCAACCACTAGCGGTACAACCCAACGCAAGCCATAACGAACAAGAAAGCCGAGGGCCAAGCCCGATGCTGGCCAGAACAGCGCAACTTGCCCGGGGGCATGGATAAATTGATCCGCCAGATAGGCGCCGAGTAGATAAAGCAGGATAAAAAGAATCACACGCGCCATGCGTTATCCTTACATGATTTCAGCAGATTTATGCACTGTGGCCAGAAAGAAATCAAGCCCGCCACATAAGCTTTATATCAGCATTCGATGACGTTGACTGCCAGTCCGCCGCGTGAAGTCTCTTTATATTTTTCAGCCATGTCACGACCTGTGTCGCGCATGGTCTTGATCACCTTGTCCAGCGACACGCGATGCTTGCCATCACCGCGTAACGCCATGCGGCTGGCATTGATCGCCTTCACGGCACCCATTGCATTGCGCTCGATGCAGGGAATTTGCACCAAGCCGCCGATCGGATCACACGTGAGGCCCAGGTTATGTTCCATGCCGATTTCCGCCGCGTTTTCCACTTGTCCAAGGCTGCCGCCAAGTGCCGCCGTCAAGCCGCCTGCCGCCATGGAACACGCCACGCCGACCTCACCCTGGCAGCCGACTTCAGCGCCCGAGATCGACGCATTTTCCTTGTACAAAATGCCAATGGCGGAGGCTGTGAGCAGAAAATCGTATATGCCTTGTTCACTGGCGTTGGCACAGAAACGATCAAAATAATGCAGTACCGAGGGAATAATGCCGGCCGCACCATTGGTCGGCGCCGTGACGACACGGCCGCCGGCGGCATTTTCTTCATTCACGGCCAGTGCGTAGAGATTGACCCAGTCAAGCACGGTGAGGGGGTCTTTCATGGCTGCTTCCGGACGCATCAGTAGATCGTTATGCATCGAGGGTGCGCGACGTACCACTTTCAGGCCGCCGGGCAAAATGCCCTCTTCACGCATGCCGCGGATAACGCAATCTTGCATCGCTTGCCAGATTTCTTTCAGACCTGCGCGAATTTCGTCGTCATTGCGCCAGGCCTTTTCATTTTCGAACATTAATTGCGCGATGGTCAGATTATGTCTTTCACATTGCGCTAACAATTCATCGCCGCTATGGAAGGGATATTTCAAAGGGGTGGTGTCGGCGACGATGCGATTTTCGGCAGCCTCATCCTGATTGACCACAAAGCCGCCGCCGACCGAATAATAGTCGCGGGTTGCCAATTCATTGGCATCGGCATCGAAGGCAGTGAAGCGCATGCCATTGGAGTGGAAGGGAAGTTTTTGACGTTTATTGAAGATGAGATCGGTTTTTTCATCGAAACCAATTTCATGCGAATTGAGTACACGCAGTTTTTTTTGTTTGCGAATACGCGCGAGTGTATCGGGAATGTCATCGGGATTGATCTCGTTCGGCCAATGGCCTTCAAGCCCCATCAAGATCGCTTTGTCAGTACCGTGGCCACGACCGGTGAGTGCAAGCGAACCAAAAAGTTCGACTCGAATACGTGCCGTGCGCGTCATCAAATCGCCATCGCGCAACCAGCGTTGTGCGAAACGAACCGCTGCACGCATGGGGCCAACGGTATGCGATGAAGAAGGGCCGATGCCGATCTTGAATAAATCGAAGGTACTAACCGCCATGATGAGCTTCCGTTTGCGATGGCGTATTGTATGCTCTTCGACCAAAACACGACACGTAAAGCCATGTCAGAGTTAATCCTGTTCCAGCGTGATCATTGCCATCTTTGCGAATTGGCGTGGGAGGTGCTGTCACAGGCACGCGTGGCGGATTTCGAGTCGGTCTGGATTGAAGGACGCGAGGATCTGGAAAAACAATATGGATTGCGAGTGCCGGTGCTTAAACACACACGCAACGGTATGGAGCTGGATTGGCCATTTAGCGCCGATCAAGTACGCTTACTTATGGCTTCGTAGTCGCAGGTTTAGTTTTTCCGGCAGGCACTGCGATCGGGGAAAGCAATAATTTTGTATTCACGGTGACGGCGTTCGGAATTAACTCCACATCATCCCAATCGCCGATGCCCACCTTGAAATCGAGACGCTGCACTTTTGCGGTGCCTAATAATTGCGGCTTGGCACCGGCCACCCAGGTGAAAGTTAATGGCACGACTTTTGAGATGCCGCGCAAGGTCAAGACGCCATCGGCAACAAATCGATTATTGCCTAGCGCACGAAATTTAGTGGCGACATAACGCGCTTCGGCTTGTGCGGAGGTGTTGAAGAAATCCGAGCCCAGCAGCATTTCATCACGCTCGGCATTTTTCGTGTTGGCACTGGTGAGCGTGATGCGTACATCGAAACGGCTTTGCGCCAATTTGGCCGAATCAAAGCGGATGCTGGCATTGAATTTCGAGAAGCTGCCCGAGAAGGCTTCGCCTTGGTAGCTTCCCGTAAAGCCGAGGCTCGATCCTGCCTGCTGGGCATAATCGGCGGAAAAAACACTGCCGCTAAAAAGGGCGATCAACAAAAAAAATGCGCGCATGGTCATCCTCAGGATTTTTTCGCAAGCCAGGGCAGCATGCGAGTCAGGGTGTTGTCTTTATCGAGATAGTGATGCTTGAGTGCAGCACCGGCATGCAGCAGCATCAACAACGCGAGAGTGTAGAAAAAAGTTCCATGGGCTTCGCCGGCCAAGGCCTTCAGTTCAGGATTGTAAGCGCTCAGTTTGGGTAACGAAAAAAGCCCGAAATATTTCAGCGGGAAACCGGCGGCCGAGTTGTAAAGCCAGCCACTGATCGGCATAGCCAAGAGCAGAGCATAAAGTACGCCATGGACAAGTTTGGCGATCCATTCCTGCCATTTCGGAGTGCCTGTAATGGGTTCGGGCGTTACCGAAAACAAACGCCAGGATAAGCGGATTACGGTCAGGGCGAGCACGGTCAAGCCGACACTTTTATGCAGGGCATAGATCTGGATTTTTTGCGGGCCGTTGGGCAAGTCGTCCATGTTCATGCCGACGGCGGCGAGGCTTAAAATCATGATCAGTGTCAGCCAGTGCAGACCGATACTCAGGCTGCCCCAAGCGTGTGCATTATTTCGAAGCGTCATTCGTGGGCTCCTGCTGATTGTCGGATTTGGCTTTTGCCGCTTCCAGTTCGATCATGATTTTCACTTCATCGCCGATGACCGACGACCATGCCGTCATGCCAAAAGCCTTTCGACTGATCTTGGCTGTTGCTGAAAAACCAATCGTTCGTTTAAAGGTGAGCGGGTGACGCTTCAATAAATTCAGACTGAAATCGAGGCTGACCGGTTGGCTGATATTGCGAATGGTAAGCACACCGTGGGCGATACCGGTATTGTCGGAAAGTTTTTCGATGCGTTGCGAAACAAAGCGGGCACTGGAATATTTGTCGGCATCGAAGAAAGTGCCGTCGAGAATTTTTTTCTGCCAGTCGGCATCGCCTAAATTCAGGCTTGCGACGGGAATGCTGACCGAGATGGAGGATTGGCCCCAGTCATTTTCATCAAACTGCAATTGACCGGTGCTGCCGGAAAAAGTGCCGATGGCGTTCGAAAACCCCGCATGGGACACCATGAAGGCAATCCGGGTATGCACTGGATCGACATCGAAGGACTCAGTCCGCGCAGAGACGTTGCCGGCGAGCAGAAAAAAAACAGTAGACAGTAATATCAATTTCATTGCGTTCTCCTTCGAGCATTCTAGCCTTATGTCCTGCCTGAATAGACGGGAGTGATGAAACGGCTTGTTGCAGTGTGGAAACATCCGGCGGCTGGTGGGTGGTGCTATTGCCCAAATCCCGTTTGTTTGAAACGATGTGGCAGGGACTACGGGGAACAAGATGCGTTTATGTTTATGGTGTGTGCTGCTGTTTTTTTGCTCCAATGTGTTTGCCAATCTTCCGGAAACGCCGCAATTTCGCCAACTTACCGTTGCCGACGGATTGCCATCGAGTACCTTGTATGCGATTGCCCAGGACCGAAAGGG
Organism: Arenimonas sp.; assembly: GCA_043789195.1. GTDB lineage: Bacteria > Pseudomonadota > Gammaproteobacteria > Xanthomonadales > Xanthomonadaceae > Arenimonas. The sequence continues at coordinate 17,839 of JAYWIC010000166.1, read as the reverse complement.
CTATTTGTGGATAGCCAGTAAAGACGGTCTGGCACGCTACGACGGCGTGGGTTACAAAACATTTCGCTACGCGCCTGGCGACGAAAATGCCTTGCCGGGAAATGTCGTGCAGGCCTTGCATGTGGATAGTAAGGATCAGCTTTGGTTGACCATCGAAGGCCATGGTCTCAGTCGCTTGAACGCCGAACGAAATGATTTTTCGCATTTCCGAAAAAGCACACACCCTAGTATGGGTAGTGACGATATCTGGGCAATCACGTCCACCCGGGATGGCAATCTCTGGTTCGGAGGTTTTGGCGGCGGTTTGCATCGCATGGATGGCAATGGCCTGATAAAACGATTCATGCCGGAAAAAAATAATCCACATTCCTTGCCCGGTGACACGATCTTGTCGCTCACCTTGGATACAAAAAATCGGCTCTGGATAGGAACGACAAAAGGCCTGTGTTACTTGAACGGAAACCAGTTCGTCAAGGTCCGTGCCGGCGAAGTGTTGGATGGCTATATCATGCAGTTGTTCGGCGATATCGATGGCAGCGTGTGGGCTGGCACCGATCGCGGGCTGGTGCATCTGTCCGCGACAGGATCGCAGATCGGCGAAGTGTTATTGCCAGGCAAGCCCATTACCGGCTTATGGCAGGACAGGCAGGGTGCCGTTTGGTTCAGCGATGGTCCGACGATCTATCAATGGCGCGATGGGCAGCTTTTGAGCTATGTGCCCGATTCGCAAACACAGGCAAAAATATACGGCGTGTTCGAAGATCATGAAGGTGGCATCTGGTTTCCCACCCAGGACCGCGGACTCTTGCGATTACCCGCGGGATGGCGAAATTTTTCCGTATTTCAACATCAGGCGAGTAATGCCAATTCATTGTCGGGAGCTTTTGTGCATGCGGCTTCACAAATGGATTCCGAGAATGCCTGGTTAGTCAACGACGCCGGTGGTCTGGATAAAATAAATCTGGCGACCGGCCGCATCGAAAGAGTACTCGGCAAGAATGAAACCTCGGTGTCCTTGTTGTGGTCCGTATGGCAAACCAAAGAGGGTGCCGTATGGATGGGCCATAGCAGCGGCTTGATAAAGTTTGATCCAAAAACCGGCGTGCTGAAACATTTTCCGCGTGGAGAGGGTCCACAAGATACCTTGCCCGGTGCAGTACGATTGCTGATGCAGACCAGGGACGGGTTACTGTGGTCTGCCTCCTATGGAAGTGGCATACAGGCGCGAGATGACACCGGCAAAGTCATCCACCAGATTGTTGCCGATGAAAGAAAGGGATTGTTTCTCGCCGATCCCGATCAATTTGCGCTCAGCCCCGATGGGCAATTATGGCTGGCGACGGCAAAAGGATTGCTGCGCTGGGATGACGATACCGAAAACTTCATCAACGTTGAAGGTAGCCCGAAAGAGCGTATCGATGCTTTTAGTTTTCTCTCGGCCGACACGCTATGGGTACATCGCATCGGTGTGCTGGAAGCATTTCAATGGGATGGGAAGTCACTCAAGAGCATAAAAAAAGTAAGCGGGGACCAAGGGCTGCCACCGGTGGAAGTGGGATCCTTGTTGCCGGATCGAAGCGGAAATTTATGGATGACGACAACGCGCGGCTTATTGCGTTACAGCGCAGTCACGCATCAGCTGCGGATGTTCGGTGCACGAGATGGTCTGCCGAGTCAGGAGTTCGACATGCAACCTGCGCTCATGACGCATGAGGGTATTGCATTGGTCAGTACCAGCAATGGTCTGGTCGTGCTCGATACGGCCCGCATTCGCAATCAAACCCTCGTGTCGCCCTTGAATATCGATGGACTGTCGGTAAGGCGTGGGGAAGACGCTATCGGTTTTCCTGCTAAGAACACGGCCTTGCAACTTGAAGCGGGAGACCGGGATTTCAATATCAGTTTGCGTTTGCTTTCATTTGCCGATACCACGGCCCATCGCTACCGTTTTCTGCTGAAAAATTACGATAGCGACTGGGTGGATATCGGTGCCTCCGGCGAGCGCATGTTTTCAAGTTTGCCACCCGGGAAATATCAACTGGAAGCCAAGGCTGCGGATGCCGAGGGAAGATGGTCTGAACCACTTTTTTTGAAGCTGGTCGTGTTGCCGCCATGGTGGCAAACACGATGGGCATTGACCCTGTGGGGGCTGTTGGCTGCGATACTTTTTCTCGCCTCGGCGTGGTTCTATCAGCGCGCAGTGCAGCGAATCAACAGGCAGCGCATGCGAGAACACGAGCATGAGATGGCCGAGCGCAACTCGACGGCAAAATCTCTTTTCCTCGCAACGCTCGGGCATGAAATTCGAACGCCGATGACAGGCGTTTTGGGCATGGCCGAACTGCTGCAGGCAAGTGATTTGAATCCGCAGCAGCGGCATCGAGTCACTTCAATACAGAGTGCCGGAAACCACCTGCTGCACCTGGTGAACGATGCGCTGGATTTGGCGCAAATTGAAGCCGGCAAATTACGATTGCACCACGATGCTTTCGACGTGAAAGCGCTTGTGCGCGAGGTATCGGAGTTTCTGAAGCCGCAGGCCGATACCAAAGGTCTGGTTTTCAGTGTTGTCATCGACAAAAGCACGCCCGATTTCTGTCGCGGTGATGCCGGGCGAGTCAGACAGATTTTATTGAATCTGGGAACTAATGCGATCAAATTTACCGAAGAGGGACAGATAGTGCTGCGTTGCGCCGGCATGTCGGTAAACGGCATTCAATTGCAGATGACAGATACGGGGCCCGGAATCAGCCAAGATCAACAGGCGCGCCTGTTTCAGCGATTTGAACAAGCCGACGGCAATCGCACCAACCAGCTTTACGGGGGCAGTGGATTGGGTTTGGCGATATGCCGGGAGTTGGCGACTGCAATGAACGGAAGCATCGAGGTCAAAAGCAGTCTGGGCCAGGGGGCAACTTTTGTTGTCGCGCTTCCGTTGCCAGTGGTCGAGAATTTTTCTTCGAGGGTTTGTACAGCTTCCGTCACGACACAAAAAAATGATGTCGCGTTTAAAATATTATTGGTTGAAGACGAACCGGTGGTGGCGGAAGTTCTGGTGGGTTTATTGCAGGCCATGGGGCATCACGTCGATCACGCTCAGCATGGCTTGCAGGCACTCTCAATGCTTGCCGTCAATAATTTCGACCTTGCCTTGATCGATCTCGACTTGCCAGGCATTGATGGATTGGAACTTGCGCGTTTGATTGCGGTGCAGGGCTACAAGATTCCCATGGCGGCGATAACGGCACGTGCCGATGCTGCTGCGGAACCCGCTGCGATGGCGGCGGGGATGGCGGGTTTCATTCGTAAGCCGGTCAATACATCAGACCTGGCGGCGTTGTTTCAAACTATGCGGGCGACTGCCGCTGTGGAATGACAAGCCACAACACCAGATATACCAAAATGCCGGGAAATGCCGCCGACAAAATGGAACCGACAACATAAACCACACGCAGTAAATTCGAGTCCAGGCCAAAATGCTGTGCAATGCCGCCCATGACGCCGGCAATCATTTTGTCTTGTTGGGTGCGACGAAGCATGCGGGTGTTTTCCACGACTTTTCTCCTGTTGTGTGGGGGCAATATAAACATTACGCATTGCCCATGCATGTGCAGGAAGTGCGGGTTACCAAGGAATTACATCGCCCCTGCTGGCAGGGGCGGAAAGAAAATTCAGCGTTAAAAAATATCTTCGAAGTCGGTTTTTTCGCCGCCAGGCACTTCCCAGTTATAGCCACTGGAAATAAGACGGTCGTAATCTTCCTGTTTGAAATATTCCGTCAAGCCGCCAGCACCCTCAGGCAATAAATTACCGCTGGCACTGATGTGTGCCGTCACGATGCCGGCGGGCGGCGTTAAATCATTTTCAGGAATGTCCTTCAAGGTCGCTGCCATATAACTGATCCAGATAGGCAGTGCGGCACGACCACCATATTCGCCGTAGCCCAATGGTTTGAAATTGTCCTTGCCAACCCAGACCGTGGTGACCAGATTGCCACCAAAGCCACTAAACCAGGCATCACGATGGTCGTTGGTGGAACCGGTTTTGCCGCCGATATCTTCGCGCTCGATAACTTTGGCGGCAGTAGCGGTGCCCCGTTTAACAACGTCGCGCATCATCGAGCTCACCAGATATGCCGTGCGCTCATCAATCGCGCGGGGTGCCAGTGAAACTTCGCGAGGGCTGGCAGCAGCGGGGTCTTTGTTTTTTGCTTCGTTGTTAGCGACTTCCTTCTTCGGGCCGCCAGCACTGAAATCAAAACCATCGACAATAGTCGCCGTGCGTTGATCGACCGAAGTGCGCTGCTGGCACGCTCGACAGGCACTTAATGGGGGCGTCAGGGCAATGGCATTGCCGTCGCGATCAAGGATTTTCTCGATGAAGTATGGGGTAACCAAAAAGCCGCCATTGGCAAACACCGTATAGCCACGCGCTATCGACATCGGTGTCAGTGATGCGGTGCCCAGCGACATCGAGAGATTCGGCGGAAGCTGGTCTTTGTTGAAGCCAAATTGCGTTATGTAGGTCCTGGCGAAATCGGTACCGATGGCTGACAGTAAACGCACGGAGACCAGATTGCGTGATTGAACCAATGCTTCACGAACCCGGATTGGACCGGCAAATCGACCACCATCGTTTTGCGGACGCCAAACCTTGCCATTACCGTATTTAAATTCGACCGGCGCATCATTCACGATGCTCGCCGGGGTATAGCCACGCTCAAAAGCCGCTGCATAGACAAAGGGCTTAAAGCTCGAGCCAGGCTGACGTGTCGCCTGAGTGGCGCGATTAAAACTATTCTGGTTAAAACTAAAGCCTCCCACGATTGCCCTTAGAGCACCGTCTTCCGGTTGCAAAGAGACCAATGCCGCCTGTGCAGACGGCAGTTGCGCCAAGGTATAGCCTTTGGTTTTTTCATCCGGCAATAAGCGGACGATATCGCCACGTTTGAGCAAGCTGGCGGGAGATTTATTGGTCCATTTGCTAGCGGCAGCCATCAACTGGTATTGGCTTCCATTGAAAAGCGTCAAACTGGCATCGTTGCCAACGATACCGGTGACAATCGCGGCTGGAAAATCCGAAATGACCGGCACCGAACGGGCTTTTTCGATATAAAGCGCAGCGCCGGCATCGGCGGGAAGGTCGATGTGGCTCTCGGCACCGCGCCAGCCATGTCGACGGTCATATTCGAGCAGTCCTGTGCGAACCGCCTTCTCGGCCGTGATCTGGTCAATGCTGGTGACGGTGGTGTAGACCTTGAAGCCACTGACGAGTGCTTCCTCGCCGTATCGGTCCTGCATGTCGCGTCGAACCATTTCGGCAAGATAGGGGGCATTCATCTCAACCTTGGGTTCGTGGCGTTCAGCCGTATTAGGGGCTGCAGCCGCGGCATCAAGTTGGGCGTTGGTGATATAGCCCTCTTCAAGCATCTGCCGTAAGACATAGCCGCGACGCTCCATGGCGCGCTTGGGATTGACGATGGGATTGCCCGACGACGGAAATTTAGGCAGTGAGGCCAAGGTGGCGGTTTCTGCCAGGCTCAGTTCACTCAGTTTCTTGCCGTAATAGAACTCCGCGGCTGCCGCAATGCCATATGAGCGATGGCCGAAAAAAATCTTGTTCAGATAAAGACCAAGAATTTCATCCTTGCTCAATTCACGCTCCATTTTCAGTGCAAGCAGCATTTCCTTGAGTTTACGGCTGTAATCCACATCGCGATTGAGTTCGAAATAGTTTCGCGCTACCTGCTGGGTTATGGTGCTGCCGCCGGGTACGCGCTTGTCTGACGTGGTCAAGGTTAGCCAAATGGCGCGGCCAATACCTTTGTAATCGAGGCCTTCGTGCTCATAGAACCGTGCATCTTCACTGGCAATAAAGGCTTGCTTGACCTGAAGTGGCACGTCTTTGATATTGACCGGATAGCGTCGGGTCTCGCCAAACTGCGCAATCAATTTGAGATCTTTGGTATAGACGCTCAGCGGGACTTGTAACTTGATATCCCGGAGCTCTTGCACATCGGGTAGCTTGGGGACTAAATAGAAGTACGTGCCGATAGCTACGGCCAGCCCAATCACCGCAAAAAACAGCCCAAGAAGGAAAAGTTTGCGCAATAGTCGAAAAAAAACGGCCATCCTGGGCCTCTCCTGAAGATTTACATGTTTTGATAGACGGAGTATAGAACGTGCTGAGGTTCACAGTAAAAAACCCGTTATTTGGGGCTTTCAGTGGCCGGTTAGTCCTAGAAACTGCGTCAAATAGGATAGTGGGAAGGGGGCATTGGTAACGAATTTAAAGAAATATTGGTTAGGGGCATTGCCAATTCGAAAAAATTTGTTATTTAATGTAACTACACACGAGTTGCGTGTAAGCGCCTGTCGCTAGGGGAGAAATCGTGGGTCTTCTTGGAAATGCTAAGACACCGTTAGTTGGAGTTGACATCAGCTCAACCGCGGTAAAGTTACTACAGCTCAGCGAGAGTGGCGGACGCTATCGCGTCGAGCACTACGCCGTTGAGCCCCTTCCACCCAATGCGGTGGTTGAAAAGAATATCGTCGAGGTTGAGGCGGTAGGTGAGGCTATCAAGCGCGCCGTAGCTCGCTCTGGCACCAAGCTCAAGCATGGTGCCGCGGCCGTATCTGGCTCAGCCGTCATTACCAAAATAATCCCGATGCAGGGAGATTTGGAAGAGGATGAGCTCGAGGATCAGGTTCAGGTTGAGGCGTCGAACTACATTCCCTACCCAATCGACGAGGTTAGTCTCGATTTCGAAGTTCTGGGGCCAGTACCCAACAACCCCGAAATGATCCAGATATTACTGGCCGCCTCGCGGACGGAGAATGTCGAAGTTCGCCAAATGGCATTGGAGCTCGGCGGATTGACGGCAAAAGTCGTTGATGTCGAAGCTTTCGCCATGGAAAATGCCTTCAAGCTGGTCTCTGATCAACTTTCGGTTCCAAGGGACGCAGTCGTTGCCTTGGTAGATGTCGGCGCTACGATGACCACGCTTAACGTGCTTCGTAATCAGCGCAGCATCTACACTCGCGAACAAATATTTGGCGGCAAGCAATTAACCGACGAAGTCATGCGCCGTTACGGACTAAGCTATGACGAGGCTGGTCAAGCGAAACGCCAGGGCGGGTTGCCTGAAAGTTATGAAATCGAAGTCCTGGAGCCGTTCAAGGAAGCGATGGTTCAACAAGTTAGCCGGCTGCTCCAATTCTTCTATGCTGGTAGCGACTTCAATCGTGTCGATCAAATAGTATTGGCTGGCGGTTGCGCTTCGATTAACGGAATTGCCCAGTTGGTTGAAGAGCAAATCGGAGTTCCAACGGTGATGGCCAATCCACTGGCCAATATGTCATTGGGCCCTAAAGTTCAGGCGCATGCATTGGCACAGGACGCTCCTGCCCTAATGATTGCTTGCGGGCTTGCGCTAAGGAGCTTTGACTAATGGCTAAAATTAATCTATTGCCGTGGCGAGCCGAACGCCGCAAGCAGAAGCAAAAGGAATTTGGCACCATGTTGGGTATGGCGGCCGTGATTGCAGCCGGGCTCAGTTTTTTGATCGTCATGTATTACAACGGTCAAATACGAGGTCAGGAAAATCGCAATTCCTATCTCACAACGGAAATTGCCACAGTCGATAAGCAGCTTGTCGAGATCGATGGTTTAGACAAGAAAAAAGCGGACCTGCTCTCCAGAAAACAAGCGATTGAATGTTTGCAAGGGCAGCGCTCGCTGATGGTGCACCTCTTCGACGACTTGGTGAGAACCATCCCAGACGGTGTCAAACTCAATGGCATTGAGCAACAAGGGAATAAGCTGACGCTCAACGGAAGTTCGCAATCCAATGCACGAGTTAGTGCATATATGAGAAATTTACAGGTTAGCGGCTGGATGGGTCAGCCAGAACTGACGATTATCGAAGCTAGGGGTGGTGACAAAGGATTGCCTTATCAGTTCACTCTCATCGCGACCATCCGCAACCCTAATACTAATAGCGAAGATAACGTTGCAAGTGTGCCCTCAGGAGCAACGCCAGCAGCACCAGCGGCAGCAACTGCCACCACACCTGCGGTTGCAAGTACGCCATCATCAGACGATAGTGTTACGGACAATTGCCAAGTTGAAACCAGTACCAGCGGGGAGGGCGCATAATGAGTAAGAAGAAATTTGAACTCAGTTCGCTGGATGTCAATAATATCGGGGCCTGGCCGTTTCCCGCCAAGATTGCAGCCTGCGTTTTTATCGGCTTGATAATCGTATTTCTCGCCTGGTATACGATGATCAGCTCCAGGCAGGATCAACTCAAATCACTTGAGGCAACCCAGGAAACACTGAAAACTACCTTGCAAGAAAAGCAGGGCAGGGCAGCGAACCTGGAGCCGCTTAAATTGCAGTTGCTCCAGATGGAACAAATGCTGAAGCAGATGCTGCGTCAATTGCCAAGCAAGAATGAAATGCCGGACCTTATTGTGGACATTTCACAAACAGCGTTGGCAACAGGCATCAATAACGAGCTTTTCGAGCCTATGGCCGAAACAAAGAAAGAGTTTTACGCTGAAAAACCGATTAAGTTGAGAATGGTGGGTAACTATCACCAATTCGGCGCCTTTGTCAGCGGCGTGGCATCGTTGCCACGAGTTGTCATCATGACGATGCACGATATTTCCCTGAAGCCGAAAAGTGCGACTGACCCTTCTCTAGAACTGAAAGGAACAGTGAAAACCTACCGCTATCTATCCGAGGAGGATGGGGAAGGTGTCGCAGCTCCTACTCCAGCTCCGGGAGCGGCTAAATGAAAAAGAATTTGAAGACTCTATCTAAGGTCTTGCTGGTCTGCTGCTTGAGTTTGACCATCGCCGCATGTACACGTGGAGACTCGGATTTGCGCTCATGGGTGGCCAAAGTAAAAGCTGAGCCAGCACCGCCGCTCGATCCGATCCCGGTAATGAAGCAATTCGAATCCTTTGAATATGCAGCTCAGGAATTGCGAGATCCTTTTTCAGTGCCTGTTCCTGACAGGAATAATTCAGGCAGTGGTCCAAGACCAGATCCTGATCGTCGCAAGGAAGTGCTTGAAGCATTCCCGCTCGATAGCTTTGACATGGCGGGCACTCTGGGTTCCGGGAAGTCACTTGTTGGGCTACTTACGGCGCCTGACAAGGTGACATATCGGGTCAGGCCCGGAAATTACTTGGGACAAAATGACGGTCGAGTGGTTGCTGTTTATGAAGATCGAATTGAATTAGTAGAACTTGTTCCAGACGGGGCCGGCGGATGGTTAGAACGCCAAGCCAAAATAGCCCTAGAAGACAATTGATTGGGGGATAGCATAATGACCACAAAGATAAATAATGGAGTGAGCATGAATACGCCACGTACATGGATGAACACTTTGGCACTACTGGCTATAGGCCTGTTAGCTGTCATGCCCGCGATGGCCGCGAATGTCCTCCAAGATGTTCGATATGCTGCTGCGCCAGGCGGCAAGGTGGACATAACCTTGCAATTCGCCGAGCCGGTAGGTGAAGTACAGGCCTTTACAACGGACACTCCCCCAAGAATTGCTATCGACTTGCCAGGCACCACAAATGGTCTAAGCACACGTCGAGTTGCCGTTGGAGCAGGTGCTACATCTGCTGTATCTGCCGCTGAGGCAGGCGGAAGAACACGGGTTGTGGTCGATCTATTTAGACCTGCAGGCTACACGACGCGCAGCAACGGCAACTTGCTTGTCGTTACCGTGGATGCTGGAACTGTCGGCGGAGCTGCTGCAGCGATGGCTGCAGGTAGTGACCCTGCGAAACGAGCTGCAAGCAGTGTTTCTGTCTCTAATATCGATTTCCGTCGCGGTGAAAACGGAGCTGGTCGCATCATCCTGAAATTTGATGGTGATACGGCTAATGCCGACATGCGAAATGAAGGTAACCGCATTGTTGTAGATGTTAACAACGCTCAAATTCCTGAAAAGTTACGTCGTAAACTGGACGTTGCCGACTTTGCAACTCCCGTATCAAGTCTGGAGCCAAACACGAATGCAGGCGGGACACGTTTGGTAATCAATACGGCCGGCAACAATGACACGATGGCCTATCAGACAGGCAATGAATACATCATCGAAGTGACGCCTAAGCGCACTGTGCAGATGGCGGCAAACAAGGCCACCCAATCGCGAGCCGGTTCGGGTGCTGTAACAAGCACGTCGGGTCAACGTTACTCGGGTAAAGCAGTAACTTTCAACTTCCAGGATATTCCGGTTCGCACTGTGTTGCAGCTGATAGCTGAGGAATCGAATTTAAACATTGTTGCTTCGGATAGCGTTTCCGGAAATCTAACCCTCCGATTGGTTAACGTGCCATGGGACCAGGCTTTAGATATTGTTTTGCGCGCGAAATCGCTGGATAAGCGTCGTGATGGCAACGTAGTATGGGTTGGCCCTCAGGCCGAACTAGCTAGCTATGAGCAGGCTCGTGAAGACGCACGCATTGCAATTGAAACGCGTGCCGAGACCGTTACTGAATACATTGCGATTAATTATGGCAAGGCGGAAGACATCGCCAAATTGCTGACGGAAGATGCCAAATCTGGCGGTGGCGGTGGCGGTGGTGGTGGTGGCGCAGCGGGTGGTGCTAGTCAGCAGCAGAGAGGTATTCTTTCTTCTCGCGGCAGCGTGAGTTTCGACAACCGCACTAATACACTTTTGCTGGTAGATATTCCTAAGAAGGTTCAAGAAGTAAAAGAACTACTTGCCGTCATTGATCGTCCAGTAGATCAGGTACTGATTGAAGCTCGCATTGTTATTGCCGATGAAAGCTTCGCAAGGGAATTGGGTTCGAAATTCAGCATCGATGGCACTCAAACCAACACCAACAATACTATCGATGGCTTTGCAGACACAGGCCTTGGCCTCAGCTTGCCGGGTGCGCCAGGGCTGGGTTTCTCCATTCTGGCAGGTAGTCATTCCATTAATATGGAGTTGAGCGCACTGGAGACTACGGGCCGCGGTGAAATTATCTCGAATCCACGCGTAATCACCAGTAACCAGAAAGAAGCCATAATTCGTCAAGGTCAGGAGGTTGGTTACACATCCTCAACACCGGGCGCGGAAGGCAGCGGTGCGCAGGCAACATCGACTGTGGCATTTAAGGATGTATTGCTGGAATTGAAGGTCACACCGACCATCACTCAAGATGGCCGCGTGTACTTATCGATTGCCCTGAAAAAAGACGATATCAGCGGTTTTGTTACGACATCGGCAGGACGTGTACCACAAATAAACAAACGCGAAATTAATACGGCAGTTTTAGTTGAAAATGGCCAAACCGTAGTCGTAGGCGGTGTTTATGAAATAAGAAGCACTGACGATATCAGCAAAGTACCATTCCTCGGAGACATCCCATTCCTGGGCAACTTCTTCAAGAAAAAGGGTAAGTCGAAGGGGAAAGCCGAGCTGCTGATTTTTATCACTCCTACGGTACTGATGACCTCGCGTGCGCAGGCTGCTCCAGTATCGACTCCGCGTGAATTCCGTAATTGATTGGTTTCTTTATCGCATAATAAATAGGGCCGCATCTGCGGCCCTATTTATTTGTATGATAGGCGAGTCAATATCATCACTATCCGGGTCACTCATATGGAACGCATAAATCTATCCGTTAACGAAGTCCTGTTTAAAGAAGGTGATCCACCAACGGTGGCCTTCCTGATTGAGTCGGGTGAAATCGAGATATCGACAACGCAGGACGGGGAGATCCTGATTTTAAGTAGATTATTTGCTGGAGATTTATTGGGCGAAATGGCGGTCATCGATGATGCGCCGCGTACCGCTACTGCCCGTGCAATAACTGACTGCGTCTTGTTTCAAATTGATCGCACGCAAATTTCAGAGCGATTGGCCAGTACGGATCCGATTATTCGTGCCTTGCTTGAAGGTCAGCTGAAGAGATATCGTGGAGCATTGGCCGCGATGCAAGGCAAGAGTATTGCGCAGCACGATGACGGCGTCACGGCATCTGAAGCGCTTGGGGTCGGAAAAATTCGGCTTGAATCGCAATTGCGCGAAGCTTTGAACACCGGTGGCCTTGATGTTCGTTATCAACCTTTGCTTCACGTAGCAACAAACAAAATTGCCGGCTATGAAGCACTGGTTCGCTGGAATCACCCAGAACGCGGACAAATTTCGCCGGTCGAATTTGTAGCACTTGCCGAAGAAACGGCGCTCATCGTGCCAGTGGGCGAATATGTTTTTGATACGGCATGCGCTGCAGTCAAAACCTTTATTGAACATGGCGCAGACCCCAAGCCATTTATTGCAGTGAATGTATCTGCCAGACAGATGTCGCACCCGGGTTTGATCGAGCGTATCGTCGCTAGAGTGGATGCAGCAGGCCTTCCAAAAGGCAGCTTGAAAGTTGAAATTACCGAAAGTCAGGCCCTGAATTACGACATGGTGGCCAAAGTCATTGCGCTTTGTCACGATCATGGCATTAAGGTAGCTTTGGATGATTTTGGCACGGGCCATTCACATCTAACACATCTTCATAAACTTGAATTCGACACCATGAAGGTCGATCAGGCCTTTACCCGCAGCATGCTCGAACACCCACGTTCGATGGCAATTGTGAAAGCTATCGTTGCGATGGGGAGAGCCATTGATGCCGATATTGTCGTGGAAGGAATTGAAACTGAAGAGATGCTGCAGGCATTGCGTGATTTGGGCTGCGATTATGCGCAGGGCTACTTGATCGGCAAGCCGCAAACGCTCGAAGAATTATTGGCGCGTTGAGCTAAGAGGCCCATTTAACGGGTTTTTGCGGCACGGCGATAGTGTAAGCTTAGGCCTTAGCCATCCATTGCACCGGGGAAACAAATGAAGTCATTAACCATGCGAGTCGTTGCCATGCTCGCTTTTTTTCTACCGTCTATTGTGAATGCCGCTGCACCATCGAAAGGTATCGATCATGCTATCGAATCCTTCGTATTGCCGATTACCGATGCAATTGCAAAGGCGGTTTTTAGTGCGGTTTCGATTGGCGGCGTAGAAGTCCCATTGATTTTAGGCTGGCTAATTGCCATTGCCTTGTTCTGCACGTTTTATTTCAACTTCATCAATTTCCGTGGTTTTTTAATCGGGTTTCGCTTGATTCGTGGTGACTACAGCGATAGCAAGTCCGAGGGCGAAACCAGTCATTTTCAGGCACTTGCAACGGCTCTTTCCGGGACCGTGGGATTGGGAAATATTGCCGGCGTTGCGTTGGCAATTTACCTCGGAGGCCCAGGTGCCGCATTCTGGATGATTGTTGCCGGCATCCTCGGCATGGCTTCTAAATTCTGTGAATGTACGCTCGGTGTCAAATACCGTCAGGTTAATGCGGATGGCACCATTTCCGGCGGCCCAATGTATTACCTCTCACGCGGAATTACCGAAGAATATCCAAAGCTGGCACCGCTTGGAAAAGCATTGGGTTTCCTGTTTGCATTGTTCTGCATTGGCGGCGCCATCGGTGCTGGCAATCTGTTCCAGTCCAATGGAATGATGCAGGCTTTGATGTTGATTACGGGTGGTGAAGAAGCCAGCCCCTTGAGAGATTATGGCTGGCTGTTCGGCGTGGTTCTCGCGCTACTCGTGGGCGTTGTTATCGTGGGGGGCATGAAAAAAATTGCCAGCGTCACCGACAAGTTGGTGCCTCTGATGGCGGCTATTTATTTGCTCGGCGGCATGGTGGTGATTATCGCGAATATCGAACATTTGACTGATGCCATCATGACTATTTTTAATGGCGCATTTACCCCGCAAGGTGTTGCCGGCGGCGCTGTGGGTGTGTTGTTGATCGGCTTTCGTCGCGCGGCTTTTTCCAATGAAGCCGGCATAGGTACGGCGGCGATTGCCCACTCCACCGTGAAGACAAAATACCCGGTGACCGAAGGTCTCGTTGCTACGTGGGAACCCTTCATCGACACCGTCATTATTTGCACAATGAGCGCATTGGTGATCGTGATTTCAGGTGTGGCCACAGTACCGGGTGCAGGCCCCAATGGTGTCGCGTTGACAGCAGCGGCCTTCGGCAGCGTAGTCAGCTGGTTCCCTTACGTGTTGGCTGTAGCCGTTTTCCTGTTCGGCTATTCAACGATGATTTCCTACGCCTATTACGGTGAGCGCGCGGCAATGTATTTGTTCGGAAACAACAAGACGGTCTCGACAATTTACAAGTTCATCTTTATTGGCGCGACACCGATCGGCACGATTGTCAGTTTCTCCCGTTTGGCCGACTTCTCCGATGCCGTCTATTTCTTGATGGCAATCCCGAACGTGATCGGCATGTATTTGCTGGCACCGGTAGTGAAGCGTGAATTGGCTGAATTTATGCAGAAACTGAAATCGGGTGAAATCAAGAACGTCCGTGAAAATCCCAACACTCTGATAGGTTCACCCTGAGTAATCTCCATGCAATCAACCCCGATTTCGGAAAATAGAAAAACGCCGCTGCATATCAAGATGCTGATTGGCTTTGTCGTCGGCATCGCTGCCGGCGTGCTGGCGCATATTTACGCCTTCGAGCAGCCATGGTTAACAACATTCATTGAATGGGTAACACGACCGGCGGGTGATATTTTTCTGCGCCTGCTGTTTATGCTGGTGATTCCGCTGTTATTTTCCGCATTGGTTTTGGGTGTTGCCGAGTTGGGGGATTTACGCAAACTAGGACGCATTGGATGGCGTACCCTGGCTTATACGGTGGTGGTGTCTTCACTGGCGGTTTTAATCGGCGTTGGTTTGGTAAATGTCATTCGCCCGGGTGATGGTATTGATGCCGCAACCCGCACGCAATTACTTACCGGTGCTGCCGAACGTGCTGCCACTGTGACTGGCAATTCCGCTGCTGCGCCAGCGACCGGCATGCAACTGCTCGTTAATATCGTGCCAAAAAATATTGTTGAAGCGGCTTCTAAGAACGATATTTTAGGGGTGATGTTTTTCGCTTTAATGTTCGGCATCGCTTTGTGCGTGGTTCGAACGCCGGCGGCGCAAACATTCCAGCAAACGGTGCAGGGTGTCTACGATGTAGCAATGTGGTTGATCGACAAAGTGATTCGGCTAGCGCCGTATGCTGTTGCCTGTTTGATGTTTAATCTGACAGCTGAATTGGGATATGCCGTACTTAAACAGCTCGCGGCATTTGTAGGTACAGCCGTACTCGCCATGTCGATACATCAATTTGTGGTTTATCCATTGGTATTGAAATTTGCTGCGGGCGTGTCGCCGATGGCCTTTTTCAGAAATATTCAAGAAGCGATGTTGACGGCATTTTCTACCGCTTCCAGCAATGCGACCTTGCCGACATCGTTAAAAGTGGCAGAGGAAAACCTGAAACTTCCGCGTCATGTCAGTCGATTTGTACTGACCGTGGGTGCCACCGCCAATCAAAACGGTACAGCTTTGTTCGAAGGCGTGGCGGTTCTGTTTCTGGCGCAATTTTTTGGCGTCGATTTAAGTCTTGGCCAGCAATTTACCGTCGTCATGATTTGTATTCTGGGCGGTATCGGCACCGCCGGCGTGCCGGCCGGTTCGATCCCCGTGGTGGCCCTGATTCTCGGCATCGTAGGCGTGCCGGTGGAAGGGATTGGCCTGATTCTCGGCGTAGACCGCTTCCTGGATATGTGCCGCACCACCTTGAATGTCACCGGTGATTTGGTTATTGCGACCGCCGTTAGCCAAGGCGAGATCGTGCTGGAGACAGATTCGAGCCCAAGCGCCACTGCCTGATAAGTTTTTTCACGTCAATCGCGACATATTGACCGGTCTCTGAGAAAATACGCTGCCCAACGACCGGGCAGCCCTTTTCTGAATGAGCCGCCCCATGCCGAATACCCAGCCAAGCCGTCGTGATCTTGCCAATGCGATCCGTTTTCTTGCCGCCGATGCCGTTGAAGCCGCCAAATCCGGCCATCCGGGCATGCCGATGGGCATGGCAGATATCGCCGAGGTGCTCTGGAACGACTTCTACAGCCATAATCCGAATAACCCCAAGTGGTTAAACCGCGATCGTTTTGTTCTTTCCAACGGTCATGGCTCGATGCTGCATTACGCGCTTTTACATCTTTCCGGCTATGACTTGCCTATCGAGGAACTGAAAAAGTTTCGCCAATTGCATTCGAAAACGGCAGGCCACCCGGAAGCCAGCGAAACTCCCGGCGTAGAGACCACCACCGGCCCGTTAGGGCAAGGTTTGGCAAACGCCGTTGGCTTTGCACTGGCTGAAAAATTATTGGCGCAGCGCTTCAACCGCCCCGAATTTTCCATCGTCGATCACAACACCTGGGTATTCATGGGTGACGGCTGTTTGATGGAAGGTATTTCACATGAAGTGGCTTCGCTCGCCGGCACCTGGGGTCTGGGCAAATTGATCTGCTTCTGGGATGACAATAAAATCTCGATTGACGGCAATACCGACGGTTGGTTTACCGACAACACTCCGGCCCGTTTTGAAGCCTATGGCTGGCAGGTAATTCGTGGAGTTGACGGTCATGACAGTGACGAAGTCATCCAGGCAATCAAAACAGCCCAAGCTGAAACCAGCAAGCCAACACTGATTTGCTGCCGTACGGTGATTGGTTTTGGTTCGCCGAACAAAGCCGGTAAAGAATCCGCCCACGGCGCGCCCTTGGGCAAAGATGAAATTGAAGCGGCACGTACGCAATTGAACTGGCCTTATGCCCCGTTTGAAATTCCGGAAAACATTTATGCCGGATGGCGTGCAGGCAATGCCGGTCTGGTGCGTGAAGATCAATGGAATCGCTTGTTTGACGCCTACTCGAATGCATTTCCAAACGAGGCGGCGGAACTGACTCGTCGTTCGCATGGCGTATTGCCGGAAACATTCGCCGACGATGCCAATGCCTATATTGCCAAGATGCAAAGCGAAGGCCCGTTCGTGGCTTCACGTAAAGCATCGCAAATGGCCATCGAGGCTTTTGCTCCCTTGTTGCCGGAATTGATTGGTGGTTCAGCCGATCTTGCCCATTCAAACTTGACCTTGTGGAAAGGCAGCAAGTCGGTTGCCTCAACCGATCCCGATGCCAATTATGTTTATTACGGCGTACGCGAATTCGGCATGAGTGCGATCAGCAATGGTCTGGCCCTGCATGGCGGATTTCTGCCTTACGACGCGACCTTTCTGGTGTTCTCGGATTATTCTCGCAATGCCCTGCGGATGTCGGCATTGATTCCGGCTCGCAGCATTCACGTATTTACCCATGACTCCATCGGTTTGGGCGAAGATGGCCCGACCCATCAGCCGGTCGAACATATGGCCTCGTTGCGCTATATCCCGAACAATGATTTGTGGCGTCCTTGCGATGCGGTTGAATCGGCAGTGTCATGGAAAAAAGCGATTGAACGCAAAGATGGCCCGACCTGCCTGATTTTTTCGCGTCAAAATCTCGTTCATCAGGCGCGTGATGAAAATCAAGTGGCGAATATCGAGCGTGGCGGTTACGTGTTGCACGATGCCGCGAATTTTGACGTGATCGTGATTGCGACAGGTTCTGAAGTCGAGTTCGCCATGCAGACAGCTAAGCAACTTGCGGCGGAGGGCATCAAAGCGCGCGTGGTATCGATGCCGAGCACCAATACTTTTGATAAACAAGACAAGGCATATCGTGAATCGGTATTGCCTTCTTCCTGTCGTAAGCGTGTCGCGATCGAAGCAGGTGTCACCGATTTCTGGCGCAAATATGTTGGTCTCGACGGTGCAGTCATCGGCATTGACAGCTTCGGGGCCTCCGCTCCGATTGATGCCTTGTACAAGCATTTTGGTATTACCGTCGACGCTGCGGT
>JAYWIC010000165.1:0-32750 GCA_043789195.1 Arenimonas sp. | reverse complement strand
GTAAGAACCAAATCCGTTGCGGTGGCGCCTTCGGGTAATTTGCCGGTCAATTTGAAACCGACCACTTGCGGGATCAGCATCGAACTGGGTTGTCCCAGCATCGCGGCTTCCGCTTCGATACCGCCGACACCCCAGCCCAAAACGCCGAGACCATTGATCATGGTGGTGTGCGAGTCGGTACCGAAAACAGTGTCCGGGAAGGCATGCAAAACGCCGTCAATTTCACGTTCCATGACAACGCGTGCCAAGTTTTCCAGATTAACCTGGTGCACGATGCCGGTGTTGGGTGGCACCACTTTGAAGTTGTTGAATGCTTTTTGGCCCCAGCGCAGGAAGCTGTAACGCTCGCCGTTGCGTGCGAATTCGATTTCGCCGTTTTCATCCAGCGCACTGGCTTTGCCAAACACGTCGACTTGTACGGAATGGTCGATCACCAGTTCTGAGGGAATCAGCGGATTTATATTCGATGCCGAGCCGCCGAGCTTTACTACCGCGTCGCGCATTGCCGCCAAGTCCACGACACAAGGCACGCCGGTGAAATCCTGCAGAACCACACGGGCCGGCATAAAGGCAATTTCGGTGTCCGGTTCTTTCTTCGCGTCCCACTGGGCAATCGCTTCGATGGATTCTTTGGTCACCGAAACGCCGTCTTCGCAGCGAAGCAGATTTTCGACCAGAATCTTGATGGAGTAGGGCAGGCGGGCCAGATTATATTTTTGACCTAATTTTGCCAGCGAATAGATGGTGTAGGACTTGCCGTTAACGCTGAGTTGATCGCGTGTGGCGAAGGAGTCGGACATGGAAGGCTCCTGAAAGGGATTGTCTGAAGTGAGTTGCTTATCAATCAAACGGAAACGGCGCGTTTGAGCGTTCATATTATGCCCGAAATCTTTGACTTTTGCTTTGCTGCTTAGGTACTTTTTTGAAGTTTTTACTGCAAATCTCATGCACTTCAAAGCTGTTCGCAGATTTTCGGAATGTTATAGTTTGTAACTTCTTACATCGCGTTAATCGCCCAATGCCTTCAAAACTAGCACTCATTAGTGGCGTAACCCTTAAGCCACATGGCGTGGTAGGCCAATGGCGTTGCTGGCGTTTGCGCTCGCCGCGGGGGCGCTTCGCCTTCTGGCGGTTAGAACTGACATGAGTGCGAGAGCCGAAAAGGTACACGTCCTGCATTTTGTCACCGGTGGTTTCTCCGGCGGCGCCACCCAGGTCGCGATCGCACTGGTGAATGCGGCGTTGCAGAGCGAGCACGTGCAGCCGCTGCTGGTATTGCGGCGTAAACAACGTGGTGATCCACAGCGCATCGTTGAACTGAAGCAAGCCGGCGTGCCGTTGGAAGTCGTCCCCGGTTGGTCGCATGCGGCAACGATCTGGAGTCTGGTGAAAGTCTGCGAGCGGTTTCGCCCCGACGTACTGGTCGCGCATGGTTTCAGCGAACACCTGTGGGGGCGCTACGCAGGCCTGCTGGCGAAAGTACCGCATCTAGTCCACGTTGAACACAACACCCGTGAACGCTATACGTCGTGGCGACTGGTGCAGACACGTTGGTTGGCGCAGCGAACCGATCGTATCGTCGGATGTTCCGATGGCGTGCGCCTGAGCTTGCTGGAGATGGGTATGCCAAGCGAGCGCACCATCGCGATCCCGAACGGCATACGACTTGAACCGTTCGCCGATGCCGATGCGTACCCGTTTGCGCAACGAACTCCGGGTATCGTGATGGTCGCGCGCTTCTCGAAACAGAAAGATCATGCAACGTTATTGCGCGCCGTTGCGCTACTGAGCAAACGCGGCTTTGCTCTGCCCGTACTGTTCGCTGGTGGCGGCAAGGATATGCATCGCAAACCGCTGGAAAAGTTGGCGACGGAACTCGGACTTGGCGATCAGGTGCGTTTCCTCGGCGTGGTGCGAAATGTGCCGGAATTGCTGATGACGCACCAGTTCGCGGTGCTCAGCACGCATTACGAAGGCATGCCATTGGCGCTGCTTGAAGGCATGGCGGCCGGTTGCGCGGTCGTTGGTAGTGCAGTTCCCGGCGTGCGCGAAGTGATCGCCGATGGCGTTAATGGGCGGCTCGTACCCGAAGCTGATGCGGTGGCGATGGCCGATGCGCTGGAACAAATGCTGCGCGATCCGGAGCATGCATCACAAATGGCAACTGCAGCGCGCAAGGCTGCACTGGAGCGTCACAGTCGCGAACTGATGAACAAGCGATACGAGGATTTGTTCCTTTCTCTAGTTCCATAGAGTGCAACTTGCCGCGCTGATCGATTTCAGGATGAGCAAGTATGGTGACGAATTAAGTCGGCCCAGTATTTTTTGACAATGCTCGAAGCGTGTCGTACTTCATTCGTGCATAGCGGGCATGCAGGCCATGGAATTGCAGGCCTGCTCGGCCATCAATAAATCCACCGCGAATGACCAGGTTTTTCAGCAAATAGGCATAGGCTGCCAATCGTCCCCGTATCGCACTCGCGCGTCGGCCTTTCTTGTGCTGTTCGTTTGCCCAAAGGCGGGCATAACTTTGCAGTTTTTCCCAATAATGTTCTGCACTTAGTGCGGTATCGTGCTCAAGCCGGATTTTGGAAGCCAGTACCTTCGAACCCGAGATGTCGAGATACTCATGGACGGGAATCAACGCATGACGTAAGTGGGAGCGAAATAACCGTTGTACTGGCTCCCGTGCGAAGCCGCTTGCCCGCAAGCGATGACCGAGGAAATGTACGCGGCGCATCAATAGCCAGACATCGGCTTGTTCCACTTCTTTAGATTCGAATAATTGACGCAATACCGGCTGCGCCTCGGGTTCAAGCCATTCGTCCGCATCTAGCAGGATTACCCAGGATTGCGATGCGCGGGATATGGCTTCATTTTTCTGCGCCGCAAATCCAAGCCAGTCCTGATGCTCGACTCTGGCGCCTTCCGCTTTGGCAATTTCAACGGTGGCATCGGTCGATCCGGAATCAAGTACGATCACTTCGTGACAAATCGGGACAAGCGATCGCAAACAGCGAGCGATTCTATCTTCCTCGTTCTTGGTAATAACGACGGCAGATAAGGGGAGTCGAACAGCCATTATTGGCTTCCAGGATGCTGGTTATTAAAGGGCATTATTCTCTCGATTATCGTTGCGCACATGGAGCGCGAGCATTTTGCGTGTAACAATGCACAGATGAAATAGTTTGATGCACTATAAATTATTTTTGATCGGGACTTATGCTCGGAAACTAAAGGAAGGTCGCCATGTGGTATCTCATTATCGGTACCGATGTTGAAAACTCGCTGGAAAGCCGTATGGCTGCGCGCCCGGAACATTTGGCACGCCTTCAGGTTCTGGCAAATGCCGGACGTCTGAAGCTCGCGGGGCCGCTGCCGGCCATTGATTCGGAAAACCCGGGGGATGCCGGATTTACCGGGAGTGCGATCGTGGCGTCTTTCGAAAATCTGCAGCAGGCACAAGCCTGGGCCTTAAATGATCCGTATTTGCACGAAGGCGTATATTCGAAGGTGGAAGTCAGGCCGATCAAGCTGGTTTTCCAAGATGGGAAATGATCTTCGTGTCGAAAAAATACGATCTGCCATCGAAACGGCATTGCATCCGGCGCGACTGGAAATTATCGATCAAAGTCATCGCCATGCCGGACACGCCGGCGCACAGGATGGTCGGGGTCATTTTGACGTTTTAATCGTCAGCGATGCCTTCAAAGGCAAGCTGCCCTTGGCGCGCCACCGGCTGGTATTTGCGGCGGTCGGTAACCTCATGGAAACCGATATTCATGCCTTATCAATCAAAGCCTTAAGTACGGATGAAAACAGCGTTTAATTAAGCGCTGATACTGGGCTTTGACGCTGTTATACTAACATCCGGTCGCCGCGAAATAGCTGCTAGTTCGCATGAACTAAATGTCATAAGCTATTGAAATCGTGGTTCTTTAATTTCTAACTGGGCTCGCCCCAGTGCCGGTTTTGTGCCGGACAACCAGACAGTGTTTAAAAATGCGCCTTTCCACCATCAAGCTCGCCGGCTTCAAATCTTTCGTCGATCCCACCACCATGCATCTACCCACCAATATGACAGGTGTGGTCGGACCTAATGGCTGCGGAAAGTCCAATATTATCGATGCCGTGCGTTGGGTGATGGGCGAAAGCTCGGCCAGCCGTTTGCGTGGCGACTCCCTCACCGATGTGATTTTCTCCGGCTCATCGACCCGTAAACCGGTTAGCCAAGCCATCGTCGAGCTGATTTTCGATAACTCGGAAGGTACGGTAGGCGGCGAATATGCGCGCTATGCCGAAATTTCGGTCAAGCGCAGCGTTAGCCGTGATGGCCAGTCCAATTACTATTTGAACGGTGCACGCTGCCGCAGGCGCGATATCACGGATTTATTTCTGGGTACCGGTTTAGGCGCCCGCAGTTATTCGATTATCGAACAGGGCATGATCAGCCAAATCATCGAGGCCAAGCCGGAAGATTTGCGCGTTTATCTAGAAGAGGCCGCCGGTATTTCCAAATACAAGGAACGCCGCAAGGAAACCGAGTCGCGTATCAAATCGACCCGCGAAAATCTGGACCGCCTGAACGACCTGCGCGAAGAAATCGACAAGCAACTGGAACATTTGAAGCGCCAGTCGCGTGCGGCCGAGCAATATCAAACCCTTCAAGTCGATCGTCGCGAAAAAGATGCCCAGGTCAAAGCGCTGGAATATCGCCGTCTGGATACCGAATCATCGGCACTACGCGAGTCGCTGACGTCCGATGAAGTCAAGCTTCAGGAAATTCTGGCAGGCCAGCGCAGTGCCGAAGCCGAAATTGAAACCTGCCGCAGCCAGCATACCGAAGCCAGCGAAAAGCTTGGCAAAGTGCAGGCCGAAGGCTATCGCGTCAGTGGTGAATTGGCCCGGATCGAGCAACAAATCCAGCATCAGCGTGAACTGACCCAGCGTCTGGAAACCGCAAAAATCGAGGCCCACACTGCCTTTTCGCAAATCGGTGAACACATCACTGGCGATGAAATGCAAATGAGCGAACTCGCCATTGCCAACGCCGAAGCCGAGCCGAAACTCGCTGCCTTGAAAGATGAGGACGCAGGTCGCCAGGAAGCCCTTCGCAATGCCGAACAGGCGCTGCAGGATTGGCAGACGCGCTGGGATGCTTATGCGCGTAACCATTCGGAAGCCTCGCGCTGGGCCGAAGTTGAGCGTACCAAAATCGAGTACCTGGAAAAACAAACGCTCGATGCCGCCAAACGCAGCGAAATTCTGTCGAATGAGCGTGTGGGATTGGATACCGATGCCATCGTTTCCGCCTTGGGGAATATGACGGTCGAACACGACAGCAAAAAAGCCGGCCTTGATGAGTTATCGACACAATTGGAAGCCCGCAAAGCCAATTTGACGGCATTGCAGGAACAGCAACGTGCTGGCCAGAACGAGTTGTCGGAAACCCGTAAACAAATTCAGACCGCGCGCGGACGTTTGGCTTCGCTCGAAGCTTTGCAGCATGCCGCGTTGGGGCAGGAAAAAAATGTTGCAATGGATTGGTTGAAAGCCCAGGACATTCAAGGCAATAAACGATTGGGTGAAGCTTTGACGGTAGAAGCTGGCTGGGAAACCGCCGTTGAAACCGTGCTGGGAAGTTTGCTTGAAGCGGTTACCGTGGATGCGCCAGAGCAATGGGTGGAAGCCTTGTCCAGCTTGTCGCAAGGCCGGGTGGCATTGGTTTCTTCCGAACAAAGCGATCTGGTTTTTAATACCGATTCACTGGCGGCAAAAGTACAAGGGCCGACGGCCGTCAGGCGTTTGCTGGCGAATATTCTTGTCGCCGAAAACGCAGACGCTGCCAAACGCATGCAATCGTCACTACAAGATGGTCAGGCCGTGATTACACGAAGCGGCGAATGGCTGGGGCAGGGCTGGTTGCGTGTTACCCGCTCCGGTGAAGCCCAGCAAGGCTCGTTGGCGCGTGAAAACGAAATCAAGCAGCTGCGCGCCGATATCGAAAACCTTACCAAAAAAGAACAGGCCACCAATGAAGCGCTGACGTCGATGCGCGATAAATTATTGGAAGCAGAGCAACTGCGTGAAGATGCGCAGCGTAGTTTGTATCTGAACCATCGCAGTGTTTCCGAATTAGCCGGTTCGCTGCAGGGACAAAAAAGCCGTCTGGATTCGGCGCAGGCGCGGGTCGCCCGCATCGATGCCGATATCACGCAACTCAGCCAAACCCTGGAAGAATCGCAAACGCAGGTCGGTGAAGCACGCGTTCGTCTTGAAAAAGCCGTGAGCTCGATGGGTGACTTGGAAACAGAGCGTCTGCGTCTGGATATCGAACGTAAAGAGTTGACACAGTCCCGCGACGACGCTCGAAATGTCGCGCGCGAATCACGTGAGCTAGCGCATCAACTGGCATTGAGTCTCGAATCACAACGTACGAAAGTAAACGCGTTGATGCAATCGCTTGCCCGCATGGGCAGCCAACGCGCGCAACTTGAAATCCGCTTGACCGAAATCTCGGCGCAATTGGCGGAAGGTGATGCGCCGGTAGTGAAGCTGCAAGCCGAACGACAAGCGGTTCTGGATCAGCGCATCATCGTTGAAAAAGATCTTGCCGCTGCACGTTCTGCATTGGACGGCATCGAAAATGAAATGCGCAAATACGAACAGACGCGTCAGCAATCCGACCAGGCTGCACTGGCACAGCGTGAAGCCATCAATAAGCGTCGTTTGGCCGAACAGGCATTCGTATTGAAGTCCGAGCAACTCTCCGAAGCGATTGTTGCTGCCGGTTTGGAGCTGGATGCGGTATTGCAAACACTGACTGAAAATCTTGATCTTGACGTGCTGCAAAAGAATTTGGTCGACATTGATAACAAGATGCGTCGTCTGGAACCGGTCAATCTGGCTGCGATTTCCGAGTATCAGGAACAAAGCACCCGTAAAACCTATCTCGATAGCCAAAATCAGGATTTGGTAAGCGCATTGACGACACTGGAAGACGCCATCAAGAAAATCGATCGTGAAACCCGTGGTCGTTTCAAGGAAACCTTTGATCGCGTTAACCAGGGTGTGCAGGAATTGTATCCACGCCTGTTTGGCGGCGGTCACGCCTATCTCGAATTGACCGGCGAAGATTTACTCGATACCGGCGTGTCGATCATGGCGCGCCCCCCCGGTAAACGCGTCTCGAATATTTCCCTGTTGTCTGGCGGTGAAAAAGCATTGACGGCTGTTGCGTTGGTATTTGCGATCTTCCGCTTGAATCCCGCACCATTCTGTTTGCTCGACGAAGTCGATGCACCTCTGGATGAAGCCAACGTGGGCCGTTTCTCCGCCATGGTGCGCGAAATGAGTGAAAAGGTGCAGTTCCTGTTTGTTACTCACAACAAGGCAACGATGGAAGCGGCCAGCCAACTCAGTGGCGTGACTATGCGCGAGCCTGGCGTCAGCCGTCTGGTCTCGGTGGATCTGGATGAAGCATCACGCTTGGTCGGCGCAGCCTAAGGAGAGTTGAATGGAAGGATTGAGCGATACCACGCTGCTTCGTATCGGGATTGCCGTTGCATTCGTGATTTTAGTGGCCGTCATCTTATTTAGTAGCCGGAAAAAAGCCGAGCAAGGCATTCGCACCAGTCTGCAAGACGAAGGCGCTGCAAAACGTATGGAGCCAACGCTAAAGGATTTGCTCGAAGCTGAAGAAAATGGCGAGTCACTCGAAGGCCAAACTTCCGCAGACGATAGTGAAAAAGAAAAACCGGGTTACCTCGATGTCGGCGCGCGGCCCCATAAGGATTTCGACAAAGTAGTCAGTCTCCTGCTTGCCGCTCGTGCCGGGCAAACCCTGCAAGGTCCCGATTTAGTCGTGGCAGCCGAAAAAGCCGGGCTGATTTACGGTCATCGCAATATTTTTCATCGCATGGTCGACAAGAATCACGAGCAAGGCCCGGTGTTCAGCGTAGCCAATTTGGTGCAGCCGGGAATTTTTGATTTGCGCACGATCAAAGAACTTAAAACACCCGGGATACACTTTTTCATTACCTTGCCGGGTCCTACGAGTGCCCTCGATGCCTGGGACGCGATGCTGCCTACAGCGCAGCGCATGGCGGAATTGCTGGACGCCGTGGTGCTCGATGACCAGCGCAATGCACTTGGCCGCCAACGCATTTCGCATATCCGCGAAGAATTGCGGACTTACGATCGCCAACGTGAAAAATTGAATATCAAACCTGGTCGATAATTCATGTCTGCTTCCGAGCGAATTAATCAACTTAGAAAACTCATTGAAGACGCCAACTATCAATATCATGTGCTTGATGAGCCACAGATTCCCGATGTTGAATATGACTTGCTGATTCGCGAACTGGAAGCGCTCGAAAAACAATATCCCGAACTAAAAACTGCAGACTCGCCTACCCAGCGAGTGGGTGCCGCAGCACTGAAAGAATTTGCCCAGGTGCAGCACGAAGTGCCGATGCTCTCGCTGGGGAATGCTTTCAGTGACAGCGAAATTTCCGATTTCGTAAATCGCATAAGCGACACCTTGAATACTGCCGACCTTTGGTTTTCAGTCGAGCCCAAACTTGATGGTCTGGCGATCAGTCTTCGTTATGAAAATGGCGTATTCGTGCAAGGAGCAACCCGTGGCGACGGTGCTACTGGCGAAGACGTCACCATTAATTTGCGTACCATCGAGGCGATCCCGCTGCGTTTGCGTGGCAATGCACCGCAAGTTCTGGAAGTGCGCGGTGAAATATTTATGCCGCGTGCACAATTTGAAGCCTTCAATGCACGAGCACGCGAGCGCGGCGAAAAAACTTTGGCGAACCCGCGTAACGGTGCAGCCGGTTCGCTTCGCCAACTGGATTCCAAAATCACCGCATCCAGACCATTGAGCTTCTACGCCTACGGGCTTGGCAATGTGGCCGGCTGGGCTTTGCCAGAAACGCATTCCGCCATGTTGAAGACACTAAGGGGTTTCGGCTTACCCGTGAGTCCCGAAGTCTCGACGGCGCAAGGTGCTAACGGTCTGCTTGCATATTTCAGGAAAATTGGTGAATTGCGTGACAGTCTCCCCTATGACATCGATGGCGTGGTCTACAAACTGGACCGATACGATCAGCAAAACGCGATGGGTTTTGTCTCGCGCGCACCGCGCTGGGCCATAGCCCATAAATTCCCGGCCCAGGAACAACTGACGACAGTGGAGGCGATTGATGTCCAAGTTGGTCGTACGGGTGCGATAACGCCGGTGGCACGTTTGAAAGCGGTGAATGTCGCAGGCGTGGTGGTCACCAATGCCACCTTGCACAATGCCGATCAAATCGCCCGTCTTGACGTGCGTGTTGGCGATACCGTTATCGTTCGCCGTGCCGGTGATGTCATACCGGAAGTCGTCAGCGTCATGATGGATATGCGTCCATTGCAGGCCAATGGCGAGGCGATCAACGCTGCGTATAAACTTCCCGCGCAATGCCCGGTCTGCGGTTCCGATGCTGTCCGTGAAGAAGGCGAGGCGGTATTGCGTTGTACCGGCGGCCTCTATTGCCAGGCACAACGAACACAGGCGGTGATTCATTTTGCTTCTCGCCGCGCGATGGATATCGATGGGTTGGGTGACCGGATTATCGAGGCGCTGGTCGATTTCGGATACCTGAAATCGGTGGCGGATTTGTATTCATTAACACTTGAAGATCTGCTCGAAATGAAACGTCGCAGCGATGAGCGCGACGGCAACACGCCGGAAACGGTGAAGCAGGGAAAGGTGGCAACAAAATGGGCCGAAAATATTCTTGCTGCCATCGATAAAAGTAAAAACGCAACGCTCGACAGAATGTTGTTTGCCCTGGGTATTCGAGATGTCGGCGAATCGACCGCCAAAACTTTGGCAAAGTTTTTCGGCGCACTCGATCCGATCATGCAGGCCGATCTTGATACGCTGATGCAGGTCCCCGATGTCGGCCCGATCGTTGCTAAACGGATCGTGAATTTTTTCCATGAGCACCACAATCGAGATGTCATCGCGGGCTTGCGGGCTGCCGGCGTGGTTTGGAATGAAGGCGCGCCACAGCGAAGCGCCGAAGGCCCGTTGGTCGGTAAAACCGTGGTGCTGACCGGCGGTTTGAGCAGCATGTCGCGCGATGAGGCCGGCGACAGACTCGAAGCCCTGGGTGCCAAAGTGGCAGGCAGCGTTTCAAAGAAAACGAGTATAGTCATTGCAGGTGAAGCCGCCGGGTCCAAGCTTGAAAAAGCGAAAGAGCTAGGCATCGAAGTGTGGGATGAAAACCAATTGATCGAATTCCTGTCAAAGCAGGGTTAAGCGTTCATTTGTTAAGGTCGTCGAAACAGGAGAATGCTGTCATGAAAGACTGGAAACCCACTGTCAATTTGAAAAATCTGAAAATCCGCGCCCAATTGCTGGCGATGATTCGTCAGTTCTTTGCCGAAAGGAATGTGCTTGAGGTAGAGACACCGATACTTTCGCAAGCCGGTAATTCCGATGCGAATATCGAAAGCTTCCAAGTGCAATTTAATGGCCACAAATCGGCAGGGTCGGGTCTGCGCTGGATGCGGACATCCCCCGAATTCGCCCTGAAACGCATGGTGGCTGCCGGTGTTGGCGATTGCTACGAGCTCGGTCGGGTGTTCAGAAACGGCGAAGCAGGCAAGCGGCACAACCCTGAATTCACTATGCTGGAATGGTATCGGGTGGGCTGGAATCATAACCAGCTGATGGATGAAACAGCCGAGCTGGTGCGTGCTGCCATGCATATGGTCGGCAAGAAATCGACGGTGCGCGATATCAGCTTTCGCCAGCTGTACCAGGAAAAATTCGGCTTCGACCCGCTGACCGCCAATGAAGGCGAATTGCGAGGTCCGCTGGCGGTTTACGGCATTGACCCCACCGGCCTGACTCGCGATGACTGGCTTGATTTATTGATGACACATTTGATTCAACCCAGCATACCGGCCAATCGTATTTTGATGGTGTATGACTATCCGGCGAGCCAATGTGCATTGGCAAAATTGCGGCCAGACGATGTTGCGGTGGCAGAACGATTTGAAGTGTATGTCGGTCCATCGGAAGTGGCGAACGGTTACCACGAGTTGACCGATGCCAAGGAGCAGCGCGAACGATTCGGATTGGATCTCGCCAGACGTCAGAAACGAGCGCAATTGCAGGCTCCTGTGGATGAAAGACTGCTGGCAGCACTGCCTAAAATGCCGGCATGTGCAGGTGTCGCTCTTGGCGTTGATCGTTTGTTGATGGCGATACTGGGCACCGATCGAATTCAGGATGTCGTGGCGTTTCCCTTCGACCGTGCTTGATTACTGGCTGACAATGTTTTCTGCGATGGCATAACGATCACGCCCTGATTTTTTTGCGGCATAAAGCGCGCTATCGGAACTGCTGATCAATTGGTTGGCATCGGTACTATGTTCCGGAAACACTGCGATACCGATGGACGTCGTAATTTGCGGCAACATCTGGCCATCGTGCATGACTTCGAGTTTACGTGTTGCATCGAGCAATTCGTTGGCACGCCGAATGGCGATCTCCTGATCCATTTCCGGCATGATCAGGATAAATTCTTCACCGCCAAGACGGCAGGCAATATCTTCGTTGCGAACACTTTTTTGCAACAGGTTTGCAAACGCTACCAGCAGTGTGTCACCCGCCGGATGCCCCAGCGTGTCGTTGAAAATCTTGAAGTGATCGAGATCCAGCAGCATGACCGACAAGGGCAATTTGCGACGCTTGCAACGCGCCATTTCACGTCCCAGCGATTCCGTGAGATAGCGGCGATTGAACAGGCTGGTCAATGGGTCGCGTACCGACAGATCACGCAAATGTTGCCGCAGTTTCAAATTGGCCAAGGCCAATGCAAGCTGTTCGGCAGCGGCAATTGCGACAGATAATTTTGGAAAGGAACCGTGCCCCGAGGTACTCAGATACAGCCAGCCCAGTGATTCGCCTTGTGCCGTCAATGGTATGCAGGCGGAACTCAGCACATCCATGCCGTCTGGCAGTTCGATATGGGCACAGGCACTGCCGGGAGCATCACTGTGGCTGAGATGAATCCGCTTGCGTTGCAAGGCCCAACAATCCCGGTGATGGGCCTGCATCTTGGTGTTACCAATGTGAATTCCCCACAGGTGCGTCGCCTCAGCCAGACCTTCGCCGTCGATCAAGGGGTAAATGGTGCCAGCGCTACCCGGTAAAAGCTGGGCAAGTAATTGCTGGCTACACTGAAGAATTTCCGCCAAATCAGTACAGCCGTGCAACAGGTTTCCGTAGCGACCGAGTTGGCTTAACTCACGTGCCATTACCTCGCGTTCCTGGCTAAGTTTTTCGATCTCGGCCTTGGCAGTGGCTAACTGGATGTCGTGATCACGCTGTGCGCTGGTAAATTTTGAAAATAACCAAAGTAGAAACACGATCAGGCCGATAGACAAGCCGGCGAGCGACCAACTCCAGATGGGAGGAAGCGCAACGCTTACCAGAAGTAGCAAGCATAAAATCAGCGTGCTGGCAGCGAACCAGAACAGCGGTCGTAACGTGCCGGGGTTTGGCTTGGTTTCCGTCATGCCCCAACCATAGAACTAAGTGGGGATGAAGGCAATCGAGGGCGTCACATTTTAATGAACCCAAACGGGTGCTGTGTAGATGAATACTCGTCTTTTCAGCTTGCTTTTTGATACCCGGAAAGTAACCCTTAAAATCGTTAGGGGATAAAGCATTGGCGGCGTAAGCTGCGCCAATGATTGAATCAGTTCAAATACCATCGACACTTTGGAAGCATGCATTCGTATTTGTTCTAGTGTTAGGTGCTCTGTTGCTAATGGTATTGCAAGCACCTATCCATCAAGACTTGGCATACCATCAATTTGCCGATACCCGAATCTTGCTGGGGGTGCCGAATTTCCATAACGTGATATCGAATTTGCCGTTCGTTTTAGTAGGTTTGGCAGGTATCGGCGTTTGTTTAAGACAAAAAAATGACGAAACAAAAATTGCCTGGCTGTTGTTTTTCACGGGAATTGGCTTTGTCGGCTTGGGTTCGATTTACTACCATCTCAATCCAAACAGCCAGACCCTGTTGTGGGATAGATTGCCCATGGCAATGGGATTTATGGCCTTGTTTGCCGCTTTACTGGGTGAATTGATAGCGCCAAAAATCACCCGGTATCTATTGCTGCCGATGGTTGTCACTGGGTTGGCGAGTGTCATGGTTTGGCATTGGTTCGATGACCTGCGCTTTTACGTCTGGGTGCAATTTATGCCCCTGCTGGTAATCCCGGTCATGCTTTTACTTTATCCCAAACGATACTCGCACACCTATTTGCTTGTCCTGGCATTGCTGATTTACGTGTTGGCGAAAGTGCTTGAAGTGTTCGATATGGAAATATTTTTGTATCTGCAAAGTACCATCGGTGGGCATGCCATGAAACATGGTGTGGCCGCTGCAGGTAGCGGGGTGCTTTTATGGATGTTATGGGCACGCAAGCCGCTTTCCAATGCCGATTCGACTGCAAATACCAAGCAGCGGCACTCATGAAGAATTGCTTTAACTTGTTTGTCTTCGTTTTGCTTGTCTTTGCTTCTATAGGAACGGATACAGCGACTGCAATGGCCCGGACCATCGTGGTCAGCGGTAAAGTCACCAGTGAAGAGGGTACGGCTGTTTCAAATATCTCGATCACCGTATGCGAGTCCAAAGCCGGCTTTCTGGCAATGCGCGAAAAAGTGTTATCGAGCGTGAAACTCAATGCGGATGGTACTTTCAAAACGCCGGCATTGAGACACCGCAGCAGTTGGCAACTGATTGTGCGTGTCGATGGTGGCGGTAATGGCTTGGAATATAGGACCGTCGGTTTTGATCCGCATGCTCTTGACCGCAGCAAGAGATATGCAGCCGGCCATGTTTATCTGGATACGTCTCTCAAGAAAAGACAAGGTCTTCGGAAATAGTCGTGAACCGGATGATTAAGCGGGTTTCGCGATTTTTTTTCGTGCGGTAGTTTTTCGGGGTAACTTTTTGACGGTGACTTTCTTTGCGGCTTTGGGCTTCAGGTTTTTGTCGACATCGCTTGTTTGTTTTGGCCCGGCATTCATCGCGGCAACGGCAGCGCGTTTACCCCAGGCTGTTGCGAACTTTAGGGGCGGCAATGCCAGCGATAAGGCTTCGGCACTCCAGCTCTTCAATGTGCTTGGCGCCATTTGAAGCGCATCCGCCAAGGGTGCAGGCAACCAATCGGCGCCGGCTTTGCGCAAGCGACACACCGAGTCGGCATAACGGCCGGCAGCCCAGGTAGCGGCGATGGCTTTCGAACATGCTGTCACTAATGGCTCCAATGGTGTGTATCGCATCAATGGAATCACAAATGGTTTCGGTAGCCAGGCTTTTAATACCGCATACAAACCTTCCTGTGTCGCCAGTGGCGTGAGCACGCTTTGGGTTTGTGCAACGGCGAGAATGCCCTCGATTTCCCAGCCTGCAGGCCTCAAGCGATATCGCGAGTAAATTTCTTTCACCATCAAGCGTTGAATGCGCTCAGGTGCATCGCCTCGTGCAGCGCGGGTGATTGGCGCGGGTAAGAATGGTTTGAGCAAAGGCAATCGTTCGACTGCCACTTGCAAGGCGGCGGCGGCACCGGCTTTTACGCAGGACGTATGCAGCAGGGTTTCAATGCCGGTATCGGGAAGGTCGGGATCCGGTTTTTTGACTTTCTTTCTTATGCTCATTCGCGAAGCATAACCCGAGCTAGTAAACTTGGGGCATAGGTAGAAGGAATGACCATGGATTTTGACCGTTACGACCGTATTCGACCCATCCGCTGGCAGGGTGATCGACTAAGTTTGCTGGATCAGCGCTATTTGCCGTTTGAAGTGGCTTATCTCGATTGCATGGATAGCGCAGCGGTTTGCCAAGCGATTCGTGATCTCGTGGTGCGCGGCGCACCGGCAATTGGTATATCGGCGGCCTGGGGCGTGGTCCTGGCGGGGCAAAAAATTTCGGCCGCCGATGGTGCCCAAGCACTTCAAAAAATGGACGCCGATCTGAATGATTTGAATGCATCAAGGCCAACGGCCGTGAATTTAATGTGGGCCATTGCCCGCATGCGCCGTGTTCTTGCAGTAGCGG
Organism: Arenimonas sp.; assembly: GCA_043789195.1. Classification (GTDB taxonomy): domain Bacteria; phylum Pseudomonadota; class Gammaproteobacteria; order Xanthomonadales; family Xanthomonadaceae; genus Arenimonas. The sequence continues at coordinate 17,604 of JAYWIC010000165.1, read as the reverse complement.
GGCCTGATTGGCTGAAGGTAATTGAGCAAGAAGCACGGGCGATTGAAACCGAAGACTTGGCGGCCAATCGATACATGGGTGTTTTGGGTGCAAATTTGATTTCTGAAGGGTCGGGTGTATTAACCCACTGCAATACCGGCTCGCTGGCCACCGCTGGATTTGGGACTGCCTTGGGAGTTATTCGTGCGGGCGTTGCGATGGGTAAAATTTCGAAGGTTTTTGCCAGTGAAACCCGGCCTTGGCTACAAGGCGCTCGCCTGACCGTGTGGGAGCTTACCGAAGATGGCATTCCGGCGACTTTGATCGCCGACGGAGCAGGTGCACATCTTATGAAAACAGGAGCCGTGCAGTGGCTTATCGTGGGCGCTGATCGAATCTGCGCCAATGGCGACACCGCCAACAAAATTGGCACCTATCACCATGCCATTGCGGCCAAATATCATGGCGTAAAAGTGATGGTGGTCGCGCCAAGTTCCACTGTCGATATGCAAACAGCGTCCGGCGATTTGATTCATATCGAGGAGCGCGATCCGGCTGAATTGCTGTCCAGTAACGGCAAACGTACGGTGGCCGAAGGCGTACAGGCCTTCAATCCGGTATTCGATGTTACGCCCGCCGATTTGATCGATGCCATTGTGACCGAAAAAGGCCTGATTGAACGGCCAAATCTGCAAAAAATGACCGATGTTTTTTCGGCAAAGTCAAGCATCTGAGAGCCTGATTTTCAAAGCTCTTGGCAACGCATAATTGTGTGAAATCGGTTATAATTTCCTGTCGTTTTTTGAAGCAATTTTCTTGACGATTTTTCGGCCTTCTCCGGGTCGGAAATCACACTCGTTTTAGTCAATACGGAAACCCAATGTCAGATCTCGCAAAAGAAATTATTCCGGTCAATCTTGAAGATGAAATGCGTCGAAGCTACCTCGATTACGCCATGAGCGTGATCGTGGGGCGCGCCTTGCCGGATGTTCGCGATGGTCTTAAGCCTGTCCACCGCCGCGTACTTTTCGCGATGCATGAACTCGGTGCGCACAGCAACAAGCCTTACTACAAATCGGCCCGTATCGTCGGTGACGTGATCGGTAAATACCATCCGCATGGTGACACTGCCGTCTACGACACTTTGGTTCGAATGGCACAGCCGTTCTCGCTGCGCTACATGCTGGTCGATGGCCAAGGTAACTTTGGTTCGGTCGATGGTGATTCGCCTGCCGCCATGCGTTACACCGAAGCGCGCATGTCGCGACTCGCGCACGAACTGATGGCCGACATCGATAAAGAAACCGTCGATTTCCAGCTTAACTACGACGAAAAAGAATACGAACCTACCGTCATGCCAACGCGGGTTCCAAACTTGCTGGTGAATGGTTCAACCGGTATTGCCGTCGGCATGGCGACCAATATTCCGCCGCATAACCTCACAGAAGTCATCAATGCCGTGGTTGCCCTGATTGACGATCCGGAATTGGGCATAGGCGATTTGATGGCCCATATTCCAGGCCCGGATTTCCCTACTGCCGGCATCATCAATGGATCGGCCGGTATTCATGCGGCTTATCACACCGGTCGCGGTCGTGTACGCATGCGCGCCAGAGCGAGCATCGAAGTCAACGAAGACAATAATCGCGAGTCGATTATCGTCACCGAGTTGCCGTATCAGGTGAATAAAGCGCGTTTGATCGAAAAAATTGCCGAATTGGTTAAAGAGAAAAAGCTTGAAGGCCTGACTGAATTACGCGACGAGTCCGACAAAGACGGTATGCGGATTTACATGGAAGTCAAACGCGGCGAATCGGCCGAAGTCATCCTGAACAATTTGTATCAACAAACCCAGATGGAATCGGTGTTTGGTATCAATATGGTGGCGCTGGTGGATGGCCGTCCGCAAATTTTGAATTTGAAACAAATTCTGGAAGCCTTCATTCGTCATCGTCGCGAAGTGGTTACTCGTCGCACGATTTTCGAATTGCGTAAAGCCCGTCATCGCGCCCATATTCTGGAAGGGTTGACCGTTGCTTTGGCCAATATTGATGAAATGATCGAACTCATCAAGACCTCTTCCAGTCCGCAAGTGGCGAAAGAGCGCATGCTGGCAAAAGTCTGGGAGCCTGGTCTGGTTCGCGCTTTGTTATCGGCTGCTGGCGCCAATGCGTCGCGTCCTGAAGACTTGCAAGACGAGTTTGGCCTTTCCGACACCGGCTATCGTTTGACCGAAGTACAGGCAAAAGAAATTCTGGAAATGCGTCTGAACCGTTTGACCGGTTTGGAACAGGAAAAACTCACCGACGAATACAAGCAACTGCTCGAAGTTATTCGTGCGTTGATTGAAATTCTGGAAAACCCGAATCGTCTGCTCGAAGTTATCCGTAGCGAATTGGCGAATTTGAAAGAAGAATTCGGCGATGAGCGCCGTACCGAAATTCGTCCAAGCGAAGAAGATCTTGATGTGCTGGATTTGATTGTATCGGAAGATGTCGTTGTCACGCTTTCCCATTCCGGTTACGCCAAGCGCCAGCCTGTTACTGCTTATCGCGCCCAAAAACGCGGCGGTAAAGGTCGTTCCGCTACCGCAGTGAAAGACGAAGATTTCATCGAGCGTTTATGGGTGGTCAATACCCATGACACCTTGCTGACGTTCACCAGTGCCGGACGTGTGTTTTGGCTGAAGGTTTACCAATTGCCAGACGCCGGCCCGAACTCGCGTGGTCGTCCGATTATCAACTGGATTCCTTTGGAAGAAGGCGAAAAAGTACAAGCCGTTCTGCCAGTGCGCGAGTTTACCGACGACCAGTTTGTGTTCTTCGCTACCCGCGACGGTACCGTCAAGAAAACCCCGTTGACTGAATATTCGCGTCCGCGTGTCAATGGTATCTGGGCGATCAGTCTGGATGAAGGCGATGGCCTGGTCGACGTGCAGCTGACCCACGGAAAATGCGACATCATGATGTTTGCATCGAATGGTAAAGCCGTGCGTTTCGATGAAGCCAGCGTGCGTTCGATGGGTCGCACTGCCACGGGTGTTCGCGGCATGAAACTATCGAGTGGCGAGAAAGTGATGAGCCTGATCGTTATTGAAGGTGAGGGCGATATTCTGACCGCCAGCGAAAACGGTTTCGGTAAACGTACTGAACAGTCGGCGTTCCCGAAAAAAGGTCGCGGCACACAGGGCGTGATTGCCCTGCAAACCAGTGAGCGTAATGGCCGTTTGGTCGGCGCTATTCAATTGACCGAAGCCCATGAAATACTGCTGATCTCGGATCAGGGCACGATGGTTCGAACACGTGCATCAGAAGTCTCGCAAGTGGGTCGCAATACCCAAGGCGTCACACTGATGCGCGTTGCTGCCGACGAAAAACTAATTGCTGTCGAGAGTATCGAGGCGTTGGAGGATACCGATGAATCGCTCGAAATCATCCCAGGTAGCGATTTGCCAGCTATTGGTGATTCGACCGAGACTATGACTTAATTGTCCCGAAGTAGGTCGGGCCCCGGCCCGACGCTCTTTGCAGTTTGCGATGTTATTTTATCGGGCCAGAGCCCGATCTGCATTGGTACTTTTTCCTAACAAAAAATCCCGGCCCGTGGTCGGGATTTTTTTTGTGAGGCAGGTCATTAAATCGATGTTTTTTCACCTGTGTTTGCGTATGCTGCATGTTAGTCTTCGAGGTTTCTATGCCCCTTTCAAAATCCTTATTTGGTTTTATTGTTTTTGCCCTGATGTCACTCGTTGTATCAAGCCCGAAAGCACAAACCGTTGAACGTAGTTCAGACGCCCGGCGCATTTCCAGCGCAAGAGATGCCGTGTTGCCGGTGGTTGTCAGTATTTTGACCGTTCGCCAGGATTATCAGCAGGGTGAGCCGGTGCTCTCGGTATCCAGCGGTAGCGGCACGGTAATTTCGGCACAGGGCCATATCGCCACCAATGCACATGTTACTCAAAACGGAAAATCATTCCGTGTTGTTTTTTATGATGGTCGTGAATTGCCCGCCAAATTGATCGGTACCGATACGGCTTCCGATCTGGCGGTATTGCAAGCCATACCGCCTGCTGACGAGACGTTTCCATTCGCAAAGTTTGCCGAGAACCTCGATGACCTGACGCCCGGCGATACTGTTCTCGCCATGGGAGCGCCATGGGGGCTCTCGAATTCGATGAGTGCGGGTGTCGTCAATAATCCGCGTCGCTTGCTGGTGTCATTATTTGATGACGAAGCCGACTACGAAGATCGTCTTGGTGTAGATGAGCCCACCGGCCGTTATTACGCCTGGATTCAGCACGATGCCGCCATCGCACCGGGCAATTCCGGCGGTCCACTGGTGGATTTAAGTGGTCGTATCGTGGGTGTGAATACACGCGGCATGATTGTCGGTGGTGATCTGGCATTTGCCATTCCCGGCCCGGATGCCGGCAGTGTCGTTCAACGTTTAATTGCCAACGGAGAGATAAAACGGGTCGCGCTGGGTTTTCGTTTGCGTTCGTTGAAGGGCACGCGATACACCGATGGTGTTTTGATTAATGCGGTTGAGCGCCGCTCGCAAGCCGATAAAGCCGGGTTATTGGCCGGTGACCGCATCGTCAGTTTGAATGGCGATAACGTCACCGCGTTGCAGCCGGTGGACGTCCCTGCCTTGCAACGACGGATCGCAGAGTTACCTATTGGTAGTCAGATCGTTTTAAAGGTTGAACGCAACGACAAAACCTTGAATGTAAAGCTCAAGGCCGATGCGCAGCCAAAAGCACGTGGTGATGATTTGGCATCCTCGGCTTTTGGTATTTCGGTGACCGAGCTGACCCAGCCAATGGGGCGCCGCAGACATCTTGATGATAATTCGGGATTGCTGATTACCGGCATCCGTCCTGGCGGCGCTGCCGCCATTGCCAGGCCAAAACTTCAAGCCGGCGATATTATTCGAAATATTGATAATCAGCCGGTGAATGAAATATCGGATTTGTCCCGCATTGTCATCGCACCGAATTCTGAAAAACATTTCCTGTTCGAAGTTGAGCGCGACGATGAAAAAGTGATTGCACTGTTGCTGCCGGAATCCAACGACAAAGTCCGGGTTCCCTTGCCCGAGTTGCCCAAATCCTGGTCCGGTGTCGAAGTGCAAGCTATCAGTAGTTCGTTGGCAAAAGACATGAAAATCGGCTCACCCGGTTATCGAATTACCCGACTGTATCCCGATAGCCCGCTGGCGAAAGCCGGTGCGAAAGTCGGTGACTTGCTGGTCAGTCTCGACGGGCAAAAATTAAAGCCGGCCAATGATGTCGCCACCGAACCTTTTCACCAAGCGGTTCGCGATGTGGTGCCGGAATCGGAGGTGATGTTCGAAGCGATCCGCGACGCGAAGCCGATGACGTTCAAGCTGAGCTTTCTACCATCGCCAATTAGCTCGGCAGGCTTGAAAACATTGAACCTGAGCAAGCTGCGTGTGGAAATTCGCGAGCTCGGATTTTATGACCGCGTGAACGAGCATCTGTCGGTCAAACAGACCGGCGTGATACTCGATGGTGTCGAGTCTGGAGGTCCTGCGGGTTTGGCACATCTAAAACGTTCCGACATCATCGTCAGGCTGGGTAAAACCGCCATCGACAATGTTGAAGATTTACGCAAGGCTCTCGATGCCGAGTTGGCAACAAAATCCAATGCCTTGATTCCCATCATTGTCATTCGCGGAAGCGAAAATCGTGTTCTGTATCTGGACCCCTACTGGCTCAGCAAATAACCGGAAATCAAAATAATGTTCAAGAAAATACTGTTAACTGGTTTCCTCGTCACTCTGGTTGCCGGCAATTTACATGCTCAAGTCACCAGCGATTACAGGCCGGTATATAAAGCCATGGTCGAAAAGCATGGCAATGCCATTGTTACCGTCAAGTTCGTGATGGCCATCAATTCGGCTGGCAAGGAGCAACGGATCGAAGACCGAACACAAGCAGTGGTGGTCAGCAGCGACGGTTTGTTGCTGGTACCAGATCGTGCGGTGAGTTTTGATTTTTCGGCGATGTCGGGCGGCAAGCAGGGCGAAGCGGGGATGGTGGCAAAATCGAGTGAATTCCGTGTGCGTCTGGTCGATAGCGAAGACTGGATGCCGGTGGACCTGGTCACGCGCGATGCTGCATTGGGTCTTGCTTGGTTACGCATCAGGAATTCGCAGAAAAATTTGACCTTCGTTGATTTGAATGCCGGTGGAAAGCCTGAGCCGGGCATGGAGTTTTTCACTCTGCTGCGGACCAACGATGAATCTGGTTCGGTCTTACTGTGGCGACCGGGTTTGATCATGGGGGAAACGCGCGTCCCTAAATTGACCTATTTGGTCGATGGCTTGCCTGGGCTTGCATTTGACACAGCAGGGAAGCCTTTAGGCTATGTCGATATCAATCTGGCTGCCATGTCTGCCGCCAGAAGCACGATGGGGCTGGATTTGGCCAATACCAATCTACAATTGACGCCTATCGATAAGGTGGCTTATGCCACTAAACAGGCCAGCAAATTGCCGGTGGCCGCCGCAGCCAAGTAAATGCGTACATAACTCTCTAAAGGCATTTAACGACTTAATAACGTAAGTTAAACGAATGTTAAATGCCTTGTTGAGCGGCTCTTGGCAGCCAGCACATCAGGCCTATACTCGCATCACTTCCAGGAGCCCAGCATGTCTACATTCAAACGTTTTTCCAGCCGCCTATTCGCGGCTTTTTTTGTGTCTGTTTTCATGCTGTTTTGTCTGGCGGGCTGCCAGGGCGATAAGAATCAGGTACCCGATCTGCAGGGAAAAGACACTGCCATCGATTTGCGAGAGGCCATTGTCGGGTTTGGCCTGGTATCGGCTACGCGCAGCAAGACCGATGATCAGGTGGCCCTGTTACTGCAGTTTTCGCAGCCACTCGCCAATGCCCAGGAATTCGATAAATACATTGTCGTAAAAGATGAAAAGAACCTGGTCGTCAAAGGTAGCTGGGTCTTGCTCGATAACAATACGAGTCTTCGTTTCCCGTATGTCGATGCCAGCAAAAACTACACGGTGATTCTGCGCGCCGGTTTGATGGCGGCCGACGGTAAAACGCTTGGCAAGGAAGAAGAGCGGAAAATATTTACCGGGCCACTGGAGCCTGCCGTAGGCTTTGCATCGCAGGGCAGTGTTTTGCCGGCAAAGGAATCACGCGGATTGCCATTGGTATCGGTCAATGTACCTGAAGTCGATGTCGAGTTTTACCGTGTCTACGACAAGGAAGTCGCCAATTTTCTGATGGCATATCAACGAGGTGGTCGCCGTAGCAGCTGGGAATTGGGCGATAACAATTACGATTATGGCGAAGATGAAAGTAGCCAGCGTGGCGGTATCAATCGATACGCAGAATCGGTTTATCTCAATCGTTTCATCTTGGGTGGTGCTGAAAACGAGCGCCAGGTAAGTTATTTGCCGATTCAAAGTATCGATGAATTACAAAAGCCGGGTTTGTATTTCGCCCTGGTGAAAAAAGTCGGTAGCTTCAACGAAAGCTACGACACCGCCGTCTTCTACGTCAGCGATATCGGCCTGCATGTCCGCGCCTACAAAGACAAAATCTACGTGCACACGGCGTCGCTTCAGACTGGTGAGGCGTTATCGGATGTTGAAATCAGCGTGCTAGGCAAGAAAGGGGAAACCGCAGTCAAGGCAGAAACCGATTCAAGCGGCGATGCCCTGATTGCCTATACGCTGAAAGCCGATGAGGCGCTGATTGCGAAACGCTCCAGCGATATTTCGTTTATGTCGTTTAACCAGCCGGCGCTTGATTTGTCTGAATTCGCCGTCGCAGGCCGGAAACAGGCCTGGTTCGACGTGTTTGCCTGGGCGGGGCGTGATCTTTATCGTCCGGGTGAAACCCTTCGCTTGTCGGCATTGATGCGCAATTACGATGGTCGCCAGATCAAATCGCAGCCACTGTATTTAACATTGCGCCAGCCCGATGGCCGCGCATTGATCGAAACCAAATTAAGCGAAAAGCAGCCCGGTTATTTTGAATGGAAGCAGGCATTGCCCGCCGATGCCGCCACCGGTCTGTGGAAAATCGAATTCCGTACCGCACCCGGTGCAGGCGATGTTGTCGAAGGCATGTCGGTGCATGTTGAAGAATTTTTGCCGGAACGGATGAAGCTCGACTTGTCTTCGGCACAAGCGGTCATCAAGCCCAAAGAGCCGCTGAATTTAAAAGTGGACGCAGCCTATTTATACGGCGCACCGGCGGAAGGTAATCGCTTCACGGCACGCATGTACGTGTTGAATGACGAGCATCCAGTCGAGAAACTCAAAGACTTCAGCTTTGGCGACAGCACGATCAAATATCCGAAAAATAATGATGATGTGCTTGATCAAAAGCTCGATGCGAAAGGCCAATTAGTCACGACCTTGCCGTTGCCGGAAGAAGTAAAAGGTACGGCGCCGGTTTCCGTCATCGTGCAGGGTAGCGTTTATGAGACTGGTGGCCGCACGGTTAGCCGTTCACTGAAACGTACTCTGTGGCCTGCAGCCCATTTGGTGGGCGTGCGCCCCTTATTCGATGCTGCCGATGGCGCAACGTCCGAAAGCACCGCCAGTTTCGAACTAGTGCGCAGCAATGTAGCAGGGCAGTTATCCGCTGCGCCGATCACGATTAATCTCGTGCGCGAAATTCGCGATTATCACTGGAACTATAGTGATAACGGTGGCTGGGGATACGATTTTACTTCGCGCTTCCAAACCGTGCAGACACTCAACAGCCAAACGAAAGTCGATGGCAGTACCAAAATATCGGTCGATGTGAAGTGGGGTGATTATCGATTGGAAGTCACCGACAAGCAGACGGGATTGGTATCACGTTATCCGTTCTATGCCGGCTGGCGCTGGGATGATCAGAATCGTGGCCTGGATGCACGCCCCGACAAGGTAAAAGTGGCACTCGATAAAACGGCCTACAAAGTGGGCGACAAAGTAAAAGTTACCATTACGCCGCCGCATGCCGGACCAGGCGTGCTGATTGTCGAAAGCGACCACTTGATGCATACGCAAACGATCGATGCCAAACCCGGCGCGAGTTTCGAAGTCGTGGTGACCAAGGAATGGCAGCGCCACGATGTCTACATCACGGCCCTGGTTTTCCGTGGTGGTTCGGCGAAAGAAAAAATAACGCCGGCACGTGCCATTGGTGTTGCACATGTGCCGATGCAAAGCGCCAATCGCGAAGTGGCCGTCAGCGTCACCGCGCCCAAACAAACCAAACCAGAACAGCCACTTCCCGTGACGGTAAAAGCGCCTGCATTGGCCGGCAAAAAAGCCTGGGTGACGGTCTCTGCCGTGGATGTTGGTATCTTGAATATCACACAATTTCCGGTGCCGGATGCGGCGAAACATTTCTTTGCACAACGCCGTTTTGGCATTGAAACCTACGACATCTATGGCCGAGTTATTGAAAGTTACGATGGCAGTACCGCAAAACTAAAATTCGGTGGTGACATGGCGCTCGATGCCTTGCCACAAGCTCGCCGACCTACCGCGAAAGTACAAACGGTGGATTTGTATTCCGGTCTGGTGAGTTTGAATCAAAATGGTGAAGCCCTGATCAATCTGCCGGTACCCGATTTCAACGGCGCATTGCGTGTGTCTGCATTGGTCTTCACCGCCGATCAATACGGCAAGGCCGATAGCGAAAGCATTATCCGAGCCCCCGTGCTCGCCGAAATCAGCGGGCCACGCGCGCTGGCTCCAGGGGATCGCAGCAAGATGACGATTGATGTGCAAAATTTCACCGGCAAGATGGGCACGTTTAACGTAAGCGTTAGCGCCAGCGGACCGGTGAATATCGATGGCGCATCGAAACGTCTCATGCTCGCACCCGATGCAAAAAACACCTTGAGCTTTGCATTGACCGGCGGGCAGGGCAGTGGTGTCGGCAAAGTGAAGTTGAAAGTCGAAGGTGGTGGTCATCAAGTCAATCGGATATTTGAAGTGCCCGTGCGTCCGGCCTGGGGAGCTGTTGTCCGTTCGACCTTGCAAACACTTGAACCGGGTAATGGTGTCAGTCTGAATGCCGGATTGAGTGATCACCTGATGTCGGGCACCGTGAATGCACGTTTCACCGTGAGTGCGATGCCACCGATTCCGTTTGCCCAGGCCTTGAGTGATTTGCTCTCTTATCCCTATGGCTGTGCCGAACAAACCACAACACGGGGTTATGCGGCATTGCTGCTGGATCCACAAACCACCGCACGCATGGGCTTCAAAGGCATTACACCGCAGGAACGCAAATTGCGGATGGAATTTGCCATCAGCCGATTGGCATCGATGCAATTGAGCAACGGGCATTTTTCCTATTGGGGTGGTGGTTCGGAAGCCAATCCGATTCTCACGCCGTATATCGCCGAATTTCTTCTGGATTCGCGCGATGCCGGTTTTGCCGTGCCGGAAGCGGTATTGAAGAAAACACTGGAACGTCTGAGCGAGGACATGCTGACCGGTGGCGCGCCGTTTTATTCCTACGATCAACAACAGCACATGCGCTACGCTTATCAGGCCCATGGCGCCTATGTGCTGGCACGCGTCAATCGTGCGCCACTCGGCACATTGCGTACCTTGTATGACAATGAACGGTCGAAATCTCTGACCGGTTTGCCGCTGCTTCATTTGGGCATCGCATTGAATTTGCAGGGCGATAAAGTACGTGGCCAAAAAGCCATCAACGAAGCCTTCGCCAAAGTCAGCAAGCGTCCGCAATATATGGGCGACTATGGCAGCAATTTGCGTGATGAAGCTTTCATGCTGGCATTGATGAAGCGACATAATTTGAATCATCCGGCATTCAATAAACGTCTTTTGAGCATGTCGCGTGACTTGCAGAATCAAACCAATGGGCGTTATTACTGGCTGAGTACCCAGGAACAAATTGGATTGGCGAAATTGGGCAAAGCCATTGCCGTCGGTAAGGACAATATTTTTTCGGGTAGCCTGCAAACGGGTTCCGAGAAAGTGGCGTTGGCACCCGATAGCATCATTGCCCGCAGTTTCACCCAGACAGAACTCGCGAAAGGCGTGCGTTTCGAACCAAAGGAAAAAACCAGCCTCTATGCCACCATCGATGTCGCTGGCATTCCCAAGTTGGCGCCGGAAGCCAATGACAAGTTCATCAAGGTGACACGCCAGTATTTCCGTCCCGATGGCACGGTATGGAAGGGCGGTAACTTGCGTGAGGGCGAAATTTTGCTGGTGCTCGTCAAAATGCAGGCGAATGAGTCGATGAATGATGCGTTGCTGGTAGATTTGTTGCCGGCCGGTCTTGAAGTTGAAAATCTGAATTTATCCAAAGGCGATCAATGGAAAGACGTCGAAATTGACGGTGTCAATCTGGAAGAAAGAAGCGATGCCGCCACGATTGTTCACGAAGAATTCCGTGATGACCGTTATGTCGCCGCCATCAAGTTGTACGGCGGACAATACGCAAAAGTGTTCTACATCGTGCGTGCGGTAACACCGGGTACCTACACCGTGCCGCCGCCACAAGTGGAAGACATGTATCGTCCATCGATGCGCGGCGTGGGCGTTGCATTCCCCGCCAGTATTACGGTGGTTCAACCAAAGTAATCACGTGCTTGCTGAATCTATCAAGCATTCGGGTAAAGAAAAGCGGTGGCGCATAGCAGCCATCGCTTTGCTCGGCCTGATGCTGGCCGCCAGTGTATTGGATCGTTTGTTTCCATTGCCGCTGCCATCGAAACACAATGCCAGCGTTTTGGTCACCGCCCGTGATGGCAGGCCGTTGCGGGCCTTTGCTAGCGAGAATGGCGTCTGGCGCTATCCGGTAAAAGTCGAAGAAGTTTCGCCGCTGTATCTGGAAGCCCTAATCGGTTACGAAGACCGCTATTTTTATTACCACGCAGGCGTCAATCCTTTCGCCATGACGCGGGCTGCCATTCAAGGTGCCCGCAATGGCCGGATTATTTCCGGTGGCTCGACAATTACGATGCAGGTGGCTCGTATTCTCGAGCCACATCCGCGCACGGTATTCGGCAAGATTCGGCAAATGCTTCGTGCATATCAACTGGAATGGCATTTATCCAAATCGGAAATTCTTGAAATTTATTTAACACGCGCTCCTTTTGGTGGAACCATTGAAGGTGTCGAAGCTGCAAGTTGGGCTTATCTGGGAAAATCATCGAAACAATTATCCCATTCCGAAGCGGCCTTGCTGGCCGTGCTTCCACAAACGCCAAGCCGTTTAAGGCCCGACCGGAACCCCGAAGCGGCAAGAAAAGCGCGCGATAAAGTATTGAAGCGTCTTGCGGAAAATACTATCTGGTCAAGCATTCCCATCGCCGAAGCCAAGCAGGAACCCGTGGTAACCCGAAGTTTGCAGGTGCCGATGAGTGCTGCCTTGTTAGCGCAGCGATTACGTGATGCAAATCCTGCCGCCAGTAAAATTGAAAGCACCATCGACGCCGATTTGCAAAGCATGCTCGAGGCGCGTCTGCTTAATTATTTTTCGCAATTACCCGAGCGCAGTTCTGCGGCATTGTTGGTGGTGGATAATAAGACATTGGAAGCCCGTGCCTATGTCGGTTCCTTGAGTTTCGGCGACGAAAAAACACTCGGCCATGTCGATATGGTGCAGGCATTGCGATCACCGGGATCTACACTCAAGCCTTTTTTATACGGCTTGGCCATTGATGACGGTTTGATTCACACGGAAAGTCTGCTTGTCGATGCACCTCAGGATTTCGGTGATTATCGCCCGGCCAATTTCGATCCGGTCTATCACGGCCCTGTTTCGGCCAGCGAAGCATTGCAATTGTCATTGAATGTTCCGGCCGTCGATCTGCTTGATCGTGTTGGATCAGAGCGGTTTGCAGCACGATTGGCCAATGCCGGTTTGCCCATGCGAATGCCGCCGGGTGCAAAACCGAATCTTTCGATCATTCTCGGTGGTGCCGGTGTTCGTCTGGAAGAATTAGTTGGTGCGTATGCAGCCTTGAATCGTGAAGGTGTAGCGGGCCGTGTTCGATACGCAAAGCAGGCAAAACAAAGCGAACGAAGAATCCTTTCTCCCGGTGCCGCCTGGATGATTCGTGAAATTCTTGAAACCCATAAAAGCAATACGCAAAACGATGACCTGTTTGATAGCAATCAGCGCAAACGCGTGGCCTGGAAAACAGGTACCAGTTACGGGTTTCGCGATGCCTGGGCATTAGGCACGACACCCGAATACACGGTAGGTGTGTGGGTAGGAAGACCCGATGGCACGCCCATGCCTGGCCAGTATGGGGCGATCACCGCATTGCCGCTGATGTATGAAGTGTTCGATAGCTTGCCAAAACTCGACCATGCCGTTGCGCGAACAGTCATGCCCAAGGAAGTGAAACCGGTGGATATTTGCTGGCCTCTGGGTCGCACTTTGCAGGAAACGGAAGTTGGGCTCTGCCATCGACAACGAAAGGGATTCGCGCTTGCCAGCAGCATCCCACCCACCTGGTCTGATCGTGGCGACCGATCTTGGAGTGCCGGGCAACTTGAGCTGCAGGTAGACAAAAAAACCGGAAAGCGACTGAGTGCCGATTGCTCGGATGTCCATGACCAGAAAACATTGCGCATTGCACGCTGGCCGGGTTTAACGTCGCCTTGGCTATCGATGGGATTGCGCGAAAAATCATCGATTCCGGCATTATCCGAAGACTGTACCGAAGATGCACTGGCAGCCATGGAAACCATTCAAATCGATGGGCCGGCAGAAAGGTCGACGCTGGCCCGTGCTCCAAACTCGACTCAAGCGGTCAGTGCCGAATTTCGCGCTTTGGGTACAGGGCAAAAGGTGATGTGGCTGGTGAATGGTCGATGGGTAGCAGATACCCAAGCGAACCAGATATTCGTATTAAGCTTTGATAGCCCGGGTTTGCAGCGCATAACGGCGTTGACCGATGCTGGCGCCTGGGATGAAATGAGCCTGTTCGTGCTGAAATAAAATCTCTCTAAGTCCTGCTAAAGGATGTCTTTTGAAAGAAGTCGTACGCAATGAAAAAGACGACCGGAGTCGTCTTTTTTTATTCAATCATTAGAAATATTTTATTGGCGTAGCCAGACCTTGCCGTCCTTGATTTTTACTCGTGTACCGACTTTGATTTGGCCAATTTTACGTTGTGTAATGACACGGGTTTCGCCGTTGTCCATCTTCACGGAAATGTCGTATTCGGTTCTATCATTATTTTCGGCTACTTTTTTGCCGATGATGGCGCCGCCGACCACACCTGCGACGGTCGCAACTTTTTTGCCATCGCCACTGCCCACCTGATTGCCGATAGCGCCGCCTACGACGCCACCCACAACGGCACCTGCCGTGCCGGAGCGTTTTCCCTTGAAGGTATCAATATGCTTTACAACACCACAGTTGTAACAGCCGGAATAATTGTCCGCCAGAACCGGTTTTGAAAAGCCCAATATGGCGAAAGTGGCTAATCCGATAGTAAACAGAGTCTTCATGAAGTGCTCCTTGAGAAAGTGAGGCTAGTCTAGCCAAGGCAGTATGAACCACAGCGAACCTGCAATGAATATTTGGCAAAAAAAGAGCAGCGAAACCTGCTCTTTCTTCATGTTCATGAAGCCTGGCTTAGCCAAGATGTTCCAACACGTAATCGGCAGCAGACACCTTGAATTCGCCGGGTGCTTCGATAAAGACATTCTTTACCACCCCGTTCTCTGCATACAGGGCAAAACGCTTGGCGCGCAGGCCCATTCCGAAGGCCGTGGCGTCGAGTTCAAGTCCCATTGCCTTGGTGAATTCACCGTTGCCATCGGCAAGCATATGGATGCTTTCAGGTACTTCCTGGTTTTTCGCCCATGCGCCCATCACGAAAGCATCGTTTACCGACAAACACGCCACATCGATACCAAGCTTTGCAAACTCGTCGGACTTGGCGACATAGCCGGGTAAATGCTTTGCCGAACAGGTGGGGGTGAACGCACCCGGCACGGCGAACAATAGTACTTTTTTGTCATCGAACAATTCGGATGTAGTGATAGCCTGTACACCGTCTTTCAGATAGTTCAGGGTAGCGCTTGGAAGTGTGTCACCGACTTGAATGCTCATGGAATTCCTTGTTTTTTGTTTTTGAGATGATAAAGATTTGATGTGTAATAGAGGTGAGGACTTGAAAGCATTTGTGTTGCGCCCATAATCACATACTTTATATATGGGTTTCCCCGAGATGGAATTCAAGGATTATTACGAAACTTTGGGTGTCGAAGCCAGCGCAGGCGAGGCGGAACTCAAAACGGCCTATCGCCGACTAGCCCGAAAATACCACCCGGATGTCAGTAAGGAAAAAGGGGCCGAGGAGAAATTCAAGTCGATCAACGAGGCTTACGAGGTGCTTCGCGATAAGGAAAAGCGCCAACAATACGACCAGCTACGTGCACGCGGTTATCGTTCCGGGCAGGAATACCAGCCTCCGCCGGATTTCGGGAATGGTGGCGGTTTCCAGCAGGGCTTCGGAAACGCAGGGGCTGGCGGGGACTTCAGTGACTTCTTTGAGTCCCTGTTTGGCGGCAGAGCCAGAGCTAGCCAGCAGCCACTGGGGGATACCCGGGCAAAGGTCGCCATTCCACTCGAAACCGCTTTTTCCGGCGGCCAGCAGCGCTTCAATGTAGATGGCAGGACACTGGAGGTCAAAATTCCGCCGGGTATCAAACCCGGTCAGGTGATTCGCTTGGCAGGACAGGGGAGAAGCAGCGGTGCGCGCAAAAGCGATTTACTACTCGAAATCGACTATCGGCCTCATGCGGATTTCGAAGTCGATGATCGTAATATTCTTTATACCTTGAGTCTTGCGCCCTGGGAGGCGGCATTGGGAACCGTGGCAACCGTTCCGACGCTTGGCGGTGCGGTGGAACTCAAGATTCCGATGGATTCGGAAGCAGGTAAAAAATTACGTTTGCGCGGGCGTGGCTTGCCAGGCAAACCAAGTGCCGGAGACCAGATAGTTGAAATTGAAATCCGCGCACCGAAAGCCGAATCGGCAGAACAAAAAGATTTTTACAAGAAAATGGCCGAAGTATTTTCAGGGCAATAAAAAAGCGGGGAATCCCCGCTTTTTTATTGCATAGCCCGTTGAATTAACCGCCAACGAGCAACTTGTTGATGACGGCCACTAATTCGGCTTCGTTAAATGGTTTGGTGATATAAGCTTTAGCGCCTTGGCGCATGCCCCATACTTTATCGGTTTCCTGATCTTTTGTAGTCACCAAAACGATGGGAATGTGCGAAGTAGTGGCTTCTTTTGAAATGGCGCGCGTTGCCTGGAAACCGTTGAGGTTTGGCATCACCACATCCATCAGAATCAGATCCGGAATATTGGCTTTGGCAACTTCCACGCCTTGAGCACCGTCTTCGGCGCTTAGTGCTTCGTGGCCAAGCTTTTCAACAATTCGCTTCATACCCATCAACTGGGAAGGTGAATCATCAACAATTAAGATACGTGCCATTTAGTACTCTCCAATGATTGTTGCGATTGTAATCCTGTCAGGGGTGTATTGCGCAAGCGATTCATCACAATTTGACAATAGTACGGCCAAATGAGCCTCCCGCAAGCATAGCAGCGAATACCTGAGGCAATTCAAGCATGCTTATTTCCCGGGTGGCAATCGCTGTCAAGTGGGCGGGCTTCCAGTCGCCCGCCAGCTTTTGCCAAATATCGTCACGTATGCCGCGAGCCGTGCCAGCCGAAGCGATGCCCAGTAATGAGACACCTCTGATAATAAAAGGCATGACGGTTGTCGGCAGTTCGTGGCTGGCCACCAGGCCGGCGCTCGCGACATTGCCGTAGGGCGCTGTTTGGGCCAGAAGGCCTGTCAATGTGGTGCCGCCTACATTATCGAGCGCACCACCGAATTTTGCGCTGTCCATGGGCTTGCTGGTGAGGGCAGCTTCTCGAGGAAGCACTTGTTTTGCGCCGAGGGATTTGAGGAAATCGGCGTGCTCGGGTTTGCCGCTAAAGGCATGCACATCAAACCCGGCCCGAGTAAAAATATCGATAGCCAGCATGCCCACGCCGCCGGTTGCTCCCGTGACTGCGATCGGGCCTAACTCGGGAGTCTGGGAATTTTGCAGCATGCGATAGAGCGCCAGTGCAGCAGTAAATCCCGCTGTCCCCAAGATCATGCTTTCCCGTAGCGTTAAACCTGCAGGGAGTTTGACGGCCCATCTGGATTCAAGACGCGCGTATTCGGAATAACCGCCATCACGGATTTCGGATAAACCACAGCCAGTGCAAAGTACTTCATCGCCCTGCTTGAAGTTCGGATCACTCGATTCAATGACTGTACCGGAGACATCGATACCGCCGTTAAGTGGAAATTGGCGAAGGATTTTTCCTTGACCGGTACCAGCTAGCGCATCCTTGTAATTAACGCTGCTGTAAGCAGTCTTGATGATGATCTCGCCGGCCGATAAATCATCTAGCAATATGTTCTCGATACCAGAACGATAGCCACCATCGGCATCATTGCGTATGCGGAAAGCCTGAAAATCTTGAATGGTCATTGGATCAGTCTATATCCTAGGGTTGGTATTGCCCACCAAAATTTTAAATATCGTGGGAGCGGCGT
>JAYWIC010000164.1:0-8002 GCA_043789195.1 Arenimonas sp. | reverse complement strand
TCATTCGTGATGAAGTGGTGGCGGCATTGGAAAACATTACGCTGAACACTGCCAACGACGATCTGTACGGTGCCTTGCAAGACCTGCGAGCCATCGTGGTTCGCGATATCCAAATCCGCACCGCCGATCTGGCGAAGCAAATTGACTATACGCCTGGCAAAACATTGCCGGCCTGCGTCCTTGCCTACCAACTGTATGGTGATGTGAGCCGCGAAGACGAAATCTTGTCGCTGAATCGCATCGTGCATCCGGGTTTTGTGGCGGGCAACACTACGATCAAGGTGGTGGCTAATGTCTGACCTGGTACTGCTCACCAATGGCAAAGCCTACGGCGGTTGGAAATCGATCAATGTTCACCTGGGCATTGAAGAAGCCAGCAGCAGCTTCGATATCGGTCTGACTGAAATCTGGCCAGAACAAAAAACCGAGCGCGAGATTTTCTCGGGAGATGCCTGCACTGTGAAAATTGCAGGCGAGATTGCAATCACCGGCTATAACGATTCCGTCAATGTCAGCTATGACAACGGCAACCACAGCGTCAACGTCCGGGGTCGCGACAAGACCGCTGACCTGGTCGATTGCTCAGCCATCCACAAGGCAGGCGAATGGCGTAATGTAAAACTCGATCAAATCGCCAAAGACATTTGTGCACCGTTCGGAATCAAAGTCCGGATAGAGACGGATACCGGTGCCGCATTTAAAGTCTGGGCGATTGAACCAGGCGAAACCGCATTTGCCAATCTGGATCGCGCCGCCAAGCACCGTGGTGTTTTACTTACCACCGACGGCACCGGCGAGCTGATCATTGCCCGCGCCTCCAAAAAGGCACTCGGTATCACCCTGCAGCGTGGCGAAAACATATTGTCTGCCAGCGCCGAAGACAATGCCGAGCAGCGCTTTAGCCAATACATCGTAAAAGGCCAAGCCGCCGGTGATGACAGCACCAATGGTGAAGCGGTGACCAGCCAGAAAGCATCAAGCAAAGACTCAGGCGTAAAACGCTACCGTCCTTTGATTATTGTCAGTGAAGAACAGGGCGACATTTCCAGCTTCAAAAAACGAGCTGACTTTGAGGCGAATGTCCGGGCGGGCCGTGCGCGCTCTGCATCGATCACCGTGCAGGGCTTTAGCCATGCCAAGGGGTTGTGGCGTCCGAATCAATTGGTGACCGTGCGTGACCCCTGGTTGAAGTTAAACCGCGACATGCTGATTAGTGAAGTGGACTTCACGATGGACGAAAGTGGATCTCGTTCGGCCTTGAAGCTGGCACTGCCGGAAGCCTACAGCTTGCTTGCCGTTCCTGAAAAGAAAAAAGGGAGCTTCCTATGAGCGACCTTGGCAACAAACTGCGGTTAATGGTCGCTCGCGGCATTGTGAAGTTGATCAAGGACAGCGCCAAAATTCAGGAGCTGCAAGTGCAGCTGCTCGAAGGCGAAGTGCGTGGGCAGGGCGAGCGCTTCCAGAACTACGGTTTTACTTCCCACCCAAAGCCCGGCGCTGAGGCCATCGTCGTTATGGTGGGCGGTGACCGCAGTCACCCGGTGATTCTCGTTGTCGATGATCGCCGCTACCGTTTGAAAAACATGAACGAAGGCGAAGTTGCGATCTACACCGATGAGGGTGACTACATCTGGATCAAACGCAACGGCAATATCGCAGTCAAAGCCAGCACGCAAGTGAATGTCGAATGCCCAAGCGTAAATATGACAGGCAACCTCAACGTCGAGGGCAACATCACTTGCGATAACAACGTCAGCGATGAAAACGGTTCGATGAATGAAATGCGCGGCGTCTACAACACCCATAAACATACCGGCATTCAAACGGGTGGCGGCACCAGCGGCAATCCAAATGCGACCATGACATGACCGATATCCAAACCACCTGGGACTTAGAAAACGGCGACTGGTTGATGGCCAAGCCTGGTCTTGCAGAAGACGATGGCATGCGCACCGCGATCATCATCAGTTTGTTCTCCGATCGACGCGCCAATCCGGATGACGAATTGCCGAACACCACCGGCGACCGTCGCGGTTGGTGGGGCGATAACTTTGCCAGCAATGACGGCGACCAGCTTGGCTCTCGTCTCTGGCTTTTAAGCCGTGAAAAACAATTATCCAAAGTGCTTTTAAAGGCACGTGAATATTGCAAGGAAGCCCTGCAATGGATGATTGCCGACGGTGTGGCCAAGTCCATCGATGTCGCCAGCGAAGTGCTTCGTGATGGCGTGCTGGCCGTCTATATCACGATCAACAAGCCGACCGGCAATTCACAGCAGTTCAAATTTCAAACCCATTGGAACGCAAGCTAATGCCTCTATCACGGCCATCACTCACTCAATTGATCGAACGCATCGCGACCGACATTGAAACCAAATTGCCTGGTGCGGATGCTCGCCTGCGTCGCTCCAACCTTACTGTCATCGGTGCTGTCGAAGCCGCTGTTGTGCATAGCCTATATGGATACCTTCAAGAAATCGCAAAGGAAGCGATCCCTGACACGGCGTCGGATTGGTTGGAGCGTTGGGCCACGGTTTGGGGTGTTACCAGGTTATCGGCAGTGAAGGCCACCGGTGCGGTCACAATGACCGGCAACGTCGGCCAAGTCGTACCTGCAGGCACCTTGATTCAGCGCAGTGACGGCGCTCAGTTCTCAGTGATCGCAGACACCACTCTAGCTGGCGGTACCGCGAGTGTGAATATGCAAGCGGCGATTGCTGGCCAGTTGGGCAATACCTCAGCAAGTAGCGCCATGTTGTTCGTGACACCGGTCGCCGGCATCAATGCCGCGTGCGTCGTTACAGCTGGCGGCATCGTCAATGGTACCGACACCGAGAGTCTTGATTCGTTGCGTGATCGTTTGTTGAAGCGGATTCAACGCCCACCGCAAGGTGGTTCGGTCAGCGACTACGAGAACTGGGCATTAGAAGTGCCAGGCGTCACTCGGGTTTGGGTGCGTCCGCTGTATTCCGGTGCAGGCACAGTTCGCATTTTCTTCGTGCGTGATAACGATGCCACCTACATTCCCGATGCTGGCGAAGTCACTACGCTGCAAAACTATATCGACGTGCTGCGGCCAGTAACAGCTGCTGTCACGGTGGCAGCTCCGACCGACACACCGGTGGCGATGACCATTGCGCTGACACCGAACACACCGGAAATTCAAGCGGCAGTCACCGCCGAACTCAAAGACGTCTTTCTTCGTGAAGCTCAACCGGGTGGCACGATCTTGATTTCGCATTTACGCGAAGCGATATCGATCGCCGCTGGCGAAACCAATCATGTATTGAGCGTGCCGAGCGCCGATGTCACCGCGACCTCTGCACAGATTCGCTCACTCGGAACGATCACATGGGTTTAACCGCTCGCCACTATCGTCAGCAAATGCAGGCGCTCCTGCCAAGCGGCGCTGCATGGCCGCGTGCGGATGATGCTGACCTCACGATTACGCTGGATGCGTTGGCCGAAGAGTTTGCCCGCATTGGTGAGCGCGCCGCGACGGTGATTACCGAGATCATCCCGAACACCACGACCGAAATGATCACCGACTGGGAGCGCGTTCTCGGCTTACCTGATCCTTGCGTTGGTGTGTTGGAAGACACCTTGGCAAAGCGCCGTGCGGCGGTAGTTGCAAAGTTATCCGGTGGCGGTTCCGCATCTCGTGCCTATTACATCGCACTGGCGGCTGCGCTTGGCTACACGATCACTATCACTGAGCCATCGCTGCACACCTGGCAAATAAACGCGCCATTGACCACGGTCACCTATTTCAATGTTGGCGATTCAGTAGCCGGTAACCGGCTGACTTCGTTCGGCAATGAATTTTTCGAATGTTTTTTCCAAGCAATCAAGCCAGCGCACACCTCGCTGGTAATTGCCTACTCGTAAAGAGAACACTATGTATAAGATTGATGCAGCCGGTCACGCTTCCAACGAATTCACCAACGGTAATCCCGGCTCTGGTATTCCTGCGACTCGCGTCGACGCGGATTACATGAATGAAGTCATGTACGAAATAATTAACGTACTGGTCGCTGCTTCCATTTCGCCGGTTAAAGGCACCAGAACCCAGTTACGCGATGCGATCAATGCACTGATCGCAGCAGCCGGCGGCGTACCCGACGCCACCACGGCGGTAAAAGGTAAGGTACAACTGGCTGACAACACCGAAGCCATAGCCGGGTCGAACACGACAAAAGCCATTGTGCCTTCGAGCCTGAAAGCCGTGGCCGATCTGTGTGCAAAACTCAACTCCGCGCCGACGTTCACAGGTCAAGTCTCTGCACCTTCGTTCAACACCACATCGGCGAGACGATTCAAGGAAGCCATCGAAGCTATCGATATCGCCGCTGCTGATGGCGTGCTCGATGCCATCGAGCTGGTGCAATATCGCATCAAAGGATTTGACCAGGTCAACTATGGTGTCATCGCCGAGCAGCTTCTCGAAACTGGCATGTCATTTGCGGTCAATGTCGATGCGGAAGGCAATGCCCAGTCGGTGAATTACACCTCGTTATTCGTGCTTGCCATGTGTTCACTGAAACATCAGAAGGCCAAGTACGCCGATCTTGAAAGCCGGGTCATGAAGTTGGAGCGCCAATATCATGCCAACAACTAACTACAAAGCGGCCACGGTCGATATCAACGCCAATTACGAGCCGATACAGGCAGGTGATCCGTTGGCAGCTGCTACTGGCTGCAAGGTCGCCGGTGCGGATTTGAATACACTTTATGCCCCCGCCAGCGTCGGTACACCAAGCGCTGCTACGACCAATTACCGTCAAGGTGGCACCGAGATATCCCCACGCTTTGCTGCGCCTGGCACACGTTCTGGCGGCGGTGGAGGTGCTTGTGTTGAAGTTTCGATGTATTTATCCGTCGGCAGTTTGGCCGCAGACGTTTTGCCGGGCCAGATTATCGAATGCGCCGGTTACAACCCGGTCTCGGTGCATCTGCGCGAGGTAAAAAAATGCCCGGTCACGATGCAGTACTGTTATGCATTGACCACAACAAGCGGAGCGTTACTGATCTGCTCAGACACCACGCCATTTACCCTGCGTGATGGATCAACTTGTTATTCACCGAACATGTTGGACAAAGAAGTACTGGTGTTAGATGGTGAGCAGTTAGCCTGGGAACAAGTTATCAGCAACGTGTTTGTTGGTCTTCGCCCGGTCGCCCATATTTTCGTTGACGACGGATGCTATTTCGCTGGTCAGAATCCTGAGCACCGTATTGCATCCCACAACTCGGATAAAACCTGATGAGTTACAAAATCGGCGAGACAATAAAATACGTCGGCGAAGTAAGGCTGGAAGGCGTGCTGCAAAACCTCAGTGCCTGGGTAATCACAGCGCAAGCTCAGAAAGACAAAGTGGGTGGTGCATCACTCGGCAACTTCACACGTACCGACCCGAGCCTTGGTGTGTTTCAGTTGACGCTTCCAACTGCCGGGCTCACGCCCTGCCAAGTTTTCTTTGATGTTCGGATAGTCAAGCCGGACGGCTCAGTTGCTTATACCGACACCGACACGTTTCCATTGCTGAAAGCGGTGACGCCGCCATGACGAATATTTTGCTGACGCAACCCATTCTCACGATTTCATTGGCACGAATTGAAGGCCTTAAAAGCGACTTTAAGCCGCCTAAAAAGATACCGCTGTTCGTCGTCCAGGCATTGGGTATTGGCGGCAACGCCGCAGGCTTTGAGCTGATCTCGAATAAGGTCACGTCGTTTTCTTCGCCAACCGATATTCAATATCCGAGTGCAAAATTGGTTAGTGATTCGCTGGCGTTGAAAGAGCCATCTGGTGCAGCAGCGGCGGCACAAGCAGCTGCCATTGCTGCTGCTGCTGTGGATGCAACAACTAAAGCGAACAATGCCATTTCCACGGCTTCAGCCGACGCAACCACGAAAGCCAACGCAGCAATAGTCACTGCCAATACATACGCCGATGGCCTTGTTGTTGGACTTCTTGATGATCGCGGAAATTACAATGCATCGAGCAATGTTTTCCCATCGTCTGGTGGTAGCGGCAGTGCGGGAGCAATTCTTAAAGGTGATCTTTGGAGCATTAGTGTTGGCGGCACCTTAGGCGGTGTTGTCGTTACTGTTGGTGATGTATTACGTGCCCTCACGAATGCGCCTGGGCAGACAGCTGCAAACTGGGTGATAACAGAAAATAATTTTGGCTATGTTGCAGAAAATAGCACAAACAAAGTGGTTGCCTTTTCAGCACCAACCGACGCGCAATATCCAAGCGCAAAGCTAGTCAAAGATTCGCTGGATGTAAAAGCAGCGTTGGCACACACTCACCCGCCGTCAGACATCACCCAGGGCGGCGCAACGACAAATCAAGCATTGGTGTGGAATGGCACCGCATGGGCACCGGCAACAATCAGTGCATCGCCTGGTGGTTCAAGCGGCCAAGTGCAATATAACAACGCAGGCGCGTTCGGTGGCCTTCCCGGTGTTACCTATGGCAGCAACACCATGCTGCACGTATCGCAAGCCGCCGCCGCGATACCTTTGGCAATACAGGCCGCAACGAGTCAAACGGGAAATTTGACGGAATGGCGGAATACCGTCGGGACGATGATTACGCGAGTCGCAAGCACCGGCCTTGTCGAAGTCACAAAAAACGGCGACACGGCGATAACGATTTTTGACGCTAATACTGGATTAGGCCGACACGGTTCCATCGGCGGCCTGAATATATTCGGCGGTAGCGGTGCCACGGACAACGCAGGCGATGCGAATTTCGGTACTAGCAAATTCTCTCTAAAATCGACCTATAACATCGTATGGACTGCTAGCAGTGTCGGAGCGTCTGCCCAGACGGGCTGGTGCCAGAAAGTCGCCGGAGTGACCGAGGCAAACAACGGCACGCGGGGGAGTTATGCGGGCAGCGCGTTCGGCGCTGGGTCGCAGACCGTCGCTCAACTTCCGGCTGCGTCAACTTGCGAGGGGGCGCACGCGATGGTTACGGACGCGACCCAAACACTTACGGCAGGCATTGGCGCAACCGTGGTCGGCGGGGGCGCGAATAGGGTGCCTGTCGTAAGCAACGGCACAAACTGGCTAATAGGATAAATATCATGGCATTTCAAAAAACAATTACAAGAAGCGACTCCGGCGTAAGCGCGAATTATTGGCGACTCGCGGGAGTATTTATTGACCCAGTTGCAAAGCTTACCCGCTTGGTATTGGCTGGTTACGTGTCTGCCGATATTCGACAGCGCACGGGCGGGCAACCGATCGACACTCGCGAGTTTAATCTCACGCCTGCACAGTTCGTTGCGCTGGCGATGGCTCCAGCCAAGGGAGCTACCGCTTTCGACGTGATCGCAACATCGTGTTACGGGCACATCGCAGCAGCGAAACGATCAGCGCAGCAGCAAGGCTTCGTTTTTGACCCTGTGAGCCGCTCCTTGACGATCACCGCCACTGGCGAAGCAATCCCAGAAAGCTCGATTGATTTCGACGCAAACGACCAGCCGATGTGGATACCTTCAGAGTTCGCAGACGCCGCCATTGTGTGATGTCGTACTGCAAGGCCGCCGCACCATTGTTTCTTGCGGCGGCCTTGGGTTTTTTGCATGGGTTTTATACGTTTATTGGGGCTAAAAGCTGCCTTTAAATACGCCATTAAAGCCGGGTAGGCAACCTTAAAAAACAGGTCTAAAACGGGCCGTAAATGCCGCCCAAAAGCCTGCATAATAGTGCCATCGAAAGCCCTTCAACCCCGGTTCAAACCCGTTTTAAAGCCGGGTTTTTAGTGCCTGGTGATTGCCAGGCTGGGGCGGATTTGTGGCCCTGATTAGTGCCCAGGGCAGGCAAAAAGCCGTTTTTTACGCTCTAACAAACCATGTGTCACTGACTAACAAATCATTTGACCGTTTACACGGATAGCCAAAATAATGCCCGCGAGAGCGAAGATTGCTATGTACACAGGAATGTAATGACCTAGCGAACCGAAGAGCGTGGTGAGTGTGTCCAAGATA
>JAYWIC010000163.1:0-2272 GCA_043789195.1 Arenimonas sp. | reverse complement strand
AGGCCGGTCGCACGCAACATGGCACGTGCGGGGGCACGTTCTGGACCGGTTTTGATGGCATCGCTTCGCATGATCAATAAATTCCTTAGGCCGCTATTTGTTGTTGCTGTCGTTTATGGAAAAGTTCGAGTAATTTTTCGGTGATGCTTTTCGTTGTTGCATTGCCGCCGAGATCGGCCGTTAATTCTTCAGAATCGAGTAGTGCATCGACCGCGCTTTCAATAGCGCAGGCTTCTGTCTCCAGCCCCAGCGAATAACGCAGCAGCAGCGCGGCACTTAAAACGCTACCGATTGGATTGGCTTTGTTTTTGCCGGCGATATCCGGGGCCGAGCCATGAATAGGTTCGTACAAACCGCGAGTGCCATGCCCAAGTGATGCCGAAGGCAATAATCCCAATGAACCTGCCAGCACCGAAGCTTCATCCGTCAGGATGTCGCCAAATAAATTTTCAGTCACCAAGACATCGTAGTGGGCAGGGCGAGTCAGCAATAACATCGCCATCGAATCAACCAATTGATGTTCCAGCGTGACATCGGGATAGTCCGCCGACAAACGAATCGTGGTTTCGCGCCATAGACGCGAAGTTTCCAAAACATTCGCTTTATCAATCGAAGTCAAATGTTTACGACGGCTACGAGCCAATTCAAAGCCGCGACGAACGACGCGTTCGATTTCTTCAGTGCTATAACGGCATACATCGCTGGCACTGGTTTCGGAACGGGTACGAGCACCGAAATAACTGCCGCCGGTCAGTTCGCGCACAAATACCAAATCGACACCTTTCAGGTATTCCGCTTTGATTGGCGACTGTTGCGATGTTCTTGCATGCACACGCACCGGGCGCAGATTGGCAAACACCTGCATGGCAGCGCGTAATTCCAGCAGGCCTTGCTCGGGTCTGGTTTTCGAAGCAGCCCATTGCGGACCGCCGACGGCACCGAGCAAAACGGCATCGGCATTTTCGCAGGCTTTTTTCGTGCGATCGGGCAAGGCTTGTCCGGTTTGATCGATGGCGCAACCACCGATTTCATATTCGGCAAATGTAAACTCATGCTGGTAAGCCGATGCCACCGCTTGCAAAACAGCCACTGCAGCGGCTGTCACTTCCGGACCAATGCCATCACCGGGCAATAAGGCAATCGTCGCTTTCATGCCGTGGCCTCGCGTTTGGCTTCAAAGGCTTCGATCTGCGGCAAGTGCTTTTGCAGATAGCCCAATTGATCGACACCTTGCAGCAAGCACTCGCGACTGAAAGCATCCAGTTCAAAACGGAAGCGTCCGCCATCGGGCATTTCGATGGTGCCATTGGCGATATCGATCGACAGTTCGATGCCGGGGTGATTCAATAAATAGCGATGTTCGCTTTCTTTCAACACAACGGCGAGCAAGCCGTTCTTCAATGCATTGCCGCGAAAGATGTCGGCGATTTCCGATGACAACACCGCACGCAATCCAAAATCCAGCAATGCCCAAGGGGCATGTTCGCGTGATGAACCGCAGCCGAAATTTCGACCAGCGACTAATATCTCGCAACCTTGCGAGGTGTTTTTGTTCAATTCGAATTCCGGATTCAAACTGCCGTCGGCCTGATAACGCCAATCGTTGAAAGCATAGCGCCCCAAACCTTTACGTTCGGTGGTCGTCAAGAAACGGGCAGGGATGATGCGGTCGGTATCGATATTTTCATGCTTCAGCACGGTGGTGCGTGAGCGAATAAAACTCAGGGCTTTCATGCGGCTTCCTCCGCGTTGTTGGCTGCATAGTCGTTTGGATCGGCAATGCGACCGGCCAGTGCGCAGGCGGCAGCAACGAGTGGGCTTGCCAACACGGTACGAACACCGGGGCCTTGGCGGCCTTCAAAATTGCGATTACTGGTGCTGACCACCAATTGGCCCGGCTGTGCCAAATCGCCATTCATCGCGATGCACATCGAGCAGCCCGGTTCACGCCATTCGGCACCGGCGTTTTCAAATACTTGGTCCAGACCTTCGCGTTCGGCTTCACGCTTCACCGCATGTGAGCCAGGCACCACTAGCATGCGAACATTGCTGGCGATTTTTCTATCACGTAATAAATCGGCGGCAACACGCAAATCACTGATACGCGAGTTGGTGCAGCTGCCCAGGAAAACCAGATCGACCGTCATGCCCAGCATTGGCTTGCCCGCATCGACGTGCATGTATTCCAATGCGCGCCGTTCCTGCAAGTCTTTCGCGGCTGGAACCGATGCATTCAAAGCCACCACCATTCCGGGATGGGTTCCGTAGCTGA
>JAYWIC010000162.1:0-8062 GCA_043789195.1 Arenimonas sp. | reverse complement strand
CCAAGACAAAAGGCGCTCCAACAAGAGCAAATTATTTCCGTGTCGGCATTCCGGTGACCTTGCTGACAATCTCTGGTGACAGTTTGCTGATCGTATGGCGAAGTTCTCGACCAAGCACCACTTTCGCATCTTTTTCCCAATTGTTTAGGCGTTCGTCGAAATCTAGTTTGGCATCGGGGCATAGCCAGATAAGTTTCAGTTCGCGCATTTTCTGGATGAAGCTGCGGAACAGGGATTTATCAAAAAATTCCGGTGCAGCCGGTGCGTACAAAAGCGACAAACGTTGCGCAGTTAATTGACAAAGCGTTTCCAGCTCACCGGTGGAAATGGTGCGCGGGCCGTTTTTTACCAACGTGGTGATCGCGATGAAATAGCGTTCGAATGCCTGCTGCAAACTGTGGGCAATCGCACGCAGTCGATACACTTCGTCGGTCTGGCCCGGGCCGCGTGAGACATAGCCGTGTTCATCGTCCGGAACGGCGGACAACAAGCCTTCACTGATGAATAAATCGACCGTTGAATTGATGCGTTCGGCGAATTCGTCTTCGGTCCATGGCAGGAATAATTCTTCCTGCATGAACGGATAAATCGTTTTGCCCAGACGCATCAGGCCGGCGCGGCTCATGCGGCGGTTGTTCTGGAAGCACAGGGCAATCCACGCTGGCGCCGCAAACAGATGCAGGATGTTGTTGCGGAAATAACTTTGCAGCACGGCGGTTTCATCATCCATGCTCAATACGTCACCTAGCGGATGCTTGGTGCGGGTAAGCACGTTGATTTTTTCTCCGTAAGCCATGATCGCTTCCGGCGATAAATCGGTCACGGTAACGCGGTCAGAATAAGGAAGTGCCGCGAGGATTCGCTTCGACAGCGCCAGTTGGGCCAGCAAATCGCTTTCGGCCATCGCATGTTTCGGTGTCGACAACAATGCCAATGCCAGAAGATTGACCGGATTCACGTCGGCGGCGCGATTGATATTGATCTGGATTTGTTGCGCGGTTTCATCCACCACGTCGCCCAGCCATGCCGGTTTTTCGTCGGCACCGGGAAGATTCTTGCGCCATTCGGGCGAATGTTTGTCGAGAATGCTATCGAGAAAAATAGGTTCGCCAAAACTGACGGCGACTTTGCCGTAGTGTTGTTTCATGATTTCGAAACCGGCGCGTATCAAGGCCCAAATGGTTTCTTTTTCTTTTGGCTGCCCGGTCAGTTCATCGAGATAACTTTTACCTTCAATCAGCTTTTCATAGCCGATGTACACCGGCTGGAAAACCACCGGTTTGCGCGGCGCGCGCAAGTAGCCACGCAAGGTCATGGCGATCATGCCGGCTTTGGGTGCCATCAAGCGGCCGGTACGTGAACGCCCGCCTTCGATGAAATATTCCAGCGAAAAACCTTCGCTGACCAATTGCGACACATACTCGGTGAAAACCGTCGAATACAGGGCGTTTGCCTTGAAGCTGCGGCGCATGAAAAACGCACCGCCTCGGCGAAGTACCGAACCGATGATCGGTAAATTGAGATTCACACCGGCCGCGATATGCGGAGGCACGACACCGTGTACATAAAGCAGGTAGCTCAGCAGCAAATAATCCATGTGGCTGCGATGGCAGGGCACGTAGACAATTTCGTGGCCGGGCGCGACCTGTTTCAGCGAATCGAGATGATGTACATGCACGCCATCATAAATGCGGTTCCAGAATCCGGTCAGCACGAACGACAGCGATCGCACCACGGGATGCGAATAGTCGGCTGCGATTTCCCAGGCAAAGCCGTGGGCTTTTTTCCAGGCTTCGAGGTATTCGGTTTTGTCGCGGCGCGCCTGTTCGGCGATGGCTTTGCGCACCGGTTCGGCATCGAGTACGCGATCGACCAGCAGGCGGCGTGTCGATAAATCCGGGCCGATGACGGCTGAACGAATGCGGCGGAAGTGGGCGCGTAATACTCGGGAAGTTTTACGAACGCTGCGTTCATGGGGCAATTCTTCGCCGAGAATCTCCCAAACACGCACCGAAGGAGAGAACTGCACTACCGTGCCGCGACCATTCAATAAAATCGCGAGCAGTCGGCGGAAACGGCCTACCAGTGCCCAGTTTTCCGAGAACAACACCGAGAACCAGCCGGATTGGCGGTCGGGGGCGCGGCCGACGAAAATCGACACCGGGACCAATTGCACGTCTTGATCCGGATACAAACGATGCGCCATCAACAGGCGCGACAAACCATCGGAATGGTTTTTGTTTTTAGGCTGCGAAAAAATGCTGCCGCCGCGACGCGACAAGGCAATGTAGGAGCGCTTACGGCCAAGTGGATCGCCCGGCAAGGCGGTCAGCGGTGATGGCAGTCCGGCTTCGCGACAAGCGCGATCCAGAATCAGCATGTTCGACAAACCGTAGTTTTCAATCACGTAGCAGATGGGGCGATCGGCGGTAAATGGCGGTATCGTCGGCTCGCGCTTGATCTCGATCCACGGGTCCAGCAATTTTTCCATCAAGCGCGCCCACAGCGGCGCAATCGTGTTGGCGAAAGTTTTTTTCGCTTCGTTCGGAGTCGTCGGCGGTAGGTCGGGCTCCGGTAGCGGCAGCGTGCGTTGTTCAGTAGTCATAATTTTTTAAGGAGCAGAGACGGCTGCGGCAGGCAGCGCTTGTTTTAATGTGTGTTGTGCGTCTTGAACGCTGTCGGCGGGATACCAGCGCTCATCAATGCGGGTCATGTCGATTTCGAAACGAATATCCTGATCAAGCAGTACATAGCTGACTTCGACCGTGGCTTGATTACCCGAGGCATCGGCATCAACGAGTTTCGCCTCCATCTTCTCGAGAGATTCATCGGCATCGACACCGTAGATCAGGCCGATGTCTTTCAAGCCCTTCAAGGCAATGCCGCCTTTTTCGAGACTGGCCATCATCGATAGCTGTCGCATTTGTTCGGCCTGCGGCAAGTTGATTTCCCGTGCGGTTTTGCAAATAACGGCAATCGCTTCGCCGGCTTTTTTCTTGTCGCTGAACAGCTTGGGGTCCAGCCATTTCAAGATGGCCTGGCCAATGGCTTTAAAGTGGTCGCGCTCGGCGGGGGTGAGATCTTCATTGGCCTGTATCGCACCAGTGACGAAAATCTTTGCCGCGCCCTGCATCATCGGCCATTGCGAGTTGAGCTCGGACTTGAACTTGCCGAGCTTGCTTTCATAGCGTTTGAATAATTTGGCTTCCGCGCCGGGCTCCATCATTTGTTTCATGTAGCGGGCATGGTCTTTACGCTGGGCATCGGTAAGCGCCGGCGCGAGCGCCTGCTCCTCGGTCCAGCGTTGCATCATTTGCGCATGGAGTTTGGGAGGCAGACTGAGTTTGGAATACCGCACGAGATCATTGTCGCGTATGGCATCGGCCAGGCCTTCCACTGCCGCGACCGGATTGCCGGGTGCCACGGGTTCACGGCTGCAGCCTGATAAAAAGCACAGCAACAACAATGACAGACCAAGTTGGCGAGCAGTGACCCAAAACATTCGTAACGGTATTCCCTGTTTTTCCTGACCGAATTTACCAGATTGCGGGCCGCTAGCCCTGTGCCTTCAAACCTATTTCAATAAAAACAATGGCTTAAGCTTTAGATTCGCGCACTATTCGACAAAAAAAGAGGAGACCGCGTGGGTCTCCTTAAGAATCCGGTAAACCGGAGGACAGATCGTGGTTGTAGATACATGCTCCGTGGAGCGGCTTTCCGGGCGACCTGTGCAGGTTAACTTCGATTCCCAGTTAATGCAATACCTTACAAGGCATTGTATAAGATATTGATTATTAAATATATTTCTCTTGGAAATGTATTCAATATCTCAATGCGTCGTGCTTTTGTTTCAGGCGTTCGTCAGCCGGTTGTGACCATTCGTTATTGAACAGGGCAGGTTCCCAGCTACCGTAGGTGGGGTTGGGTAGCACAAACCAACGCTCGCCGACCCAGCCCAGATAAGGCTTCATGGTGTCTTCGCGACCTTCGCGGGTATTGACCAGAATCGTGGCCATGTCGCCGATCTGGTCGCCGAATTGCATCAGCACGCGATAGTTGCGGCCTACTTCGATGCGGCGGCAGTTTTTCTCGGAGCCCTGTTGTTCGCAGTTGTCCACAAAGTAACCGAGGCCGAGGAATTGTTTTTCATCCTTGATCGGAAAGCCGGCTTTACGAAGATTATTGATTGTAGCGTCCTTCAAATGTGCAGCGCGGTTACTGACGTAAAAAATCGTCACGCCACGTGCGCTCGCCGCACGGGCAAATTCCAGCGCACCCGGAATGGCGGTGGCTTTTTCTTCCAGCACCCAGTCGCCCCAGGTGACTTCGTTATAGCCTTCACCATCGCGAATCAGGCGGGCCTGATAGGGCGAATTGTCGAGCACGGTTTCGTCGATATCGACGATGACTGCCATCGGCAAACCCTTCGCCGGTTTTTCACGTTCGTCCGGCGTGAGTGCGTCCCAGGTCGGATTCTTGATCGCACGATCCAGTTGCACCAGACCCGAGCGCCAGGTTTGACCCGCCAGGAGTTTGAACTCGACCGATGTCTGTACCCATAACACGGCATTTAAATTGTCATGGGCGACAATTTTGTTTTCGACGGGGGCTGCAACGACGGGTGCGTCGCTGACGGCCTGCGGTTTGGTTTGCACCATTTCGCAGGCACTCAAGGCGAGCATCAGGGAGCAGGCGATAAAAAGACGGGTGGTTTTCATAGGGGAGCCTTGGCTAAGTTATTTCGTAATTATGTAGCTTAATCGTACACGTTTACCGTTTGATGGCACGAATCTCGGCGGCGCGTCTTTCAAGTTTCTCGGCTTCCAGATCGCGGTTAGTTTTACGATAAAGCGCAGCAAGATTTGTGAGGGATATTGCTACGTCTGGGTGTTTTGGTCCAAGACTATTTTCCCAAATCGCCAGCGACCGTAGATAAAGAGGTTCAGCTTTATCATACTGACCTTGGCTAAAGAAAAACAAAGCAAAATTATTGAGACTGAAACCTAAATCAGGGTGATTTGGGGCTAGGTTCTTTTCTCGAATAGCCAGTGATCTTTGATACAGCGGCTCAGCCTTTGCGTAAAAGGATTGCATGCGATATAGCTCTGCTAAATTGCTAAGCAATAAGCCGATGTTCGGATGGTCAGGCCCCAGAGTCTTCTCCCAAATTACTAGAGTCTGAAGATATTGCGATTCGGCATCGGAGAATGCTCCTTGGCCGGTGTATATAGCACCAAGATTATTGAGGCTTAGTGCCACGTCTGGATGATCCACACCAAGGGTTCTTATTTGAATGGCTAATGCACGCTTTGCGAAGGGCTCTGCTAAATCATGTTTTCCCTGCTTTAAATATGTCGCAGCTAGGTTGCTAAGACAGTTCGCCAAATCCGGGTGGTCAGGACTCAGTTTTTTCTCGTTGATAGCAAGGGATCGGACGTAAAGCTTTTCCGCTTTCGAGTAAAGGCCTTGGGAGCTAAGCAATGCGGCGTAATTATTTAGGATGGTAGCGACAACAACGTCATCTTTGCCATAAGCATTTTCGAAAATTGCCAAGGCATCGTCATATAAGGGCTGAGCTTCCGAATATTTGCCTTGTGCTTCATAAAGTGAAGCTAAATTGTTGAGGCCTGATGCTATATCAACAGGAGTATGTTTGGGGTCGTTCTCGGTTATTTCGATAGATTTTTTTAAAAGGGATTCTGCCATATCGTATTTTCCCTGGTTTTGATAAAGGGAAGCTTCATTACTCAGGATTATGGCGACCGTTGAGTCATTTGGCCCGTAACTTTTTTTTGCAATAGCCAGAGCTCGTTCGTAGAAGGGCATGGCTTTTTCGAATTGTCCCTGCTCGCGATATAGCTCGGCGAGATTATTCAAGTTTGGTACCAGGTATTTATCGTCTGCCCCTTTCAACACCTCTACCAATAGCAGTGCTTTCAGTGAAACGACTGTAGCTTGCTCATAGTTGCCGGTCTTTGTCAGGGTTTCAGCTTCTTTTTCAAGGGCGCTGATATCTGCCTCCCCATGTTGCACTCCTGTTGATACCGCTGGAAGCAATGTCAGTAATATGAAAATAAATTTACATGCACGGTTCGTCGGATATTTCATTTTTCAGCTACCTAATAATGCCGCAATCGCATCCATATGCGCTTTGCCGCGTTGTTTTTTCTCGGCCGTATCGCGTTCCGGATCGGCACCGTCACGCAGGCAATCGGCCGCCGGCATTTCATCGAGGAAGCGGCTTGGCAATAAATGTTCGACCGCACCCCAGCGTTTTACTTCGGCGCTGTGCGAGCAATACAGGCGCTCTTTTGCCCGTGTGATGCCGACGTACATCAGGCGGCGTTCTTCTTCGAGGCCGCCTTCTTCCATGCTCATTTCGTGCGGCAGGTTGCCATCTTCCAGACCGACCAGAAACACCACGCGAAATTCAAGACCCTTCGCCGCATGCAAACTCATCAGGCGAACCTGGTTGCCAGGGTCGCCGCGATCAGCATTGCTGAGCAGGGCCAATTGCGCCGCCAGTTCACCGGGGCCACCACCGCGGGCATCTTCGAACCATTGCGCCAGTTCTTCGAGATTTTCCTTACGGCGCAGATAGCTGGCCTCGTCCTTGCACTGGGCGCGCACCATTGCGAGCAGGCCGGATTTTTCAATCAACTTACGAGTCAGTTCCGACGGCGGCAGTGTTTCCGCCAAATCGCGCATCTGGTGCACGATGCTGGTGAACTCGTGCAAGCCAGATGCTGCGCGTGGCGTCAATTGTTTAATCAAGCCGATGTTGTCGGCAGCTTTCGACAATGACAAATGCGCATGCTGTGCCAACTCGGCAAGTTTCGCCAGAGACGTTCCGCCGACTTCCCGTTTCGGTGCCGCAATCGCACGTAGAAAAGCCGCGTCGTCATCCGGATTAGCCAATACGCGCAACCAAGCCAGGGTGTCTTTGACTTCGCCACGATCCAGAAACGCAGTGCCGCCGGTCAGATGGTACGGAATGCGTAAAAGTTGCAGGGCTTTTTCCAGCACGCGGGATTGGTGATTGCCGCGAAATAAAATCGCGAACTCGCCCCAGGGAATTTCCTTCGCCTGTTTCAGATAATGGATTTCGGCGGCAACGCGTTCGGCTTCATGATCATTGTTCTTGCAGGCCCAAATGCGAACCGGTTCGCCGTCGCCATGCTGACTCCAGAGTTTTTTCAGATGCACGTGCGGGTTTTTCTGGATCAACTGGTTGGCGCTGCGCAGAATGCGCCCGGTGCAACGGTAGTTTTGTTCGAGCTTGATCACCTTCAGGTTCGGATAATCCTTGCCGAGCAGATCCAGATTTTCCGGCTGCGCGCCACGCCAGGCGTAGATGCTTTGGTCATCGTCGCCGACGCAGGTCATATTGCCCTTCGGTCCGGCCAGATGTCGCAGCAAACGATACTGCGCGCCATTGGTGTCCTGGCATTCGTCGACCAGCAAATAACGAAGGCGTTCGCGCCAGGCCGGTGCCAGGTCTTTATCCTGATCGAGCAACATCAGCGGAATACGAATCAGGTCATCAAAATCAA
This sequence comes from Arenimonas sp., assembly GCA_043789195.1. Taxonomy (GTDB): domain Bacteria; phylum Pseudomonadota; class Gammaproteobacteria; order Xanthomonadales; family Xanthomonadaceae; genus Arenimonas. The sequence goes on along the minus strand of JAYWIC010000162.1, from coordinate 509 downwards.
CTGCATTGAAGGTTTGCAGACGTGCTTGATAGCGATCATACAAATTGGCGGCTTCGCGTTCGCGCGCGCTTCTAGCAGCCTCAAAGGCCTCTTCGGGCGAGAGGCCGTTGTTTTTCGCTTTCGAAATCAAGCTGTGCAAGGCTTGCAAGGCATCGTTCTTCAAACCCGGAGGTGACAAATCCTTGATGATGCCGAGTTGGTCGTCACTGTCGAAAATCGAAAAGCCGCGCCGCAGTTTTGCCCGCTGTAATTCAATTTGCAAAAAGCGCAGCCCCAGCGAGTGAAAAGTCGAAACCGTCAGGCCTTCTGTTTTGTCGCTTTTGATTCGCTTGGAAACACGCTCGCGCATTTCACGCGCGGATTTATTGGTGAAGGTAATGGCGGCAATGTGTTTTGCATCACATTTTTTTTGCGAAATCAGATGCGCGATTTTCTCGGTAATCACGCGCGTTTTTCCGCTACCCGCGCCTGCCAAAACAAGCAGCGGGCCATCGGTGTATTCAACTGCC
>JAYWIC010000161.1:0-33100 GCA_043789195.1 Arenimonas sp. | reverse complement strand
CCGAATTCGCCACGGCTCGCGGTGGAAACATCGGGCACGATGCATAAGTACAAGTATCTGCCCTACATCAATCTTGTCTATTTGATGTTCCTGTTTTTTCCTTTGTTCTTCAATCCGCGGCTCGACAATATCCACATCATAGCAACGCTTGCCAGTCTGGCGGTTTTCCTGCCATTGCATTTCATGTCGTATTCAAGCAACTCTCGAGTGGCCATTCTCATTGCTGCCACCATGGTCCTCTTGTCCTATGCATTGATGCCCCTGAATTACGGGGCTAACACGTATCTGATTTATGGAGTCATCACGGCAGCCTATGTCTACAAGGCTCGCAACGCTTTGATCTTTTTATCCATCGCACTCGTTTTGATGGGGATACAAGCTTATTGGCTGAAATTTCCGGTCGTATTCTTTGCGGCCACGGCGATCATGTCGAGCATGCTGGTGTTCTATACGCTGTATAGCCGCAACGTCGAGCGCAGCAATCAAAGCCTGAGATTGAGCCAGCAGGAAGTCCAGCGGCTAGCACAGAGTGCCGAGCGCGAGCGCATCGGACGCGACCTGCATGACGTACTGGGCCATACGCTGTCATTGATCGTGATGAAAAGCGAACTTGCGAGTCGCTTGTTTGAACGTGATCCGAATGCCGCCATAGCGCAGATCCGTGAAGTGGAAAATGTTGCACGCGATGCGCTGGGGCAAATACGAACAGCTGTGGCAGGAATACGGCTCGCCGGACTTGAATCGGAATTGGCCAATGCCCGCTTGTCGCTGCTTTCCGCCGATATCCAGCTGCATTACCAACTCGCAGCAGTCGAATTATCGACCGAAGTCGAAACCGTATTGGCATTGGCAGTACGCGAAGCGGTGACCAATATCATTCGCCATTCGAATGCGCAGCATGTCGAAATTGAACTGGTCAAAAACAGGAATACCCTGCAACTGCAAATTTCCGATGATGGAAAAAACAAACTGGTCGTCCCCGGCCATGGCCTGAGTGGCATGCGGGAACGTCTGGAATTGCTGGGCGGCAGACTGGAAATAGATACCGGCCCTCGCGGCGGTGTTCGCCTTATTCTCAGCTGCCCGATAACCGAAAACAAAATATCGAACGACGTACCGATTGCTCTAGCCACACGCCAGCACGAATGATAACGTTCGCGCATGTCGAGTTTGGCCATCCCTAAATGATTCGTATCGTTCTTGCAGAAGACCAGGCCATGGTGCGTGGCGCCTTGGTTGCATTGTTGAAACTCGAACCCGATTTTGACGTGGTGGCCGATGCCCCCGATGGCGAAATCGCCTGGGATTTGGTCAAGCAGCATAAACCCGATCTCGTGGTGTCGGATATCGAAATGCCGAAATTGACCGGCCTGGAACTTGCCCAACGTGTGCATGACGACCCCGGTAGTACTCGCGTCGTGATTGTCACTACATTTGCACGTGCGGGTTATCTGCGTCGTGCGATGGATGCCGGCGTACGCGGCTATCTGTTGAAAGATTCGCCTTCGGCACAACTGGCCGATGCATTGCGGCAAGTCCATCGCGGCAACCGCGTGATCGATCCACAACTGGCGATGGCGGCGTGGACAGAACAAGATCCATTGAGTGATCGCGAACGCCAGGTGCTACGACTGGCCGGCGAAGGTAGCAGCTCGGCCGACATCGCAGAACAACTTTCATTGTCGCAAGGCACCGTGCGAAATTATTTATCGGAAATTATCAGCAAGCTGGGTGTGTCGAATCGAATCGAAGCCTATCGCCTGGCACGGCAGCAAGGCTGGTTGTAGGAGCGCTCACGAGCGCGACCTGATGCCTCCACGAAGCAGATCGCGCTCGTGAGAGCTCCTACGGAAGCAATTCGTTTAATGCTTTTGTATATTCTTGTGCAATTTTAATTCTGTCGGCATGCATGCCGTTACCGACCCTTTGCTTATTGCCAACGAATACATCCTGAATCAATGATCGATTGCCGCCAAACACCAATCGATCATACAGCGTGGCATCGTTAACACCGGCCAACGCGACGGCAAGCTCATCCAGAATCAAATAATCACCCGAACAATCCTGCTGCGTGGAAATACGACCGTCATGAACAGACTTCTGCCACAAATATTCGCCTACGCTGGTTTGCCTGGCTGTCACGGCAATATTGCGTTGCTTATTCAACAAGCGCTGTCCGTATTCCAGCCAGCGCAATTCCTCTACCGGTGATATCGAGGTATTCGAGTCCGAACCAATGCCGAAGGCACCGTCGGCTGCGATAAAATCGCGCAGACGAAAAAAACCATCGCCAAGGTTGGCTTCTGTCGTGGTGCAAATCGCGACGGTCGCTTTTGATTTTGCAATCAATGCGACTTCGGCATCGTCCAGATGCGTGGCGTGCACCAGCGTCCAATCCTGATTCACATCGGCATTATCCATCAGCCATTGCACCGGTCTTTTACCGCGCATGGCAATGCATTCATTGACCTCCGGCATCTGTTCGGAAATATGGATATGGATAGGAAGCCTGCCAGATAAGCCGGCGAGAACTTCGTGCATTGCTTTCTCAGGTACAGCACGAAGACTATGCAGGGCAATACCGACTTTCAGCATATCCGTTTCCTGCGATTGCAATGTCGCAATCAAGGCAAGAAATTCTTCGACAGTATGGCCAAAACGTTTTTGCTGGTCATTCAACTCGCGTCCGTCAAATCCGCCGGTCATGTAGAGCACTGGCAAAAGGGTCAAGCGAATTCCGGTGTCGTGCGCGGCCTGAATTAACGCCTGCGACATGGCCGCAGCATTGTCATAAGGCAAACCATTGGGTTGATGATGTAAATAATGGAATTCGCAAACCGAGGTGTAACCGGCTTCCAGCATTTCGACATAGAGTTGCGATGCGATCGCATGCAATTGCTCGGGTGTTATGCGCGAGGCAAAGCGATACATCAATTCACGCCAGGTCCAGAAACTGTCGGCGGGATTGGTTTGCCGCTCGGTCAGGCCAGCCATTGCGCGCTGAAATGCATGCGAATGCAAATTCGGCATGCCTGCGATTTTAAGTGATTTACTCATGCCGATATTCTAACCTCAGCATGAAGGCCTCAGGCTACAATAACGCCATGAGCGCATTATCCGGAATCAAGGTATTGGAGCTGGCCCGTGTATTGGCGGGGCCATGGTGCGGCATGACACTGGCGGATCTTGGCGCCGATGTCATTAAAGTGGAACCGCCCGCAGGCGATGACACCCGTGGTTGGGGGCCGCCGTTTCGCGATGGTTTGTCGGCTTATTTTGCCTGCTGTAATCGCAATAAACGCTCCATTGCGTTAGATCTTCGGTTGCCCGAATCACGCCCGATTATCGAAGCGCTGATAAAACAAAGCGATATTCTTATCGAAAACTATCGTACCGGCGGTGCTGAAAGTTTAGGCGTCGATTACGCCACCGCAAAAAAAATAAATCCGCAAATTATTTATTGTTCGATATCGGGATATGGCCGCACGGGTCCCGATGCTTACAAACCGGGCTACGATTTTGCCATTCAAGCCGAAGCTGGCTTAATGTCGATCACCGGACCTGTCGATGATATGCCCTACCGCACCGGCACTGCGATTACCGATATTGCTTCAGGTCAAAATGCCACAATGGCCATTCTTGCCGCATTGATTCACCGTATGAAAACCGGTGAAGGCCAGGCGGTAGAAATTTCCCTGTTCGAGACCCAATTGCAATTGCTCGCCAATTCCGCGAGTGGTGTTTTGTTCAGTGGTAAGGAAGCCAAGCGTCTGGGTAATCAACATCCCAACATCGTGCCTTATCAGGTTTTCTCGGCCAGCGATGGTCATTTCGTACTGGCAGTTGCCAGTGAAAGCTTGTGGCGTGATTGCTGCTCGGCACTAGAGAAACCCGAGTTGCTTGAAGACTCCCGCTATATCGACAATGCTGCTCGCGTAGTCAATCGGGAAACATTGATTGTCGAATTACAAAATCTGTTTGGTTCGAAAACTTTATTGCACTGGCAAACCCTATTCGAAAAAGCCGGCATTCCGATTGCGCCGATCAATTCAGTCAAGCAGGCAATCGAACATCCGGTAAGCGTGGCGCGCGGCATGCGAATCGAAGTAGAAAATGTCAGCATGATTGGCAGTCCGTTAAAACTTGGACAAACGCCTGTGAATTACCGTCTGCCGCCACCGCTGCTGGATGCCCACCACGCTATCATCTTGAATGAACTTCACCAGCAGGGATTGATTGCATGAACTCCAGCAACGGAATGATCATTAATGCCAGACTTGCGACGATGCGCAACGACCTCGGTGCCTATGGCGCGATCGAGCAAGCGGCCATCGCTTGGAAAGACGGCCTCATTATCTACGCAGGCCCGATGAAAGACATGCCAGAGCTTGCGGATATTCCCGCGCATCATGTTGAGGACGTGCATGGGCGCTGGATAACGCCGGCACTGATTGATTGCCACACGCATCTGGTGTTCGCCGGCGACCGTGCCGAAGAATTCGAACGCCGCTTGCAAGGTGTGAGTTACGAACAGATAGCGCGCGATGGTGGCGGCATTATTTCCACGGTAAAACACACTCGCGACGCAAGTGAAGACGAACTATTCGCACAATCATTGCCGCGCTTGCAAAACCTGATTAACGAAGGCGTCGGCACACTGGAAATAAAATCCGGTTATGGCCTGACGTTTGAATCCGAGCGAAAAATGCTGGTGGTTGCACGTCGCCTGGCCGAACACACCGGCATTGCGATCAAGGCGACTTTTCTCGGTGCGCATGCCCTGCCGCCGGAATTTGCTGGTCGTAGCGATGATTACATTGCGGCCGTTTGCGACTGGATGCAGCGCTTGCACGAAGAAAAGCTGATCGATGCGGTCGATGCCTACTGCGAAAAAATCGCTTTCAGCGTCGAACAAACCCGTCGCGTTTTCGAATGCGCAAAAAATCTTGGGATTCCGGTGAAGCTGCATGCCGATCAACTCAGCGACATGAAGGCTGCTGCTTTGTGCGCCGAGTTTTCCGGTTTGTCGGCCGACCATCTGGAATATACCGACGAAGCTGCTGTGATCGCGATGAAACAGGCCGGTACGGTAGCCGTGTTATTGCCTGGATCGTTTCATCGCCTGCGGGAAACAAAACTTCCTCCGATGGAATTGTTTCGCAAACACGGTGTCGCGATGGCGGTATCAACCGACTTGAATCCAGGCACGTCACCGGTGCAATCCCTGCATCTGGCAATGTCACTCGCGTGCACCCATTTCAAACTAACACCGGAAGAAGCGTTAAGAGGTACTACGGTGCACGCGGCTGCGGCCCTGGGTTTGAAAGACCGTGGCCAGTTAATTGCCGGCCAGCGTGCCGATTTTGTGCAATGGAATTTCAAACATCCGGCCGAGCTTTGTTACTGGCTCGGAGGCAATCCGGTTCACTCGATACATCGGGCATAACTTAGGAGCGATTCATGAATCGCCCCTACGTTTCCCGAAACACACGCATAAAAAAAGCCCCGCAATGCAGGGCTTTTTTCGAAATCTTCAAATAATTACTTGGCAGCTGCTTTTTTCGCAGGTGCTTTTTTCGCAGGTGCAGCAGCAGCGGCTTTTGGCGCGGCAACCGCTTTACCTACCACCGTTTTGCTTTCGGTTGGACGGCTCACGCCGTAGCTGGAGATATTACGTTTGCCTTTCGCGGTGCGACGATCGCCCTTACCCATGATGCTTTCCTTAGTGATTGGTTCTACAAATAGGTGCGTATCCTAGCATTTTACAGGCACGCGACCAAGTTATTAATGATGATGGCAGCGGGCGTCGTGCACGTGGCCATGGGTCAAACGCAGATTAATGATGTGGGCGACCGCTATCAAGGTGCCGCCAACACTCATCACCACTGCGTGTGGCACGACCGAGTGATGCAGGTCTGGAATTAACACTCCCGACCAAACGGCCAGCAAACCCGGCAGCAAGAAGGCCAATGCGCGATAGACGCGATGTATGCGATAGCCCTGCCATAGGCTGGTGAGAGCCAAAATGGAGGCGAAGGTGACAAACCCCCACTCCAGACTGGTAGAGGCCAACACACTGATACCCAAAGCTGGCAAAGCCGCTATTACCAAGGGCAACAAGGCGCAATGCGCAGCGCACACAAGGGCTCCAACGCTACCGACTTTGTCGGCTGTGCGGGTAAACGTCCAGTTTTTCATGGGGGGGATTGCAGCCATTTGTGATCAGCGCCTCTGCTTGATGTAATAATATAACATAGCCTGATGGGAGCCACGACTCAGGTTTAAGCAACGGTATCGGTATGAGCAGGATGGGAGCGCCTGACCGCTGGCAAGCATTGGGCCAGCAAAGCGCAAGCCGCCAGCGTCCAAACGATCAGGGCACCGCTTGGCAGATCAAGAACTGCCGATAGTACGAGGCCCGAAGCATAACCGAGCGCACCAATCGCATAGGCGACCGATAAACGGCCCCTGCCCTTCATGCCTGCGGTGGCCAAGGCGGGCACGATTAGGCTCGCAAAAACCAGATAAACCCCGACCAATTGCACCGAAACGGTAATGGCAAGCGCGAACAAGGCGTAGAAAACCAACCCGGTCAACTGGCCGCGTCGCAACCACATGAATGCCAATAACACGACAGACAAAATCGCTGCCGGTATCAACTGCGCAAAACTTACCCAGAGAATCTGCCCGACCAATAAATCTTTCAGATGCTCGCCACCTTGTGGATTATTTGCCAGCAAAAGCAATCCACCGGTTGCGGCCAATACAAACAAAGTGCCGATCAGTGGCTCCTGGTATTCCGGCCAGCGCTTATCGGTCCAGGCAAGCAATCCAGCTCCCGCCAAGGCCGCAGCCGCGGCGGCAATTTGCACGCCAAAACTTTGTTCATCGACACCAACGTATTGCGCAAGAATCACGCCTAGCGCGGCAATTTGCGCGATAGCCAAATCGATAAAAATAATGCCGCGCGCTAACACCTGCTTGCCAAGCGGTACGTGCGTGGATAAAACAATCAACCCGGCAAGACAAGCCGGACCGAGAATACTGATATCCAGACCGTCCCAATTCAATTCGAGGCTCATTTCGCGGCGCTCAGTAATTTATCTATTGTTGAATCGAACAAGGTAAATAAATCTTTCGATTGAGCGTCACCACCCACCGTCAAAGGAAGCACCACTGCCGGCACACTGGTTCGTTCGGAAAGCCATTTGCTGGATTTTGGATCCTGATACGCAGCCCGCACGATGGCGAGTGTATTTCCACTTTTCGCTGTGCCGATCAAACTCGCCAAATGCGCGCTGGTGGGTGGCACGCCGGGCTTGGGCTCGAGTGCACCAATCTCCGCCAGTCCAAGCCAACGCTCCAGGTAAACCCAGCTGGCATGTTGCACGATAATATTCCGGCCTTTTAGCGGAGCGGCTTTTACTTCCCAGCGCTTGATGGCTGCGGACCATCGCGTACTGAAGCCCACAAGACGTTGCTGATATACCACTGCATTCGAAGCATCTAACTGCGACAAGCGCGCACTTAATGCTTTTGCAATAGCCAGCACACGGTAAGGATCCATCTGAAAGTGCGGATTACCTTGCGGATGCACATCGCCTGCTGCACGATCAAGCAGCCTAGGCTTGTCGAGTGTCGTGATCTGGCTGGCCACCATGAACAAGCCAGGGCCAGATACCACTTTCGGATTGGCTGCCTGACGCAGCAATTGCGGCAACCAGCCGGCTTCCAGTTCCGCACCGGTACAAACGACCAGATCGGCACGACGTACTTTTGCGATCAAGCTGGGTTTGGCTTCGATCTGATGCACGTCCTGCAATGCGGAAGTCGCCACGTCGACGGTAATTTTGTCGCCGGCCAGTTCCTGCAATAACGAACCCCATTCGGGCTCGCAAGAAAAGACTTTCAGGTTGGCATGGGCGGGGGCAGCGACCGTAGCGGCCAACACTAAAACAAAAGAAAAAAACTTTTTCATGATCTATCCTTAGAATTTATGTGCGCCATGTGCGCCAAGCGAGGTTTGGAATTGCAGTGTCAAGGCATTATCCGTTTCGGCCGGATTTGATTCGTCACGGCTATATTGCAAACGCACCAAACTGAATTCGCTATTGATCCAGGTCAACATCAGGCTATTGCGACTTGGGTCGAAATTGCTGGCGTAAGGGCCGTTTTCATCGGCAAACAACTTGTCATAGCGGTAGCCCGCTTCCCACTTGCGATTGATCCGATACACGCCTTCGAAATAAGCACCGTGTCGTACACCATTCCAGGCTTGGTCGAATAATGGATTGATTGGATCTATGTATTGACCATTGCGGTCATCGAGGAAGTATTCGCCACGGAGCGTGATACCGCCATCCTTAAAGTTGCCTTGCGGCGCCCATTTCCAGGTCATATCGGCAACATATAATGTGTTGTCGCCGGTAAAGCCGTCTTCACTGCCCACCGTGCTCGATTTGAGCATCGCAACGCCGGCCAGCCATGCATTTTCCTCACCGACATCGCCACCGGCATGGGCGAATAACGTATGGACACCTACGCCGCTGTTGCCAGCACCACCGGAGGGATAACTATTGCCGGTAAAAACTTCGGCGCCAAATTCCAGAAATATATCCGTGGGTGCTAGCCAACGCAGTTGCACGCCGTCATCGCCGTACTGGTTGCCCAGAAATGCCTGATACGCCAATGGACGATCAAAGAATTTATCGCTATGGGCATGATGGCTATTGAGATAACCCATGTTCGAAAAGAAACGGCCTGCACGTAGCGTAAAGCCATTCTTGAGAGCAGTAGTTTCAATGAAGGCTTCTTCTATACCGAGTTCATCCTGACCACCGTCACTGCCCACCGCCAAGGTCAATTGACCAAAAAATTTCTCGTCGATATTCGTCGCAAAAGAAATTTCGCTCTCGCCCAGGGAAATACCCTTGGCGCTGGGCCTACCCTCACCTACCAGTGGAAAACCACTGCGGAAATAACTGTCAGGATCCACCGAATGATGGCTGTAACTACTATTAAGAATAATGCTGATCGACGGATTGAAAGCATTCGGGTTTGCTTCTGTTTGCACAGGCGCTTCTTCGGCCACTTCGACGGTGACGGGCTGTGCTGCTTTCATTTCTTCAATTTCAGCTTTGGTCGCCTGCAAGGCAGCCATCGCTTCTGCAGCCTGCCGGCGCATGGCCTCTGCATTAGCTTCCAGGCTTTTGATACGTTCTTCCAGCGCTTTTATTTGATCTTGCGAGGTATTGGCAAAAGCGGATGAACTCAGGGCGGACAGAATGCACAGAGCGAGTAAAGATTTTCTCATTGACGAATTCCAGAAGCTAAATGGGTCAGAATGGCAATGTTATATTATTACACTTATTGCGCATAGGCCAAAAGTCATGGTTAACGACTTATTGGACGCATCCATCTTGACCAAAAAGAAAAAAGGCCCGGAATTTCCGGGCCTTTTTCATCACTATGTTGTATTAGAGCACTTATGGAGGCGATGTTACCGTCAGCACCACCGGAACAGCAGCACTCGGTGTAAACGGATCGTTGCTGTTATAGCAGACGTTGCCGATATAGCTTCCCACGAACATACCAGTCGTATTGACAGCAACGGAGTTCAAACCGACCTGCGTAGGTGCCAAGGTACCGTAGGACGGACTGGAAGCACCCAACCATGGTGCGCCGCAAGTAACACTGCCTTTGACCACCATATTCAGACCAGCAAACGCCGTTTGGTTGGTCCACGCCCCCACTCCGGAAGTATTCACAGTGATAGCCTTGAATGAGCCATTACCGGTGACGGAAGCGAACTGCGCCCAGCGGTTTGCGAACGTGCCGCGGGTATTCACTACCAACCAGTACTTGCCCGCTGGCAACGAGACGCTCTGTCCAGCGGCAACCAGATTCAAACTAATGAATCCGCCGGCGGTCGACACGCCAGTTGCTGTCGGTGTTGCGGTATAGGTCCAAACTGCTGCTCCGGGAGCCGATTGTGGGTTCCCCGCTGGAACGCCTGCTGTATCCGGGTAGATACTCCAAGTTAGACCCGTCGCAGCACCCGGGAACGCAACGCCGCTTACAACAAAACCCTCGGCAGACAATGAAGTAATTTGGGTAGGTTGGATGACATCAAAATCATCTGCTACGAAATTAGCTGCCGTTGTTCCTGATGCCGGAGTGTAAACCGTATTGGCGAAACCGTTATTGATTGCGCCACGGGCAGCAGAATACGAAGTGACGCCTCCCGTACCAGTATTGGTAACCGTGTAGTTCAACTTGGAACCACCCACATTGCCGACCGTAATATCAACGGTAGATGCTGTGCCTGGATCCATCGACTTGCTGACACTTGCCGGCAAGCTAATGACCGGCGGCGCAACAGCAACCGCAATCGGCATCCGCAGAACCGGAGAGGCATCCGCTGGCAATGTAGTCAAGGCTGGGGTCAATACAATTTCACCGAAAAACCAACGTCCATTATTCGGAAGTTTCGCGGTATTGATAGTGAAAGTCAGTGGACGTGTTTGACCGGCCGGAATGAACACGCTTGGCGAACTTACCGTGCCTGTCAAACCTGTCACTTTAACGTTCCACATGCGACCGGCAGCTTGCGTGTTTCTGAAAGTCCGGGTGAACGAGCACGTGGGTGAGCAACTTCTGTTGGCATAGCTAGCTAAGTTCAGTAACTTTGGATCACCGCCGGTGGCAGGATTGGCCGCCTGGAAATTGGCCGTTGTTTCGTGCAAGACAAGACCCGCTTGCACCGCACGGTCAATTTGTAAGCGACCTGCACCACGCGCAAAGGCATCGGCCAGTGTGACTTGATCTTCGGTATACACCGTCGTAACGGCAGTCATCATCAATGCCGATTTAATTTCCGGCACTGTCCATGTCGGCCTTGCTTGGCGCATCAATGTTCCCGAGCCTGCATTATGCGGCGAAGACATCGATGTACCATTCATCAAGTCGATTGCCTGCTCGGAACCTGTGAGCACCGTTCCGGAAATGGCCGCAAGAATACTGACGCCAGGCCCGGTGATATCCGGCTTGACCAAGTCAAACGAACCTGCAGGGCCACGCGAACTGAATGAACCGAGTGCATCGGCCGTGTTAGGCAGACCCACGGCAGGAAAACTGATTTGGGCTGTTGCCGTCGGGTTAGCCACGGTGAAATCCCGTAAGGCATTACCTTCCAATTGAGTAACACTGAAAACGGGAACGGTGGTTCCTGGAACACTTGGAATAATCACACCGGCCTGGTTGTTCGCAATCACCACCGCAATCGCACCCGCTGCCGAAGCATTGTTTGTCTTGATCGTGAAAGTGCAAGTGCCGCGGCGGACCACCGCAATCGCGCCGGTGAATGTCCCCGCTGGAAAAGCTGCACAGCCATCGTCGGCGTTATCAATTCTCGAGCTCACTTTTAGAGGTGTCGTACCAGGAATAGTGGCAGCGAAAGCAACACCGCCGCCACCTTGATTAAGGACCAAAGGCGCCAAATTCGCAGGAACAATGCCCGGGCCGGTAACTTGCATTAATACGGCAAAGCCACCGCGTCCATGCTGTGCCGCTGCCGTGGTGGACACCCATGGCTCCACATGGCCCAGCGTGTTGGCAGCAGGACCACTATTGCCGGCCGAAGCCGCCACATAGATTCCTGCATCGACTGCACTCAGGAATGCGAGGGAAACGGAATCACTCCAAGGGCTAGTGCCACCACCGATTGAAAAGTTCAAAGTATCGACGACACCATCGGCAATAGCCTGATTGACGGCGGCAACAGATGAAACGCCGGGGCAGAGGCCCTGACCGGTCGCGGTATTGGTATAGCAGACATCATAAGCAATGATATTGGCACGTGGCGCAACACCCGAAATTCGGCGTGGGTTGCCATTGAACACAACATCACGATGATTGCCGGCAGTCGTCGAAGCCGTGTGACTACCGTGCGAACCTGTATCACCAAAGCCTGGTTCTTCTCGAATATTGAGTACGCCGCACTGATTGCCGGGCGCGCCGCAAACGAAGTCGTAACCGCCGATCAATTTGTTATTGCAACGTCCAGCATCGACACCGCCCGTGGCGCAGGTACCGAAATAATTTCCGGCGCCCAAGGGATTGACGTGTGCATAGGCATCCACCGGGTCAACCGGTGAAAAAGAAGGGCTGCCGAAATTGATGCCCGAATCGATGATGCCGACAACCATGCCCTCGCCCTGATAAGACCCGGTAGCACCCGGGTACGAACCATTCCACATGGCGGCCGCGCCAATCAGTGTGGGGCCGGTATCGGTGTCGAGCGGGAATTCGCGATAGCCCTCAACCAGCATCACTTCGGCCATTTTAGCGATCTTCGCAGCATCGGCGGCGCTCAAATCAACCACAATACCGTTAACGGCATGCTGCATTCGATTGCGAACGGGCATTGTTTTGCCGCCGATAATAGCGGACATTTTTGTTTCCAATGTACGCTGCTGCTCTTGCAAGTAGGTAACGTACTTTTGTGATTCGTAACTTTTTACGTCAAGACGCGATTTACCATTTGCCATCGTCATCTTCGTCGGCATCGCCAAGCCGGCTTTTCCACCTTTATAAGAGGCTAAAGGCGCATCCTTGAAAAGCACGATATAGGTACCAATGTCGCCGATGTTGTCTGGATCTGCAGATTTCGCAGGGGCGTTAACTGACACATCCAGTTTGCCAACGGCTTTCGTCTGGGGGAAAACAGAACCGGTGGAACTGTAGCGATAAGCAGCTGCACTTGCGACTGCGATCAGTAAAAACAATAAAACAATTCCGCTTAACCGTTTCAGATGCAACATAGATTACCCCCAAGAAAAACGAAAAAAACAATAGTGATCAATTGAATGCCCTAACGATAGTTACAGTGGCAACCAATGCGAACGAAAACGATTAAATGCTGCAGTCGCAAATTATTTTATGCAGCGCATGCTTCCAACCAATCATCTGCCGAAGTTTACGGTGTTTTGACCGTATGACAAGTGGGCGTAGCCAGTCGATGCAGGGCTTTTAAAAAAATTCACAGGATGTGACAGCATAGAAATGAAAATCTAGGCAATACCTCCTAAGTTACTGTAATGCTTGACTAGAACCGGTGCTTTCAACCCCACATACAAATTTCAGATGCAGTTTTTCTGCACTGCACCAATACCGTGGCTCTAGACCGACCCTAGCACCTTACCTGCAATAGGTATGTGCAAGCAGTTTTCACATGATGCCATTGGACTGGCTTCACGCCGAACAATCGGCACAAACACCGTGCACTTCGAGAATTTGGGCACGCGTGGTGAAACCGATGGATTTGGCCTGCTTTTCCAGCAGGGCAGAGACACCATCGTCTTCCATCTCAACCGAGTTTTGGCATTTGTCGCAGATCAGGAAGGGCACCGAATGCTGGACTTGCGGATGGTGGCAACTAACGAAGGCATTGATTGACGCTAGCCGATGGATAAAGCCCTGCTCCAATAAAAAATCGAGGGCGCGATAGACGGTAGGCGGCGCCGCATTGCCCTTTTCCGTTTTCATCTTGTCAAGCAGATCATAGGCCTTGATCGGCTTGGTTTCTTCGGCAATCAGGCCCAATGCCTGTGCACGCAAGGGCGTAAGACGTAATCCACGGGCCTCGCAGGCTTGCTCCACCGCTTTCACAAACGCACCGGCATCGTGCACGTGATGACCGGGGTCGGTGCAAGGAGCTTCATGCGAGTGCGCGTGTTTGGGCATGGGTTTACGTTACGCCTGTTATGCGAGCTTCGCCAGCATCGACAATGCCACGTCAATACGTTTCAGGGCTTCATCGCGGCCTGCTAAATAGACGGTGTGATCAATCGATGGAGACTGCTGCGTGCCGGTAATGGCCACGCGTAAGGCCGGGCCGATTTTACCGAGCCCAACTCCGAGTTTTTCACCGGTAGTTTGCATGGCCGCATGGATTGCCGCCGGGCTCCACTCGGACAAATTCGCGAGTTCTGCACGCACGGTCTGCATGGGCAACAGTGCTGCAGGCACGAATTGTTTTGCCACTGCAGCCTCATCGTAGTGAGTTAGGGGCTGATACCAGACGGCGGCACGTTCGGCCATTTGTTTCAGGGTATCGACACGGTCACGCAATGCGATCACTACGTCTGCGAGTTCAGGGCCATTCGATAAATCATAACCGGCCTGATCCATATGCCATTGAAGATGTTTGGCAACCTCTTCTGGCGCATCGGTCTTGAGATAATGTGAATTGATCCAGTTGAGTTTGGTCGGGTCAAGACGCGACGCTTTTGAATTCACATCCTCGATTTTGAACAATTCGATCATTTCCGGAATGCTGAAAATTTCCTGATCACCGTGTGACCAGCCAAGGCGCACCAGATAGTTAAGCAAGGCATGCGGCAAATAACCGTCGTCACGGTATTGCATGACATTGGCGGCATTGTGGCGTTTCGATAACTTCGCGCCTTCCGGATCGAGAATCATCGGCATATGGGCAAAATACGGTACCGTCACGCCGAGAGCATTGTAGATATTGATCTGGCGAGGCGTATTATTGACGTGATCGTCGCCACGAATCACGTCGGTGATTTTCATGTCGAGATCGTCAACGACGACGGCAAAGTTGTAGGTCGGATAACCGTCTGAACGGAAAATCACCAGATCATCCAATTCATCGTTGCTAAACTCGATGCGACCCTTGATTTTGTCCTCCCATACCACGCTGCCGCCGACCGGATTCTTGAAACGGATGACCCGATTGGGGTCGTCCTTGTGCGGCGCATTCAAATCACGGTAATGGCCGTTGTAGCGTGGCTTTTCATTTTTCGCCATCGCGGTTTCGCGCATGGCTTCCAATTCTTCTTTTGTTTCGTAGGCGTAATACGCCTTGTCGGCGGTAACGAGTTGCTCAGCCACTTCCTTGTATCGCGCCAGCCGATGAGTTTGATATATCGGACCTTCGTCGTAACCCAGACCCAGCCAGCTCATCGCATCCAGAATGCCTTGCACTGCGGCATCGGTGGAACGCTCTTGGTCGGTATCTTCAACCCGTAAAATGAACGCACCTTTTTGATGCCGTGCTTCAAGCCAGCAGTACAAGGCGGTACGTGCACCGCCGATATGCAGAAATCCGGTTGGGCTGGGGGCAAAACGGGTACGACAGGCCATAATTGATCTCGCGAAATTCAGGTCGGTATTTTAGCAGTCTGCAAGCATTTTTAAGCTGTTTTTCTAGTCGAAACACACATCGCCGACTATCATGACAGGGCAATTTTGCCGACAAGCCGTCGGCAACCACCCATAATTTTCTGTACTACGTACAATCGGGACATTACATCAACACGATCATTCACCGAATTTCAAAGGATTTCGTGATTCTCGGCAAACCCCGTTTTCGAGATCTGTCGAAAACACCGGTCACGATCCTCTCGATCTCACGCGTATCGGAATAAGCATGACGACTCTTTTCATTTCGGATTTGCATCTTGACGCCAGCCGTCCGGAAATTACCCGCCTGTTTCTCGATTTCCTTAAACGCGATGCCGCCCATGCTGAAGCGCTTTATATTCTCGGCGATTTCTTTGAAGCCTGGGTCGGTGATGACGATGACTCGGAGCTTGGCAAAAAAGTGACTCACGCCATTCGGGAATTAAGCGACAGTGGCGTGCCGGTTTTTTTCATGCGTGGTAATCGTGATTTTCTGATTGGGCCGGATTTTGCACAACGCGCCGGACTAAAGATACTGCCCGACCCCTGCGTGCTCGAACTTTACGGAAAACCGACTCTGCTGATGCACGGCGATTTATTGTGCAGCGACGATGTAGCCTATCAAGCGTTTCGTGCACAAGTTCGCGGCGACATCTGGCAATCGCAATTTTTATCGCAACCCCTTGCCGCACGGCAGGCATTTGCAGCGCAGGCCAGAGCCGCCAGCAAGCAACATCAAAGCGGCCTGATGAACGAGCAACAGGAAAACATCATGGACGTTACCCAGGCCACGGTGCTTTCACAGATGAAACGCTTTGGCGTAAACCGCCTGATTCACGGTCACACACATCGGCCCGGCATCCATCAGTTTTATCTGGATGACATTTCTTCCAGTCGCATCGTACTAGGCGACTGGTATAGCCAAGGTTCGGTGCTTCGGGTCGATGCCGAGGGTGTTTGCCTCAACGCTATTTAGCGGGCGGCTGGCTCAGTAATTTTAATACCATCAGTATCACCGCGCCTGCACCGAGCAGCAGTATTGACCACAAAATGATACTGCGCCAATCGGTCGGCGCCCGGCCAATGTCTTCCATGCTCGCAATCACTTGGGTAGCTTTACCAAGGGCCACTTCGGCTGGCTTCCAATCCCTGCCCTGATTTTGTTTTACCTGGCCTATCAGGATATCGAGCGGGTATTGGTCACGCTGCGCTGTCATGCTGCCGGCAGCAATGACATAAGGTCCTGCACCGTGGGTGAGTAATAAAAACTGTTCCGGCCGGTATGAAAAATTCACCACCGGTGGCTGGTCGATATCGGTACTGGATTCGATACGCCAATAACGCATCCGGCCAGACTGCAAACTACTGGCATCATTATCGAGGGATACCCCGGCGGCGCGTAAACGGAATACCGTCAAGCTGCTTTGCGGCTGCCAGTAATCCAATTCGTTCTGTCGTGTTGAAATTGAAAACTGGGCAATCGCATTGGTGTTCTTCAATTCGATATTCACCAGCTCCGGCAAGATACGCGCCGGCAATTCATAGACAAATCCGCGACCATCTTTTTTCAGAAAGCTCGCTTGCAGGGTTTGCAAAGGCGGCGACCTTAAAATGCCGAAGGGTCGTTGCTTCAGCTTGAAGCCCGATACCCGCAGGCCTTCCGGAGCATCCAGACTTTGCACACGCAGATATTTCGCGCTATTTCCAGGCAGCTCGATCTGCAGACGTTGCAGGCTCTGTCCGCCCTGATTCAAGGAGACGATGGCAGCCGTGCTCAAATGCTGCCATTGCTGCAGATCATTACTGGCCTGAACCACCAAAGCGGCATTGAAATCGCCTGATTTTTCAGACAACTGGACTTGCAGGGCTTCGATTGCCTGGTCATCTTCGGCGACGTCGATGATCCAGTCATGCGATTGCATGACAGTTGCCTGTTCCGTGAAATTGGCATCGAGACTGAGATCACCGGCAGCGCTGCGTTGTACATGCAATCGCAACAAATCCGGATTCTGGCTAGCTTCTTTTGGCAGGGAAAACGTTTTCGCTTGAACCCACACTGCCGGCAAGGGGCCGTAGGAAGTAGGCATCGGCCCGAATGGCAATGCCTCACCGGCGGCATTGAATGCCGCCAAGTCCGACAAATCGTTTTTTTGAATGATGCGATACGTCTCTTCATTCAAATTGATGGCGTAGGCACCCTCGCCCTGGGCATTCACCGGCCATTGCTGGGCGTAATCGGCAGGCGTGGAAGCGGCTGCCGTGCCGGTAAGAAAAATACCGAGCATTACATAGCGAAGTTTCATGCTTCCTCCCCTTCTTTTTCTTTCGGCGGCTGCGGCGCAAAGTAGCCGACGACCACCAGCAACAAGCCGACGGCAATACAAGAAACAATGCCGGGAATATTCTGCATGTAGGTACGATCGACGAGAATCAATTTGCCCAGCACCACCAGCATCAGTAATCCGCCGCCCATCCATTGTTTTCGATCACCGCGACGTGAGCCAAGAATCAGGCCACTTACGCCCAGCAGGCTCCAGACTATCGTCAGACTCGCCTGTGCCACGCCCGAATTCAAGAGTGATTCATTCCATGGCAGGTTATACAAATGATGTACGCCGCGCAGCGTTGCCATCGTGACAAAAACGAAGCCGACATATGGCCAGATTCTCAACACACCTTGCATATCGGGTTTTTCATGACGGATATACGCGCCGAACAATACCGCTCCGGCCAACATACT
Source organism: Arenimonas sp. (assembly GCA_043789195.1). Classification (GTDB taxonomy): domain Bacteria; phylum Pseudomonadota; class Gammaproteobacteria; order Xanthomonadales; family Xanthomonadaceae; genus Arenimonas. Next base: position 15,153 of record JAYWIC010000161.1, on the reverse strand, counting down.
CAATTCAAGCGGATTAATAATCGGCACATACATCACCGGGTTGGCACTGCCTTCGAGGAACAATCCGACAATCCAGGCACAACCGAGCAGGGCAAACGCCGGCGTAAACCAGGCAGCATCATAGCCATCGAAACGATCCTGCATGGGCCATGCAAACACATTGCGCAAACGCCACAAACCCAGCGTCATCAATCCAATCGGCAGGCAGATGGCAGGGGCATACCAGCCCTGCGCCAGGTGCCATTGTGTATCCACCTGATAATGCCATTGCAGACTAAACGCCAGTGCCGCCGACCACAACAGCACGATGTGCATGAAGCCACCGGCACGTGATTTTTCTGCGGCTTCGTTATTTGCTTCAGACCATAAAGCGTACAAACCAGCTACCAAGAATGCGGCCCAATACGCCCAACTCGGCATCATCAATGGCGCATCGAATTCATCGGCAGCAAACAACACCAAAATCGGTGCAGACAATATCGTGAAAGCGGCCAGCTTTTTCATCGCCGACCAGTCCAGTCTGCTTTGCAATACCGTGGCGGCGAGAATCGTGATCGAGAAATACAATACCGAGTACTGCCAGATGCCAATACCGTGACGCGCGATATCGAACTCATGCAGCATGCCGGCAAACCACCACATACTCGCCCAAAGGAATAATAGAACCGGCATCGCTTTGCTGGCGCTCAAGCGTTTGAAGATAAAGCTCAACATAAACCCGGATATTGCAATGATGAATGCGCCCAAATAGAGCGGATTCAATACCAGTTGCTCCTGATCGCTCGAACCAAAGGAAAAATTTGCAACCGACACAAAATACGAGCCCGCCGCCAATAATTGCAGCAGTACGCCAGTCACTATCGGCAATGTGCGTTTTTGACGCAGACCAATCCACGCAATACCGACACCTTCCAATGCCCATACCGTAGCAGTCGTCGCCGCCGAAAATGCCAATGGCACCGCGAGTGTTGCAAAGCCCAACGCCAATGCGCCGTAGGCTTCCGCCAGCAGACGATCGTTTTTACGGCGATGCAGGAAATACACCAGGCCACCATAAATCAGCGATACCACCAATGCACTGAATGCCAAGCCGAGACGATTGTCTTCCAGCAATTTTGCCTGCAACGGGAATGCCAGTAATGGCGTACCAAAAACCAGCGTACCGTCTACCCACGGCTTGCGATATTCGGTCTGCTTGATGACATACAGCAAGCCGATCGTGGTGTAGAAAATAAAGAACAAAATCAGGAACGGCTCAACCGTATTGAACAATTCGGGTTTGTAATACTTTGCACCCCATGCCGTGCCAACGCCGAATGTGAAAACAAAACCCATCAAGTTCAAAACACGCCAGGATTTTTTCCAGGCGATGGCAAACACGGCGGTATTCAATACCGCGTAATAACCAAACAGGGCGATATGATTGCCACTGCCGGTCGAAATCAGCACCGTCGCGAGGTAACCACCGAGGAACCCGAGCACGGCAATCCACATGGTGTTTTGCAACACGGCAAGGAAGGCAGCACCGGCAACAAGTATCACGATCAAGGCAAAGCTGAGCCCTGCGGGCAACAAATTAAAGTATTTGTAGGAAGCAAACACGGTCAGCATCAACATGCCGATCGCGCCACCTTGCAAACTCAGGCCAAACGCCGGATTGCGTTCGCGTTCACGCCAGCCGAATCCGAGCGCAGCAAGCGAGGCTACCGCGATCGTGATCATCCGGAATTCAATCGGGAAAGTGAAATACTCATGGACATAGGCATAACGCAATAAGGCTGCGACGCCAAAAAACAACACGACGATACCCACTTTTACCGGCACATTGCCTTCGGTAAACCAGCGCTTCACTTTGTCGGTGAGGCGCTCATCCCAGCTGGCTTCCCGCATATTCGTTGTCACATTCGGCACAGGTGGCGGTGATTTTTTTACTGGCTCAATCGGTGGCGGTACAGACTTGGCCGCTGTTGGCACCACAGGTTCGCTACTGGTGAATACGGCGCGGTTCGCCACGTTGGCTTTTTCGGCCATGGCCGGAACGGGTTTTTCCTGGGCCGGAACCGACAGCAACTCCGGCAACGGTGTCGTCGTATCAACTGGCGTTGCGATCGGCTTTTCGACGGCCGGCGCCCTGGACTCCGGGGTTAGCTCTTGCGGCGGGGTCTCTGCTACCGGAGCAGTCTCGCGTGTCGGAGCTGGTGTCGATTTTAGTTGCGAACTCAAATGGTCGCGTTCGGCTGTCATTTTTCGGAAGGCATCTCTAGCTTGCATCAACTCGGCTTCAAAACCATCCAGCCGGCTACGCATCTTGCCCATCGAGGCCAATAGCCAGCCAATAAAAAAGCCGCTAACGCCACCGAGCAACCAACGCTCACCTGATAGAACCATGCCGATAAATAGTGCAATAAAGCCGATTAACCAGTTCATTGACAACCCGTAATGATTGAGACGAACCGAGTCTAGCCGTTTGTGAAGACTTTATGAATGCAAAAAGGCCGGTCAATTACCGGCCTTCGATGAAGTATTGGCAATAGCTACCCAAGGTGCGGGACTAGTAGCCCCCCGGCACACCCTTGCTGGCGACAGCCACGGCGTTATGCGGATGCAGGCTCTCAAAATGCGAGGCCTGCACCCAGAAGTCCTGAATGCGAGCGTCAGCATTGAGCACCGCTTGCAGGCGGCGGGCGGCGTCTTCACAGAACATCAGGTTTTGGCCATTGAGACGGGCGAAAGCCTGTTCGTCTTCGCGTTTTACTGCGGCTTGCACCGGTGTTTTAAGGGCGCCTTCGATCAGGTCGATCATTTCCACCAGCGGGAACTGCACAAAGTCCTGTGACAGCTTTACTTTGACTTCAGCAATGCTTCGTTGGCTATGCGGCGTCGCCATGATGCCCTGCTCGCTTCCCAGCCAGCTCAACACTTGCTGGTAATCAAGATTTTCTCCCGATGGAAAATCCTTGCCGAATTGTTCCTGGATCAACTGGCGTGCCAAAGCGGCCGAGCACGGGCACGTGCTCGAATAGGCGGCATCCAGCCCAAGTTCCAGGGAAAATTGCTGCTTGTCCATAATGCCGGTGATGCGAACCGGATAGGACTTCCAGCCACTGTTATCGGTCACCAATGCCGGACGACGCACCATATAGTCAAAACGGATGCTCAGCTTTGCTTGATCGGATAAATCATGATGTGAATCCAGAAAATCCTTGAGAATGTGGCGAATGCTTTGCGGTGTAATGGCTTCGGCAGATAAATGACGATCCACATGCAAATACAGACGCGACATATGAATGCCGCGAACATCGGCGCGCTTTAAATTGACGAATGCATTTACGCGGGCACCGCTTGTGACTACTCGGCCGTTCGCGTCGGACACCGACACCGGCATTTCGATATCACCCATGCCCACCCATTCCAGTGTTCCTGCAATCGCAGGTTTCACGTCATGGGCGACATCGGGCATGACGCGCGCTAGATTTTTGTTGGACGAAGGAGCCATAGGAATTCCGCAAAGACTGTGTGTAGATGGAGCTTAAGTGGGGACGAGTGCAGCTTTCGTCAAGAACCGGGCTTATTTTATCTGGGAACCGTCACAGCCGCACGCCAGGCCCACCATAAAAGCTTGGGTGCCGGGGCTTTGATGATGCCCTTCGCGGCCATAAGATTAGCCAATTGGACCTGATCAAAACGTGTTCGGGCCCTGCGAAACAGGGATCCTGCGGATTTTTCGCCTAGAACCGAGTTCAATTCAGTGGCCCAGTCCTGCAACAGACCGTTCTGTCCGATATCGGGCAATTGCGCAGTATTGATCGAGTGTCGCGCCAAAAGATGCATGGGAATACGGGCTTGGTCTTCGGCAGAAAGGCCATGTGGCAAGCGGTGCAAGAGGCAATGCACGGCAAATATTTTTTCCGCTGTTGCGATCTTGCAATCGAAAACCAGATCTTCGATTTCAATCACCGTATTGGCGAAGGGCAATAAATTCGCCATCGCTTGCGCGGTATTACTTGCTCGTATCGGTGCCGTCTCGATGACGCTGAATATGCTCTTTGATAGCGAAACCCAGGGAGCCGGCACATCAATAAAGGCCAGGGTAATCGGGTGACGTGGCTGCCCGATCGACAAACGCTGGAATTCATCGGCCCACCATGCTGTTTTTACTTCAGTAACGCGGGCATCGCTTAATTCGAACAGCGTGTGTTTCAGCTCGTGCAGCAATGCGCCCCAGGCATGAAACAAAAGTTTTTCCGAACGCGGAACGAATACTTCGGCAAACTGCATTTCCGGTTCACGCGCATACCATTTGGCAATGAAATGTTGAAGTTCTTGATAGGGTGTATCAGTCATGAAATTACCAGAATGACGATGAATCCAATGTTGTCGATAGACCGCGGGAGGGCTGCAAGGCCCGAATAGTCTAAAAGAATTCGGGCCTTACAGCCCTCCCACAAATTCATTCATGCGCGAATCATAATTGCAAAACAGCAGGCTTCAATAAATCGAGCGGAATATCGACCATCACATCGGCCTTCCAACTTACTGGATCATCATGCGCTTCCCGATAACCCCATAAAGCCGCCACCGATTTCATGCCTGCGTGTCTTGCTGCCAGAATATCGCGCTCGTCGTCACCGACATAGATGCAATCACTTGGCTGTACCGCCAGTAATTCACAAGCATGGAATAGTTGATCCGGATCAGGTTTTTTACGTGGCAAGGTATCGCCACCAATCAATACCGACGTACGCTTGGCCCAGCCCATGCTGTGCACGACTTCTTTGGCAAGATAAAAAGGTTTATTGGTAACAATGCCCCAACGCGAGCCGTTTTCTTCAATCGCATTCAATACCGTTTCGATATCAGCAAACGGCGTGCTGTGTTGTGCTACGGCTTTCTGATAGCAATCCAGAAACGGTTGCAGATGTTGCAAGCGGTGTTCTTCATCCAGCTCGGGAAACGCAACTGCTAACATCGCGCGCGCTCCCTTGGAAACGACGGGACGAATTTGAGACAAATTTAAAACCGGCTTGTTGGCTTTTTGCACAATCACATTGAGTGCGTTGAGCAAATCCACTGCGCTATCGACCAAGGTGCCGTCCAGATCGAACAGGATGACCGGTGCCATTTTGATCTTGCTCATGGCTTTTCGGCTGTAATCAAGTAATTAATATCAGTGCGATCGTTCACCCAGGCTTTGCCACTTAAGGGGTTGTAAGCCAGACCGCTGATATCGGTGACGTTGAAACCCTCGGCACGGCACCAGGAAGCCAGCTCGGAAGGCTTGATGAATTTCTGGTATTCGTGAGTACCTTTTGGCAACAAATTCGCAAGATATTCGGCACCGACAATGGCTACCGCGAAAGCTGCGGGCGTGCGGTTAAGCGTTGACGCAAACAACTTGCCGCCCGGCTTGAGCAAGGTTTCACAGGCACGCAAAATCGATGACGGATCCGGCACATGTTCCAGCATTTCCATGCAGGTGATGGCATCGAATTGTCCTGCCATTTCTTCTGCAAGTGATTCCACCGATTGCAATCGATAATCCACTTTTACATTGGATTCGTATAAGTGCAGCTTGGCAATTTCGATAAGCTCGGACGATAAATCGAGCGCAACCACATCGGCTCCTTCGCGGGCCAAGGCCTCGCTCAACAAGCCGCCACCACAACCGACATCCAGGATTTTTTTGCCCTTCAGCGGAAACTGTTTTGCAATGTAATCCAGACGCGCAGGATTTAATTGATGCAAAGGCTTTTGCGGGCCGTTTTCGTCCCACCAGCGGTTTGCCAAGGCGCCAAATTTATCAATCTCGGCGCGACTTACGTTTTCGGTACTCATGTCTGACCTTCTTAAATCGCAGCAATACGTTGACGCCAGTGTTTCGCTTTCTGTTTTATGGCAATGCTATCCATCGCCAGCAGATGGCCTTGCTCGAGTTTCGCAACGCCGGCAATCCAGACATCACTCACCTGTTGTCGGCCACAGGAATACACCAGTTGTGAAATGACGTTGTAAATTGGCTGGGTTTCTATCGCGCTTAAATCGACACAAATCAGATCGGCTTGTTTGCCGATTTCAATCGATCCGATCAAATCCGCCATTCCTATCGCTTTCGCGCCACCCAGCGTGGCGATGTGCAAAGACGTCGCAGCATTCAGTGCCGTGGCATCCGATGCCACAGCTTTCGCCAGCAAGGCTGCCGTTCGCAACTCATCGAACATATCGAGATCGTTATTGCTGGCACAGCCATCGGTACCCACGGCCAGATTGACGCCGGCGCGTCGTAATTTTTCAATCGGGGCAAAGCCCGAGGCCAGTTTCATGTTCGATTGCGGGCAATGTACTACCGATACTCCTCGTTCGGCACACAGGGCGATTTCAGCTTCGGTTAATTGCGTCATGTGCACGGCAATCATGCGGTCATTCCACAAGCCAAGTTGATCGAGCCTGGCAATCGGCCGCATGCCATGCAGCTTGATCGACTCTTCCACTTCATGTGCGGTTTCATGCACATGGCAATGCACGGGGATATCGAGCTGGTCGGAAAGCACGCGAATCTGCTCGAAATTTTCGTTGCACACCGTGTAAGGAGCGTGCGGCGCAAATGCAGTCCTTACGAGGGCATCACGGCGATAATTGTCATGCACTTCGCAGGCTTTATCGAAATATTCGGCATTCGACTTCGCCCACGCCGATGGAAAATCAATGATCGGCAATCCCACCAGCGCACGAAAACCATGTTTGTTGTAGGTGGCCGCTTGTGCATCCGGAAAAAAATAATTGTCGTTGGTACAGGTCGTACCGCCGCGCAGCATTTCAGCAATAGCCAACTCAACGCCATCGGAAACATATTCCGGCCCCATGATGGCGCCTTCAATCGGCCAGATGTGCTCCTGCAGCCATGGCATCAAGGGTAAATCGTCTGCCACGCCACGCAATAATGTCATCGGATTATGCGTGTGGGCATTCACCAATCCCGGCAATAAAACGGCATCGGGGCGCGAAACGATTTTCTTCGCGGAATATTTTTTGGCTGTTTCGGCGATCGGCAACAGATCAACGATCCGGTCGCCAGAAACGACAACGGCGTAGTTTTCGAACACTACGCCGTGAGGTTGTACGGGCACCACCCAACCTGCTTCGATAATAAGATCACAGGCTATAAGCGATTCCGTCATGTTTTTTTCCAAAATGATTACTGGGTTTATTTTACCCGCGAAACGTATTCACCCGTACGCGTGTCAACTTTAATCTTTTCGTCCTGAGCAACGAATAAAGGAACGCGAACCACTGCGCCGGTTTCCAGTTTCGCCGGTTTGCCGCCACCGCCGGAAGTATCGCCACGCACACCCGGATCGGTTTCGACGATTTGAAGTTCGACAAAGTTTGGCGGCGTTACCGCAATCGGCGAGCCATTCCACAAAGTCACGACACAGGATTCTTCGCCCTTGATCCATTTGGCAGCATCACCTACACCGGCAGCATTGGCTTGCACTTGCTCAAAGGTTTCTTCCTGCATGAAGTGCCAGAACTCGCCATCGTTGTACAAATACTGCATATCGGTATCCATCACGTCGGCGGCTTCCAGATCGTCAGTCGCTTTCATGGTCATTTCAACTACACGACCTGATTTAATAAAACGGTATTTGATACGGGTAAATGCTTGGCCTTTGCCGGGCTTCACATACTCGGTTTCTGTGATGACGCACGGCTCGTTATTCACAATAATCTTACTGCCGTTTTTGACATCATTCATGCCGTATGAAGCCATGGTGTTACTCCTGAAAAGCAAAGGCCGCGTTTGGCGGCGTTTAGTTTGGTAAAATTGGGGTCTTGACCCGCCAATCGGCGATTAAATCCGACCCAGCAAGCCCGCTATGATAACCGCTAACAGCCCCTCCGCGCAGCCCAAGTCATGGCAAATGCTTTGGCGTGAAGCTGTGCGCGACCCGCGCGACCTGCTGGAAATGCTGGCTTTGCCGCATCTGGCAGCAAAAATATCCGACCAAGCCGCTGCCCAGTTTCCATTACGCGTACCGATGGGGTTTATCGCAAAAATGCGCCGGGGCGATGCCAATGACCCCCTTTTGCGCCAGGTTCTGCCGGTTATCGAAGAAGACCAACTGGCCGAGGGCTTCAGTTTTGACGCTGTCGGCGACGCAGCGGCCAGAGGTGGAACCGGGATTATCCACAAATACCATGGTCGAGCGCTGCTGATTACCACCGGAAGCTGTGCCATACATTGCCGGTACTGCTTTCGCCGACACTTTCCCTATGCCGAGGAAACGGCGGCCAGCCAACAGTGGTCCGAGGCCATCTCTTATTTGAAATCCGACATCAGCATTACCGAAGTGATTTTGTCCGGTGGCGACCCGCTGTCATTATCGACGGCAAAATTAAAAGAACTGACCAGCCAACTAGCCCAAGTACCTCATATCAAGCGACTTCGCATCCACACGCGCTTGCCCGTCGTATTGCCCGAACGTGTTGATGAACAATTTCTAGGCTGGATCGACAGCTTGCATTGGCCACTTGCCATGGTTATCCATGCCAACCATGCCAATGAACTGGGTCTCGATGTTGCCCAAGCCGTATCAAGGCTAAAGCTCCGTAACGTCACCATGTTGAATCAAACGGTACTTTTGAAAGGCGTGAATGACAGCATCACCGAGCAAAACAGCTTGGCGGAGCAACTTTTCGAGATCGGTGTACTGCCCTACTATCTGCATCAACTCGACAAGGTTCAGGGCGCTGCCCACTTCCAAATCGAAGATCAGCATGCTCGCGATATTCATTCTGGCATGATGAAAGCCCTGCCCGGCTATTTGGTCCCCAAGCTGGTCAGGGAAATCTCCGGCGAGGCAAGTAAAACGCCCTTATGATGGTCATCACGAGGCTACTTCTGGTATTGTAAACGTCCTCGCGTACAAGCCTTTATCGGGTTAAGGAGTCTTTTGGATGGCAAAGCAGGACGCCGTCATCCGGTTGTTACTGGTGGAAGATCAGCTGGAAGATGCCGAGCATCTCATCAGTATGCTGCGTAATGGCGGCATGGCTATCCGACCGCAACGACCAGAATCCGAAGAAAATCTACAGACACTGCTGGGCAGCCAAAGCGTTGACATGGTGCTGGTGGCGTTTGACTCGAAATACATCAGTTTTGGCCAAGTGGTCTCCGCCGTGACGGCCACCGGCAAAGACATTCCCGTGCTGGCCTCGGTAAAAGTACTGGATGAAAACAGCGTCATGGCCGCAATTACAGCCGGTTCGCGCGACGTAGCACTGCGTACAAAACCCGAACACGTGCAATTTGTCGTCCGCAATGAATTTAATGCCCTGCTCAGTCGCCGTGGCTTGCGTCATCTGGAAGCGGCCCTGCGTGAAACCGAGCGTCGTTGCGACACACTGATTTCCTCGTCGCGCGATCCGATTGCCTACATCCACGAAGGCATGCATATTCGCGCCAACGAAGCCTATCTGGAAATGTTTGGCTTCGAAGAGTTCGATGAAGTTGAAGGCCTGTCGGTACTCGACTTGATTGATTCCGGACACGCCGATGCCTTCAAGCAGGTACTGAAAAATATCAGCAAAGGCGAAGCGCCACCCAAGAATCTGGAATGTGCCGCCGTACGCAGCGACGGCAGCCAGTTCGATGCCGTAATGGAATTTTCACCCGCGACCTATGAAGGCGAATCCTGCCTTCAAATTGTTTTCCGCCAGCAGACGGTTGACGCCGACATGGTGAAAGAACTCGATAATCTGCGTCAGCGTGACCCCACCACCAATCTTTACAACCGCCAATTTTTTATTACCGAAACCGAAGCCGTCGTGGCGGCTGCCGTGACGGGCAAAGCCAATCAGTCGCTTCTGCTTATCGAACCCGACAATTACGATAACCGCATCGAAGAAGTTGGCATGGCACTCGCCGACGACGTATTGAAAAAGATGGCCGATCGTTTACAGGGCCTGATGGATGAAAACAGCATCGTCGCCCGATTTGCCGACCATACCTTCGCTGTTCTATGCCGACACCACGACCACAACCAGACCATAGCGTTGGCAGAAAAAATTCGGGCTGCTTTCGAAGGCCAGTTGATTGACCTGAGCAAGCATTCGCTCGCACTCACCGTCAGTATCGGTGGCGTACAAATCGGCGAGAAGATTGCCAGCGTGCCCCAGATCCTCGGTAAATCCAGTCAGTGCCTGCAATCTGCCGAAGGCGTGGGCGGCAACCGCTACGACATTTTCGACCCCGCTGCACGCGATCGCGCCGAGGAAGAATTAATCCAGGCCTGGGTTGCACGTATCAAGGAAGCGTTGAACGAAGATCAATTTGTACTGAACTACCAACCGATGATCAGCCTTGCCGGTGCCGAAGGCGAAGCCTATGAGGTGCTGTTGCGGATGACGGCCCCGACCGGCGAGATAGTTTCGCCAGAGAACTTCCTCCCTATTGCCGAAGAGCATGGCTTGCTTGCCGATATTGACCGTTGGGTGATCGGCAGGACAATTAGTCTGCTGGCCGAAAAAGCCAAAGCAGGCATAGACACCACGCTTTACGTCAAAGTAACCCCTGCTTCGCTAGTCGAAGGTGATTTGCATAACTTCATTTCGAGCCAGCTCAAAGCACAGGGCATCTCTGGAAATAAATTAGTCCTGCAAATACCGGAATCGAAAATTTTCAGTCATTTGAAAGCACTGCAGGCCTTCCAGAAAATCGTCGGCTCCTTCGGCTGCCGTCTATGCCTGGAGCAATTCGGTACCGGCTTGAATTCCTTCCAGATGCTCAAGCATTTTGAACCGGCAATACTGAAAATTGATCGTAGCTTTATCATCGATCTCGCTAAAAACCCGGATAGCCAGAAAAAGGTCAAGGAAATCGTCGAGGAGGCCCATAAGCTCGACAAGCAATGTGTTGCCGAGTTTGTCTCGGACGCTGGCAGCATGTCATTCCTGTTTTCGACCGGTATTGATTATGTACAAGGCAATTTCCTTGCACCGCCGATGTCGACTATGACCTACGAGTTTTAACTTCCAGAATTTCTGGCCAGAAAAAAACCGCCTCACGGCGGTTTTTTTGGATCAAGTCATCATTAGATCGAAGAACTGTTTTTGAGTGCCGCAATACGATCGGCCAAAGGCGGATGACTCATGAATAGTTTCTTGAAGCCCTGTGCCAGATTTCCGGTGATACCGAACGCGGCAATCTGGGTTGGCAAAGTACTTTGCGACTGATTTTTCGCTAGGCGCTCCAATGCCGCTACCATCTTGTGTTTGCCCGCGAGATTCGCGCCACCCGCATCGGCACGAAACTCGCGCCAACGGCTGAAGTACATGACAATGATCGAAGCAAATAAGCCGAATACGATTTCGAGAACAAAGACCACGGCGAAATAGCCCAGTCCATGACCATCACGATTACCCAACACGGCTTTATCGATGATGTTGCCGATAATGCGCGCGAAGAACATGACAAAGGTATTCACCACGCCCTGAATTAGCGTGAGTGTCACCATATCGCCATTGCCGATATGGCTGACTTCATGGGCCAGCACGGCTTCGGCTTCATCACGCGTCATGTTTCTCAGCAAGCCGCTGGATACCGCGACGAGCGAGCTATTACGTGTCATACCCGTGGCAAAAGCATTGATTTCCGGGCCCTCGTATATGCCGACTTCGGGCATTTTAATTCCAGCCTTATCGGCCTGCTTTTGAACCGTACTGAGCAGCCATTGCTCTATTTCATTACGTGGCTGTGTAATGACCATCATGCCGGTGGCGCGTTTGGCCATCCATTTCGATAGCGCCAAGGATATGAAAGAGCCTGCGAAACCAAAGACGGCACACATCAGCAGTAAACCACTCAAATCAGTGCCGTATTGTGCAGCACGAAGATCAAGCCCCAATAGGTTGAATATGAGCGACACCAGAACCAAAATGGCAATGTTGGTGGCTAAAAACAAGCCGACACGGGTAAACATAGTAAAAGACCTGCGTAAAGTTATGACCCAATAAATGTATAGCTGGGAATGTGAATTTCAAGTCTGCGCCCATCAAAAAACGATTTTTATTCAGCTAAGCTTGGCGTATGGAAACTACAAAATCCTACCGAGGCCGTTTCGCGCCATCACCGACCGGGCCATTGCATTTGGGCTCGCTTCTGGCCGCTATGGGAAGTTGGCTAATGGCCAGGCAAGCCGGTGGCCAGTGGTTAATCCGTGTAGAAGATATTGACCCGCCCAGAGAAATCAAAGGCGCTGCACACGGCCAAATTATCACCCTAAAAAGTTTTGGCATGGAGTCCGACGAACCAGCCTTGTGGCAAAGCAGGCGTTACGATCGCTATCAGGAAATATTGCAAAAACTGTTTAATTCCGGGGATGCCTTCGAGTGTTTTTGTTCACGAAAAGACTTGGTCGAACATCAGGGCATTCACCGGGGCTGCATCAGCAGAAACGCTGAAAAAAATTCGGCAATCCGACTCAGGGTTCCCGATAGCAGCATCGAATTTGACGACCAGATTCAAGGCCGATTTTCACAAGCACTTGGACGTGACGTTGGTGATACGGTGATCAAACGGGCCGATGGTTTCTGGGCATACCAACTTGCCGTCGTTGTGGACGATGCCGACCAGGGCATCACGCATATCGTGCGCGGCATGGACTTGCTTGAATCAACACCCAGACAAATTTATCTGCAGAGGCTACTGGGATTCGCGCTGCCGGAATATGCGCATTTGCCTCTCGTGGTCGATGCATCTGGCCATAAATTATCCAAGTCGCTGGCGGCATTCCCGCTTGACCCGAATGACCCTATCCCCGCCATGCGCATGGTCTGGAAACTGTTGGGGCAAGACATGGCAAACTGGCCTCTTGATGACGACCCTGAATGCCTGTTGTTACAAGCTATTGCGCGATTTGATGCAATGAAAATTCCCCGTGATTCACAAATGCCAACTTCATAGCAGTTTCGACTCGCGCACCTACTTGCATGAATTCCGATAAAGCGCGATGCTCAGAGCTTCATAAGCACCATTCGCCAGCGCAGGGCATGCAATGTCAGATATCCGTATCATCAAAAAATACCCGAATCGACGGCTCTACGACACCGAGATTTCGAGCTACATTACCCTGGAAGATATTCGCCAATTGATTATCGAAGGCGAATCTTTTGAAGTACGCGAAGCAAAAACCGGCAAGGATATTACCCGTTCCGTCTTGCTGCAAATCATTGCCGAGCACGAAGACATCGGCCAGCCCATTTTATCGGCGCAATTACTAACTGAAATCATCCGCTTCTACGGTGATTCGCTGCAGGGCTATATCGGCAGCTATCTGGAACGTAGCGTCGACATGTTCATCGATCAGCAACAAAGCCTTCGCAGCCAGGTCAGCAATATCGTCGGGCAAACTCCTTGGCCCTTGTTGAATCAAATCACCGAACGCAATCTGGAATTATGGAAAACACTGCAAGAAGGTATTCTCGGGCCAGCAACTCCTGCACGAAAAACCAAATCTTCCCGAAAGACAAACACCAATACTGAAACTAATCGCTCATGAATTCACGAATCGCCGTGGTAACCGGTGGCCTCGGCGCCATCGGCCTTGCTACCTGCCGCGCTCTTGCTCAAGCTAATTTCAAAGTCATTGCCGCCGACCTTCATGCTTCCCAATCGCGATGGGACGACATCCAGATGTCGATGAAGAATCTGAATATTCATTTCGAACCGATGGATGTGAGCGATTTTGACCAATGCGCCCAGTTTGTACAGCAAGTGGAATCGCTTCACGGGCCGATCAGCGTTCTCGTCAACAATGCTGGCATCACCCGTGATGCCGTATTGAAGAAAATGACACCGTCCGACTGGGACGCCGTCATTTCGGTGAATTTGACGAGTGTATTCAACCTCTGCCGTCAGGTGGTGGATGGTATGAGCGAACGTGGCTACGGACGCATCGTCAACATCAGCTCGATCATTGGACAAACCGGCCAATTCGGTCAAAGCAATTACGCTGCCGCCAAATCGGGCATGCACGGCTTTACCATGTCGCTCGCTCGCGAGGTTGCCCGTAAAGGCATCACCGTGAACAGTGTCAGCCCGGGCTACATAAAAAGCGCCATGACCGATGCCGTGCCACAGGAATTGCGTGACCAGATTCTGGCGACCGTTCCGGTGGGCCGCATTGGTCAACCCGACGACATTGCCCGTGCCGTCGCTTTTCTCTGCGCGGAAGAATCAAGCTACCTGACCGGCGTAAATTTGCCGGTCAATGGTGGCTTGTTCATCAGTTTTTGATTGGCCTGTTTTCTGGCCTTTCGAGGTCGTGCCAATTTAGCGATTCAAATACCAGAGGGTGGCATTGAGTACCGTTGCAAAACTCACCCACAGCAAATAAGGGGCGAACAGACTAGTCGCCCAGCGATCCTGTCGTCGTGTCATCAGCATAAAAGCCAGTATCGTCCCCCATAAAACCACAATTTCCAGCAATGCAATAGCCGGCGATTTCAGGCCAAAAAATAACAACGACCACCCCGCGTTCAATATCCATTGCAGCACCCAGAGAATCAAAACCGGCCGAGTCCACGCCTCGTTGCGTACACGCCATATTCGCCAGCCCGCGATGCCGATCAACACATAGAGGCTGCTCCACACCGGTCCGAATAAATAGCTTGGTGGATTCCAGCCGGGCTTGTTCAAACTCAAATACCAGTCGCCTGGTGGAAAGAAAGCGGCGGGAAAGGCCGCTGTAAACATGATCACGATGAATAGCAAACAAACGGCATATTTTTTCATTTCGCTTTCCGAAATGCAGCTGACTTATTGTTTGGCGCCACAATATTTGGCGTAGAATTTTTCCGCTTTCGGCATCAGCGATTGCAGGTGAGCGATTCGATTGGAGGGGTCCGGATGCGTCGATGCAAATTCCGGAGGTCGTTGCCCACCGTTGAGTTGCGACATGCGCTCCCAGAGCGGAATGGCTTCTTTAGGGTTGAAACAGGCGGCGGCGGCCAACATCAACCCCACTTCATCGGCCTGGGTTTCATGACTGCGGCCGAAGGGTAAGACCGCACCATATTGCGTGGTCGCGCCAAGCGCGGACATCACCATTTGCTGCTGTGCCGGGTCCATGTCTCCGACGGCAATCCCCGCTGCCA
>JAYWIC010000160.1:0-2296 GCA_043789195.1 Arenimonas sp. | reverse complement strand
CATACAAAATGGTGCCGGTCGAAAACACACGCGGGCCCACCAGTTCACCGGTTTTTTGCAATTCCGATTGCGAGAACACCATTTCGGTGGTGGCTGATGGGTCATGCAAAGTCGTTACGCCGAAAGCAAGATTGGCGTAATAGGCCCAGTTCTTCTGCGCCATCACGCCGCCACCGAAATGGTTGCCGTGGCCATGGGCATCGACAATGCCGGGATAGATGGTTTTTCCGGAGGCATCGATGGTTTTCGCGTTTTGCGGAATCGCGACATCGCCACGTTTTCCAACCGCGACAATGTTCGAACCCTGCACGAGGACAACACCGTCTTCGATGACTTCCTGCTGGCTTTGTGCATTACGCATGGTGATTACACGGCCCCCGGTAAAGGCAAACACATCCGCGGGTTTGTCGGTAGCCACAGTCAAGCCGAGACTGACGCCGGTATCGGCCGAACCGGCGGCAATGCCGCGCGACACGTACCGATCACCGACGAGCCAATGCAGGGATTTCGAATCGTGTGACCAATGGATGTAAGCACCAGTATCGGTGCTGAGTTTGGTGATGGGCAGGGAAGTGATGTCTTTCGACAATTCGACCACGCCGCCGGTTTGCGGAATCGGTGCGAGATAGGCCTGATACAACTCGGTGAACGCAACGTGTTTTCCATCCGGGCTGATACTGACGAAATCCGGATACTTCATCGTGAAAATATCGCGGGGTTCTTCGCCATTGATACCGATGCTTTGCAGTTTTCTCGTCAAGCCGCCGCCAGTCATGAAATAAATGCGTTTGCCGTCGGGTGAAAACTGCGGATCGCTGCCGCTTTTCATGACGCGATAACTATTTTTACCCTGCGCATCCATCACGTAGATGCCGCGCTCGCCACTCCAGAGCCCCCCGGTCAAACTACTACCGGATTGCTTGGTGTACAAAATACGTGCGCCGTCATTCGAATAGCGCGGGCCGTAATAGTAGCCAGGTTCGCTCGTGAGTTTGCGGCTTTGACCGGAAGCCAAATCCAGCTCGACAATGGCGCCGAGATTTTCATCGGACCAGGTGGTGTACAGCAATTTTCTGCCATCGCTGCGGTAGGCGGGTTGGTATTCAAATTGCGTAGCATCGGAAGTCAGGCGGACCGGCGTGCCGTTCGGAAGGGATTTCTTCCAGAGTTTGCCGACGGCATGGAACACGATACTGTTTTTATCCGGGCTGCTCGCGATATCGCGAATCATTTTCGCGGTGAAACTGTTGCCGTCGACGCGATAGGCGGAACGTAGCGGTTTCACAAGCGTTTGCTGCACGGTGGCAGTAAACGGGATGGCGGTTTGTGCACCGCTTTTCATGTCGACGCGCCACAGTTTGCCCTGTGCCCAAATCACGACGTTTTTCGAATCCGGCGTCCAGTTGAAATTCGGATACGGACCGAAAATTGCCCAGACTTCCTGCTGGTCATGCGATAAACCATCCCAAACCGGGCGTGTGGAACCGGATTGCAAATCCAAAACATGCAACACCGATTTGTCGCGAATGCGTTTCACGAAGGCCAGCGATTTTCCATCGGGCGAGGGTTGCGGACGAATCGCGCCGCCAGGTGTCGAGATCAATGTACGGACTTCGCCAGTTTCTCGATCCAGGCGTTTGATCGCATAAATAACGCCATAGACATTCTTGTTATACGAAAAGGTGTCGCCATCGCTGACGTCTTCTGAATAATAAACATAGCGGCCATCCGGACTGATGGCAGGCTCGCCAAGATCCATCTGGTCGTTCTTGCGTTTGTTCAATTGCAGGCCATCGCTGCCGCCTTTCAGGTTGTACATCCACAACTCGCCAGCACCGAGCGAGCGTTCAGAGGAGAAGTGTTTGCGACCGATCAGGTACAGGCCATCGGGAGTCCAGATCGGATTGTTGAGCAAACGGAAACTTTCCTTCGTCACTTGTTTCGCATCCGAGCCGTCGCGATTCATGCGCCACAAATTATTGCCGCCCGCACGGTCCGAGGTATACGCGATTTGTTTGCCGTCGGGCGAGAAACGCGGCTGCACATCATAGGCAGGGCCGGAACTGATGCGAATTGCGCCGCCGCCATTGATAGGCAATGTGTAGATATCACCCATCATCGAAAAGGCGATCGTATTGCCATCGGGACTGACATCCAGATCCAGCCAGGTGCCTTCGTCAGTCGAAAAGGAAATACTTTTTGCGCCTTTGTGGAATGCATTGACATCCCATTTCGGAGTATCTTTTTTATCCGCAGCGGATAAGCTGCCGGTAGAAAAAGTAAGAAGAATGGCAGT
>JAYWIC010000159.1:0-2303 GCA_043789195.1 Arenimonas sp. | reverse complement strand
GCGCTTTCAGCACCGGCTCCGGCGAGGTCGCCCGGAACTAAACCTTCTTCGGAACCCGCTGACGCGGGCTCAGACTTTTTTGCATTGCGGTTCTCGTAAGCGGCACGCTTTTCGGCGATCAGCGCGCGTTGTGCATCGGACATTTCCGGGTCGTGGATCAGGCCGATCGATTTCATGTGCTGTTCGATCACGCTGCCGATTTCGGCGACGATGGACGGCATGTAGACGCCGCCGGCCTTGAAATAACCACCGCGTGGATCGAATACGGCTTTGAGTTCTTCCACCAGGAAGGTAACGTCGCCGCCCTTGCGGAACACGGCGCTCATGATGCGGGTAATGGCAACCACCCACTGGAAGTGGTCCATGTTTTTCGAGTTGATAAACACTTCGAACGGACGGCGCAGTTCGTGTTCGGTGCCGGGGTTGAGCACGATGTCGTTGATGGTGACGTACATGGCGTGTTCAACGAGCGGTGATTTGATTTTGTAGGTCGAGCCTACCAAAGCTTCCGGACGCTCGAGTTTTTCGTGCATCAGGATGATTTCGGCCATCGGGCGTTCGATGATAATGGTTTGCGGCGCAGGTGCTGCTGCCTCGGCCACTTTATCTTCGGGCTTGACGACGCTGTAGTTCTTGATTTTTTTTGTAATTTTGATGGCCATTGCTGCTTGAACTCCGTGGTATTTCTTTTGTTGTCTGCACTTCTTCATGTAGTGCGGCGTTGTTTGGTTTACTGACTTCGTTTTACCCTCTCCCGCCCCTGCGGGGCACCCTCTCTCCATCGTTGTGATGGGGAGAGGGGCCTGTAAGCGGATTTTACTTTTTCTTTGCTGCTTTCTTTGCTGCTTTCTTTGCCGGTTTTTTGGCGGCAACTTTCTTCACGGCTTTCTTGACGGCTTTTTTAACGGCCGCGACTGCTTTCTTTACCGGCGCTTTTTTGGCGGCGGCCTTTTTAGCAGGCGCTTTCTTTTTAGCAGCCGCTTTTTTCGCTGGTGCTTTGCCGGTGACGGCAGCCTTGGCTTTGTTCATCATGCCGGCAGCATATTTTTCTGCTTCGACCACTTTCTTGCCGGCAGCGGCGGCAGCCGATGCTACGGCTTTGCCAGCCTTGGATTTCTCGGCCGATTTGATGGCACCGGAAACGGCTTTGCCGGCTTTTGATTTTTCGGCCGACTTGATCGCACCTTTTACGGCGGCTTCGGCTTTTTTACGGGCCGGTGCGGTTTTCTTTTTGACAGCGGCGACCACTTCGTTCGCTTTGTCGCTGACGGCTTCAACTGCACTATTGAAGCTATTACTAATGACATTACCTGATTTCTTTTTCATATTGCCTCCTCGTTATGTTGAAGTCTTGTATTCGTTTACGACATGTTGTTCCCGTATCGGCCATCGCATTCGCCATGGCCGATAAAAGAATAATTAGAACTTACCGTAGTAACCTTCTTTCAAAGCATCAAACAAGTTGGCGGCACTGTGGGTTTCGCCATCGTATTCAATTTCTTCGTTGCCTTTGACTTCGATCATGCTGCCGTCTTCAAGCTCGAATTTATAGGTGGTGTTTTCCAGATCCGATTCCTTCACCAGCACGCCCTGGAAGGCCGCCGGATTGAAACGGAACGTGGTGCAGCCTTTCAAGCCTTTTGAATGGGCGTAACGATAAATGTCTTTGAATTCTTCGTAGGCAAAGTCGGTCGGCACGTTCGCGGTTTTGGAGATCGAGGAATCAATCCACAATTGCGAGGCGGCCTGAATATCGACGTGGGCTTTCGGCAGGATGTCGTCGGCGGCGATGAAGTAATCGGGCAACTGGGCCTTGGCTTCGGTCGAGTAAGGCATAGCGTCTTCGTTTACCAGGGTGCGGTAAGCGAGCAATTCAAAGCTGAACACTTCCACTTTTTCTTTCGACTTCTTGCCTTCGCGAATCACGTTGCGTGAGTAATGGTGGGCGAACGAAGGTTCGATACCGTTACTGGCGTTATTGGCGAGCGAGAGCGAGATGGTGCCGGTCGGGGCGATCGAGCTGTGGTGGGTGAAGCGCGCGCCCACTTCCGACAGTTCTTTCACTAATTCCGGTGCCACACCGGCAACGCGCTGCATATAGCGCGAATATTTCGCATGCAATTCGCGGCCTTTAATTTTCTGGCCGAGCTTCCAGCCGTCTTTGGTCATTTCAGGACGTTTGCGCAGCATTTCGGCATCAACGTTGAACTCTTCGTCCATGATCGGGGCCGGGCCTTTTTCTTTCGCCAGACTCAATGCCACTTCCCAACCGGCAATCGCCATTTGCTTGGAAATTTCTTCGG
>JAYWIC010000158.1:0-2324 GCA_043789195.1 Arenimonas sp. | reverse complement strand
GACGGGAAATTTACTTCTTCTCGCTCTACCGCATTCTGGAGGCGGGCCTGTTTGCACTGGTAGCGTTTTCACCGGTGGGCCTGCTGGTTGCCAAGCTGGACTTCCCGTGGCTCGCTAAAACAGGCGCGATCGTCTATTTGATCGCGGCCGGCTTCTTCTTGTGGGCCAGCACCCGTTCAAACATGCGTGTCCGGCGCCAAATCGCATTTGGGTTGTTGTTCGACCTCGCGGCCGTAGCTTCCGCACTGTTTGGTTTACAAGGGCTTGATAGCGGCGTTTGCCTACTGCTCATTTTCAACATAGCCGCTGCCGGCCTCATCCTGAGCCTTCGGGCGAGCATCGGCTTTGCCGTCATCGCTTGTGGCCTCGTGCTGGCCAACTACATCGCCAACCGGCTCTGGGGCATTGAATCCGAGGTACCGGCAGCTGAAGCGGTGATGTTTTCCGTTACGTATCTCGCTTCTGCCCTGCTTTTCCAGCTCCTCAGCAGGCAAATGAGCGAGAGTCAGGCCCTGGCTGAAAAGCGCGGTGAAGAGCTGGCAAATTTGTCTGAAATCAACGAGTTGGTCATTCGGCGCATGAGAACCGGCATTTTGGTGGTCGACGGCGGTCATCGAGTTCGCCTGGCCAATGAAGCGGCATGGGCTTTACTGGGCAATCCGTCACCCGATAGGCGAGCCCTGAATGAAGTGGCGCCGCAGTTGCACGAAAGTCTCTGGAAATGGCGGCGTAACCGCAGTGAAACGCCGAAGGCGATGAGGATTGCGGAAACCGCACCTGAAGTGCTTCCGCGGTTCGTCTCGATCAACGTGACAGACAATATGTTCCTGATTTTTCTCGATGACAGTCGCATTTATTCTGTACGCGCCGAAGAATTGACCTTATCCACACTTGGTCGGCTGTCAGCCAGCATTGCCCACGAAATCCGCAATCCGTTGGCGGCCATCAGCTATTCGGCACAGTTACTCGACGAGTCGGAAGGCATGCCAGAAGCCGACAGGCGTTTGCTCGAAATCATCCACAGCCAATGCAAGCGGATGAATGGCATCGTCGAAAACATTCTTGGGCTCGCCAGACGTGAACGCTCACAATCTGAAAGCATTGAATTGACGGCATTCACGCGGCGCTTTGTCGAGGAATACCGCCAAAATCACCCGCTAGAAACCGATGTCATGCAAGCCGTCAACGAATCACGGATGCAAGTAGCAATGGCAGACCCGCAGCAATTGCATCAGGTCCTGACGGCCCTTGTCCACAATGCGCTCAACTATGGTCGTGAACCCGGAAAGCCTGCCCAGGTCACGGTTTCGGTCCGTCTGGACAAATCAACGGGCGCACCACTCATCGAAGTGATCGATCGCGGCCCGGGCATCCCGGTTCGCGTCGCCGAACAATTATTCACGCCGTTCTATACCACCAGCGAACATGGCACCGGCCTTGGTTTATATATCGCCAAGCAATTGTGCGAAGCCAATCAATGTACTTTGCATTACGCCCCTGTGCCGGGCGGTGGCTCCTGTTTTCGGATCAGCATGCAAAGCTCCCAAAACCTGATGATGCCGGAGTAATCCCCAGTCTTTCGCTTGGCCGTTCGCCCTGCTTGCGCTAAGGTGTAGGCGACAACATTAGATGTGATTTATGGCCAACACCCCTCGAAGCGCGCTCGTTATCGATGACGAGCGAGATATCCGCGAATTACTGGTGCTTACTCTTGGCCGCATGGGTTTGCGTGTGGATACCGCAGCCGACGTTGCGACCGCCAAAGCACAACTTTCTGCCAATAAGTACGACATTTGTTTGACGGATATGCGACTGCCCGACGGTAACGGCCTTGAAATCATTGCCCACTTAAACCTGCGCTTTCCGGAGACGCCGGTCGCGATGATCACTGCATTTGGTAACGTCGAAGCAGCCGTTGAGGCATTGAAAGCAGGCGCTTTTGATTTCGTCTCCAAACCGGTCGATTTGTCGGTATTGCGACGTCTGGTGCAACACGCGCTCGAGCTTAATGAACAAAGACGCGCCGCCAACCAACAACAGGCCACCGGCAAATTGCTGGGTAATGCACCGCGCATGCTGCAGCTGCGCAACACGATCACCAAAGTCGCGCGGAGCCAGGCTCCGGTGTACATCAGCGGCGAATCTGGCGTCGGAAAAGAACTCGTAGCACGATCCATCCACGAGCTCGGCAGCCGTGCCTCCGGGCCCTTCATTCCAGTCAACTGCGGCGCCATCCCGACCGAACTGATGGAAAGTGAACTGTTCGGGCATAAAAAAGGCAGCTTTACCGGCGCCAATACCGACAAGGAAGGCCTTTTCCAGGC